>JAYZCF010000028.1:0-6558 GCA_036338455.1 Planctomycetota bacterium
TGATGGACTGCGTCAATATCGACCCGAGATGGTGCCTGATCCATGCCACTCACATGAGCGAACAGGAACGCTGCCGCTTGGCCGAATCTGGGGCTGTCGTCGGGCTGTGTCCCACCACCGAGGCCAATCTCGGAGATGGTCTGTTCCCAGCATCCGATTTTATCGAGGCGGGGGGGAAGATTTCGATCGGTAGCGATTCCCATGTGGCGCTCGACCCATTCGCCGAATTGCGACTTCTGGAATATGGGCAGCGGCTGACCATGCATCGTCGGGCCATTCTTTGCGACAAGGAGAATTCCTGTGGCGACCGTTTGTTTACCGAAGTATTGTTGGGGGGGGCCCGAGCCTTGGGGTCTGCGGGTCACGGTCAGATTGGTCTTAACCAGCCGGCTAACCTGTTGGTACTCGATGCCGAGCACCCGGCCCTGTCAGGTTGTCCCGTAGAGCGGACGATGGATCGTGTTGTCTTCTGTCAGTGGGGTGGCATCGTCCGAAAGACGATGGTGCGAGGTCAGCTGGTTTTCGATCGGGACGAGGGCCTGCCCCTCCACCCACCAGGTAATGAACCATGATGAACCATGATGAACCATGAATGACGGTTTCCCCGCAACTCCTATGACCTAGCAGGATGGAAGACGGATGGCATCCCCGAAAAACCCAAACTCCCGTTTGAGAAAGCAGATTCGCGATGCGCGACGGGCGATCCCTGCCCCTTATGCCGTGCAGGCGAGTTACCGGATTTCCGAACAGGTTGCATTGCGGGCCGATTACCGGGCGAGTGAGCGTATTTCCGGGTTCCTTCCTTTCGATGGCGAGATCAGCCCATTGCCCCTGTTGGATCGTGCTCTGCAAGAAGGCAAGCAGGTGTTTGTACCCATGCTTCGCGGCAAGACCGACCCGTTACGCTTTGCCCGTTGGACCCGGGATGCGGCCTTGCGAAAAAACCGTTTCGGCATTGATGAGCCGGCGGTGCCGGAATCCGAGTGGATTGCAGCCAACCAGCTCGACTTGGCCCTGTTTCCCTTGGTTGCTTTCGACCGTTTGGGTAACCGTCTCGGGGTTGGCGGAGGGTACTACGATCGGAGTTTTGCCTTTACCCGGACCCCGGGTGAACAACCTCCCCCAGCATTGATTGGCTTAGCCTATGAACTGCAACGCGTTGAACTGATCGAGCCGGCAGATTGGGATATTAGGTTGGATGCTGTCGTGACCGAGTTGCAGACGTATCCGGACTGAATCCCGGGTGACCAGGTCTGGGGTTGGGCCGGCGGCATTGTTACTGGTCGGTCTGCATTTCCCGAGTCAGTTTGCTGAATTCTTCTTTCATCCTCGTGTTGTCAAAGGGCCGCAGATCGGGCATGGAAAGATTGGAGATCGACTCAAAGGCTCGGCGACTGACGGCCATCAGCGAGGCGAGGTCCTTGCTCAGCGCCGCGGTGCGATACGTATTGACGGCGGTCAGAATGTTTTTGCGGGTCTCTCGATTGGCGCGCTCCATTTGCGATTTCTGTTTGGCCAAGCTCTGTTTGTAGAACATGGCCGCATCGTAAGTGATCTGGTTATTAAAGATGTTGTTTTCCAACACCTTGGCATTGCCGCCTGCTTGAATTGCCTGGCGGGCCTCGCGGATATTTTGCTTGGCCTCCTGAGCGTACTGATCGAGCTTGGGGTAATAGACGTCGTCGACGTTTTCGATGAATTTATTTTGCAATTGGTCGATCGTTTTAAGCAGCATCAGGTAGACACCGTAATATTTTTTGGCCGTCTCCAGATCTTCTCCAGTCTGATCGGTTAATTGCTCGAGGTCGCGGGCAAATTGCTTGGCGTTGTCAAAAATCACGGAGATGCGAACAAACTCATCACCCGTGATCGACTCGAGCAGGATGTCAACATTCTCAGGTGTGATTTTCATGCCAAGTTGATTCAGTTCAGCAATCAGGGTCTCTTTCTCTTCTTGGATTTCTGCTTCAGCCTGCTGAATGTTTTCTCGTTCCCGTTCAATTTTTTTATCGTAACCTTTTTGGCTAACAGACAGGGGATTGTAAGTTGACTCGGGAGCCGAGATCCGTTTCCTTTGGTAGATGGAAATGTTTTTGCGTGAGGTGACGATCTGCTCTCGCAGGTTCGCAATTTTTCCTCGGCGATCATTGATCTTGGAGATGCCGAGTGACTCGGCGGCCACTTCCAAGTAACCCTCGATTTTTCGCTGTTGCGACTCTTGGGTTCGGCTCAAAAAATCGTAAAACGCCAAGTCGTCGTTTTTCGGCATTTCACGTTGTTCGTCGAACATTTCGAGGGCAACTTCCAGAGCACCGTGTGTGCGCTCAAAAAATGCGCCCGTTTCGGTCGGACGATCGTCTGGGTCGATCGATTGAAAGGCTCGAGCCGACTGAGCTAACAGGGCAAGGGTGATCAGAATGGCCAGATTGAGTCGTGAAAATTTCATCGTTGTCCAGGTTGCCAAGTCAGTGATTGTTTGAATTCCCGGCCAGCATCGGGTGGGCCCCGGGTGTGGGAATGGTTGCAGATCCGTTTGAAAAGCTCGACAGGAAAATCGTACCACAACCGAAGTGAAACCAGCAATTCGCGGGTTTATTCTGATTCCGTGCTGGTAACCAAGTGGCTAATGGGCATTCGTCCTCCCTTACCCTGCCTTGGGGTAGAAACGGGCATTTTTGGCAAATTATACGGTTCAGGTTGTTTGAAACAGGTTGAATTCAAACAATTTTCGCTTCTCGACCGTTCCGCCTTGAAGCCCTTTTTCTCCCATGAAACAATAATAAGCTTTCCATCCTGAACTGGTATGTGGATCAAACTTGGTTCACCGGTTCAATGAATCACCTCCCAATTGGATTTTGAAATGAGAATCGAACCCCTTGGTGACAAGATTGTTGTCAAGCGAATGGAAGCCGAGGAAACTACGGCCGGCGGAATTGTTCTTCCTGAGAGTGCCAAAGAGAAACCGCAACAAGGTCGGGTGCTTTCGGTTGGAGAGGGTTCCATGTTGAAAGACGGGAATCGCGCTAAACCGCAAATTGGTGAAGGTGACCGCGTCCTTTTTTCGAGTTACGCCGGGACGGAAATTGATGTTGATGGTCAGGAACTGCTGATCATGAGCGAAGCGGATATCTTGGCAATTGTGAATTGACGTCAGGGCAAGGCTTGAGTCTGGCGTTGCCCAAGTGTCATCTCTGCAGTCATCGTGTGAAACCCGGCGTTTGCTTGTCGGTGGATTGGCCCCCAGCGGGTCCCCGGTGATGATGGGAGAATGAAGTCGGAATGGGGCTCCATAGACATTCGCACGATTAATTTTGTTTAGCAGCAGGGGAGGGGCACGGTGGCAGCCAGATCTATTTACCGTTTTTTGGCCAGTTGTTTTGTTCTGTTGATCGGCCTGAGCGGGTTGATTGAAGCGCAGGAGCTTGACGGCCCGGATCGGCAGACTGTCGCAGCGGTTGATGGGAAGACGTACCGACAGGTCGTTTCCAAGGCGATTCAGTACTTGGAAAACAGTCAGGCCGATAATGGCGCGTTCAGTGAATCATTGGGTCCGGCCGTGACGGCCATGTGCACCACCGCGCTGCTTGAGAATGGCGTTCCTCGCACCAGTCCCCGTGTACAGAAAAGCCTTAATTATCTGCAAGGGTTCATCCAAGCGGATGGCGGTGTTTACGCACCGGAAAGCAACCTGCGTAATTATGAAACCAGTGTGGCCGTTATGTGCTTCGTCGCGGCCAATGAAGACGGTCGGTACGATGAGGTCATTCGCAAGGCGATCGATTTTCAAAAGAACATTCAATGGGATGACGCCGAAGGGTATAACCGCAGCAGCACGTTTTACGGTGGCCAGGGATATGGCAAGCATAAGCGCCCGGATATGTCGAACACGTCGTTTTTTATCGATGCATTGAAAGCGGCTGGTGAGGATTCCTCGAGTGAAGCGGTCCAAAAAGCGGTCGTTTTCATGTCCCGGGCCCAAAATCTTCCCAGCCAATACAATGATCAGGAATACGCGACCCATGTGACCCGCGATGATCGGGGCGGTTTTATTTATACGCCTGTGGGTGAAGGTGAAACCAAGGTGCAAATCGATGGTGGCAAGACCCCCGACGGCGGGTTGCGCAGTTATGCGTCGATGACCTATGCCGGTCTGAAAAGTTTTCTTTACGCGGGCTTGTCCAAAAACGATATTCGAGTGCAAGCAGCCAAGGATTGGATCGCAAGGCATTACGACCTGCAGACGAATCCCGGCATGGGACTTCAGGGTTTGTATTACTACTACCACGTCTTTGCCAAAGCGCTCGATGCTAATGGCGAACGAACCATCGTCGACGCCAACGGGAACAAGCATAATTGGCGAGCTGATTTGCTCAACGCTTTTCAAGCCCGACAGCATGCCAACGGTTCCTGGACCAATGAGGCAGACCGTTGGTATGAAGGCGATCCCAACTTGGTGACCAGCTATTGCTTGTTGGCCCTCAAGTACTGTCACCCTGACAAAGACAAAGACCAAGACCGATAGGCGATCCATGACGACAGAGTCGGCCCCGTTCCTGTTGGAAGCTTGCGTTGACTCGTTGCAGGGTGCGCTGGTTGCAGAACAGGCTGGGGCTCAACGACTCGAGTTGAACTTGGCGCTCGAACTCGATGGCTTGACCCCTTCGGCCGGTCTGGTCGAATCGGTCATGGAACGGGTAACGATCCCGGTGGTGGCAATGGTAAGGCCCCGTTCGGGTGATTTCTGTTACGATGCGCACGAGTGGCAAACGATGGTCTGTAGTGCGCAATGGCTCATGGGGGCAGGAGTCCAAGGGCTGGCCTTTGGCGCGGTGACGGACGATCGAAAGGTGGACGGGGAGCGTTGCCGTCAGATGCGCGATTTGGTTGGTGAGGGGGACCTCGTGTTTCACAAGGCATTTGATCAGCTGGTTGACTGGTCATCGGCCAGTCGGCAATTGATGGATCTGGGGGTGGACCGGGTAATGACCAGTGGGCGAGCCGCGGGTTGCTCGGCGGGCTTGCCAGCGATGCGGGAACTGGTCGATCGGACGGCGGGGCAGTTGAGTATCCTGCCTGCCGGCGGTATTTCTGCGGCCAACGTGGTGGAAGTGGTACGGTTCCTGGGTGTGAAACAGGTTCACGGCAGTTTTTCGGGTGGGAATCCGAGGAATTATCAAGGGCTGGAGTGTGAAATTCAGGCCGCTCGGGCGAACCTGCACGCCTATTTCAGTCCCGAGGATTGAGGTTTAAGCCTTGACATTTCCGGGTTCTTGTACGAAGATTCGCGGTTCCAATTCAATTTAAACAGTGCCGCAGGCAACTTCAGGAATAGAGTGAAGCATGAAAATCAACGTCGGTGATATGGTTCAGGTGATTCGCGGGAAAGACCGCGGTGTGACCGGCAAAGTCGTCTCTGTAGATCACGCCAAGGACAAGCTTCTGATCGAAGGCGTGAATATGGTCTACAAGCATGTCAAGCCAAGCCAGCGAAATCCCCAGGGTGGGCGTTTGCACAAGGAGATGCCGATACATGCATCCACCGTCATGGCGCTTTGTCCCAAGACCAACCAACCGACCCGGATTGGGTATCGGTATCTCGATGATGGCAGCAAGGAACGGTTTGCCCGTTCAAGTGGTACTTCGATGGGATTGGTTTCGCCTCCGAAGTCAGCCTATGCCAAGAGTTGATTCTCAATCAGTAAGGCCCCTTTTGGTCGCCTGCAAATAATGACCGGCCTCTGTGGCCGGTTTTTTATTGCGCCAACCTTTGGCAGTTCGGCCGTTACTGCTTGCGGGCTTCCCGCACGCCCGGTTCGGGCAAGTCCACCACTCGGATGGTCATTTCGTCGACCATCGCGGTACCGATCCCCGAGAGGCCGAGTGTGACGGTGATTTCCCCGTCTCGCGGAACCCCGCGGTACAGCGTGAATTCCTGCCAGCCCTCGGTGACCGGTATCCGTTCGGCCAGCGTTTCACCTCCCAGGCTGTCTGTGATCGTTAAGCCGTCTTGGCTGTTTGAAATCACCTTCGGCACGTTTACCCAGCCGTGAATTCGAACGAGTTGACCTGATTTCACGGTGACCGGCGCACTGGTGATCCAGACGGGGGTTGCCGGGAGCACCCCGGTCGATGGGTCCGCTGCAACGCGGATGCTCAGCCCATAGTCGCCCTCGGCTTTGGCTTCCCGAGTTAATTCGACTTGGGTGTTCACCCCGGCAAATTCGAGTCGACGGTTTTTCCAACCTGCCTTCGTCATATGCTCCAGGTTTTCAAAATCCCCCCCCGTGAGGCTGTTCGGTTTCCAAGCTGTTTCTTCCAAGTGGTTGACTAACTCCCAGTGCAGGGGCACCAGGCTGAGGTGGGTTAAAAGAGGGGTGGATGTCTTGGACGAAAAATCGCCCAGTGGCTCGGTCATCAATTCCCGACGGACGAAAGAGAGCCGTTCGTTGGTTTGGGTGACGTATTTCAGGGCGATCGAGTCGCTGCTGGCTAGCTGCAAACGGTTGGCCTGTCTCATGGCGTTGACGGCCTCGTTCAAGGCCCCGCTGGCTGCCGCCG
>JAYZCF010000029.1:0-8784 GCA_036338455.1 Planctomycetota bacterium
GTTCGTACGCCGCCGTTGGCAAGCCGACTACGCAGGTCTGACTTTGCAAATGCCAGCAAGATCGCCTCTGCCAGGGCGGCCGGTTGGGCGGCTGGTGCCAAGAGGCCGTTTTCATTGGGTGTGATAAAGGATTCGGTCCAGCGATTTGACGTCGCCAGTATGCAACGTTGTTTAGCCATAGCCCGAATCAGCATGGGGTCAGCGCGAGGTGTGTGGAAAGCGTAAATATACAGGTCAGCCGCCAGCAATAGTCCAGAGTCTTCGTCAAAAAAACCGGGCATGATCACCGAGTGGACGAGGTTCAGTTTGACGATCCTCTGCCACGCCTTGGCCGCCAGCAGGCCTTCTCCTACGATCCACAGCTTCGCTCTCGGGTAGTGCTCGATGACCGTCGACCAGGCACCGATGGTATCCAAGATTCCCTCGTCGTTGTTATGTGATAGGGATGTGATGGCCAGCGGTTGGCCCGCATCGACGCCGAGGATAGGGTGCGCTTCGGAGAGCGCTGCCCGGGCACCACTTTGCGATGACAGTGAAGGAAGTTTTTCCACAGTATTGACCCCGTTCGGGATCACCTGGACCGACGGCATGCCGGGAAGTTGCAATAAATTGTCGGCCAGTTCCCGGCAGTTGGTTATGACGGCGCGGGCGCGTTTCAGAGCCTCGATCTGCCGTTGGGGTATCTGGTTTAGCTTGTCGGTTTCCAAGAGGGAGCGGTCAATAAAAACGATCACCGGCATTTGCTGCCCCATCGTTCGCAGGACCGCCCACGTCACCGCGTTGATGCCGAAAACCAGAAGGGAATCGAGGCCCTCGATTCCCCTCAAGTGTTTGCCGAACCGTCGTGCATTGCGTAGCGTCGCCCAGGGCCCACTTCCGCTGGCGATTCGGTGGATCGGGATTTCACGATAATCCAGCAGGCCAGGCCAAGTTTTGTCAAGCTTGGAAGTCAGGATCTGAATCATGTGGCCCTGGCGATCCAACTCGACAGCCAGCTCGCCCAACTGAAGTTCGCTCGGCCCAGAGAACGGCCAGAATTTTTCCGCAACGAACGCGATGTGCATCGGTCGGGGGTGCGTGGTTTCGTTCTCGGGATGTTCGGTTTTCAACCCACGGTTCCTGCGGGATAGAGTCCAATCGATCGCCGCGCTCATTGGGGCAATCGATGCAAGTTAGGATCCTTGATCCGATACGGCCAAGTCGTCTGGTTCCAGGCAGGCAATATGTGAAAGGTTCCGATATTCATCGTTGTAGTCTAAACCGTAGCCAACGACAAATTCATCCGGTATGTCAAAGGCGATGAAATCCGGTTGCCACGCTACCTGTTGTTGCCCCGTTTTTCGCAGGAGCACGGCTGATTGAATCGTTTTCGGGCCGAGCTGGCGGACCTTTTCGATGACAGCAGTCAAGGTGTGGCCTGTGTCGAAAATGTCGTCGATCAGCAAGACTTCTCGCTGCGTTACGTCGAGCATCATGTCGGCATCGATGGTCAATGGACCTCGCTGCGTTCCGTGGTAACTGGTCGTTTGCAAGACGCCGACCCGCATCGGCATGTCGAGTTTGCGAACGAGGTCAGCCAACAGGATAACACTTCCCGTCATAATACCGATGATGGTCAGGGGACGTGACCCATACGACTGGTTGATCGAATGCGCCAGCTTTTCTACGCCCTCATTGAGTTGTTGCTCGTCAAGCAGGATTTTCACAGTTTTCAATCCGAGAATCGTGTTTGGATTGGCAGGAAGGTTGATACCACCATGATAATCGTCACGCCGGCCAACGGGTAGCTGACCCCGAGGGGAGGGAAACATGCCTGAGAGTTGGCAACAGGAATCAGTCCTGCTCAAGGCGGGCTCGGGTCAATTCAATCGCGCGCAGTAGACCCTTGGCTTTGTTCAGTGTTTCCCGATACTCCGCCGTCGGGTCGCTGTCGGCAACAATCCCCGCTCCAGCCTGGATGTATGCTTTCCCTGCTTTGATGACCATCGTTCGCAGGGCGATGCAGGTGTCCATGTTCTGTGAATAATCGAAATAGCCAACGGCGCCGGCATAAGGTCCCCTTCGTTGAGGCTCTATTTCGTCGATAATTTGCATCGCCCTGACTTTGGGAGCGCCAGAAACGGTCCCGGCAGGCAAGCTGGCCATGAGCGCATCGAACGCATCACAATCTTCCCGCAGTTGTCCGGTAACCGTGGACGAGATATGCATCACGTGGCTGTATCGCTCAACCACCATCAGGTCGGGTAGTTCAATCGAGCCATACTCCGCTACCCGACCCACGTCATTGCGGCCGAGGTCGACCAGCATGACGTGTTCGGCTCGTTCCTTTTCATCGGCCAGTAACTGGCGTTCCAGTTCCTGGTCTTCACATTCGGTCTTTCCTCGCCAACGCGTGCCGGCCAAAGGGCGAACCGTCATTTGCCCATCGACAACGCGGCACATGATTTCAGGAGAGCTGCCGACCAGCGTCAAATCTCCACTCCTGAGGAAGAACATGAACGGACTGGGGTTCAACACCCGCAATGTCCGATAGACTTCAAAGGGCTGGCATTCCATGGCGGTCTCCAGTCGTTGGCTGATGACTACCTGGAAAATATCGCCGGCGCGAATATAGTCTTTGCAGCGGCGTACCGCGTTCTCGAATTCGGACTGGGTGAAATTGCTGGTGAATTCGGTCGGCTCGACGGGTTCGGTGTCTACGTCATCAAATGACAATCCTGTTTCTGGGCAGGAGAGTTGTTCGATGATTTGGTCAATTCGAGAAGCGGCTTGATCATAAGCCGCTTCATTCGAATCGAATTGACTTGGCCTTGCTAAAGCGACAATGGTCAACGTCTTCGTGATGTGGTCAAAAACCACCATGGAGTCGTAAAACGAAAAGGCCAGATCGTTCAACCCGCGGTCGTCTGGTGGGCTGTCGGGCAAGTTTTCTACGTAACGGACGACATCGTATCCGGCATAGCCGACGGCGCCACCGGTAAAGGGTGGCAGTCCGTCGATTTGGGCGACTCGGACACTCTCAATCAGTTCGCGAAACTCCTGCAGGGGGTTTTCTGCCACGCGGGTTTCCTCCTGATCGCCGCGGATAATCGAGAGGGAATTCCCCGATGCAACCAGCCGCATATGGGGGTCGGTTGCCAGAAAACTGTAACGACCGACTCGTTCCCCACCCACCACGCTTTCAAACAGGCAGGCATCGGTACCTGCGTCGAGTCTCAGGAAGGCTGACACGGGTGTCAGTGAATCACACAGGAGGCGGCGAAAAACCGGTACCGCGTCATGGGATTCACATAATTCTTTGAATTTTTTTCGATTTGGAAAACAACGCACGGGAAATTGCCAGCGGTAAATTAAACCGCCCTTGAAAAACGTCGACCGGGAAGCGTAAGATTCTGCGAAGCTGCCATTGAATGAAAGTCCTCACCGACCTTGTCAATTAAGGTCCATTGGCCAAGCTTAACACGTCTCTGTAACTCAACAACCTGCAACGGCGACGGATTCGTATCCGGCTCCATAAGAATGCACCGATGAAGTGTCAAAAATGTGAAAAACCGGCTACCTTCCACATCACCGATTTGACGGGTGACGAACTCCTGGCACTGCATCTCTGTCCAGATTGTGCCAAAGAGTACCTCAAGACGGACGACGATGTTGAAGAGGCGCCCACGATTACCGGGGTTCTGCAGCAACAACTCAAGCTGGAACAAACGGCAGAAGACCTGAAGGAACTCGACTCGAGGGAATGTCCGATTTGCGGAATTTCGTTTTACGAATTTCGGCAGTCAGGGAGATTGGGTTGCCCGAATGATTACGCCTGTTTTTCTGCCGAGTTGGAACCTCTGTTGGTCAATGTACACGGTGACAATGTGCACGTGGGGAAACGACCGAAAAGGGGCTCCGAGGATATGGAAATGCAGACCGAGACGATTCGCCTGCGACGTGAAATGAAGGAAGCTGTTGAAAATGAAGATTATGAAAAGGCCTCGCAATTGAGAGACCGTATTCGAGCAATCGAGGGAGATAACTAAGTTGATGCTCGACTCGATGGCAAGCAGTTGTGGTGAATGGCTTAAAGGGAATGGGCCGGATTCCGATATCGTCATGTCCAGTCGGATTCGATTGGCGCGGAACTTGGCCGACTATCCGTTTATCAAGCGTTGCACCGATATCGACCGCGCGAGTATTGAATCTACTGTCCGGGAAAAACTGAAGACGGGAAAGCAGTTTCAAGATCAAACGTTTATTAACGTGGCAGAACTGGATACCCTGGACCGGCAGTTCCTCGTCGAGCGGCAGTTGATCAGCCGCGAGTTGGCCGATGCTGAAGGCGCCCGCGCTGTGGCGATCGACGAGCTGGAACGGATGAGTTTGATGGTCAACGAGGAAGACCATTTAAGAATTCAAGTCATGAAAAGCGGGTTTGACTTGCAATCCGCTTGGAATCAGATCAACGAAGTCGACGACCAGATTGAAGAGCATCTGAACTATGCCTTTCACAAAGACCTGGGCTACCTGACGGCCTGCCCCACTAATGTGGGGACCGGCATGCGGGTCAGTGTCCTCGTTCATTTGCCGGCTTTGGTCATCACCAAGCATATCGAGAAAGTGTTTCGAACATTTCAGCGGATCAATCTCGTGGTGCGGGGACTTTATGGCGAAGGTTCCCAGGCGATGGGTGATTTTTACCAAGTCAGTAACCAGATTACGTTGGGTAAGAGTGAGGAAGAGTTGATCAAGCAGGTCGGAGATGTGGTGCCTGTACTAATCAATTATGAGCGGAAGGCGAGGGATTTCCTGATCAGTGGCGAGAATCAGCACAATCTCTTTGACCAAGTGAGTCGTGCGTATGGCACGCTGCAGAATGCCCAACAAATTAGCAGTGAAGAGACGATGTACCTGCTCTCCCAGGTCCGTATGGGCGTCAATCTTGGGTTGATTGGTGACTTGGAGATCCCCACGATCAACAAGTTGTTTATCCACACCCAGCCCGCGCATCTTCAAAAACTGCGTCGTAACGAATTGGATACGATGCAGCGAAACATTGAACGGGCCAACTATCTAAAGCAGCATCTCAAGTCGGATTTGAGCGATGGGCCTGAGATGAATTAGGCTTAGCTACCCCAAGATCGCAGTGGGAGACTGTCTGCTGCGATTTGTAGCGACGGCCATTCGTCTCGAGGATCTGGTTGCTCTCTCCCTGCCCGCTGCCCGGCATCCGGCCCGAGAAAGTAAGACCGAAATCTGCAAATAACCGGTTCGGTCTGCTACACCGGATCGCTCTGAAACGTAAAATGAGTGAACTTCCTCAATCCGTTGCGGTTCGGATTCCAGTTACCAAAACCAAGGCAGTAAATTACACAGAAAAGAAGAGATGTCGAGCAGTATCGATTTAGAGACAGCCAAGCAAGAAGCCCAGGACCAGCTTAACCAGCATGCGTATGAGATGGTCCAGCGGCATTTTCATGAATCTACCGGATGCCCCTTCTGGCTCCAGAAGAAAGCGGAGCTCAATTTTGACCCGCTCACCGAGGTCCGGTGCTATGAAGATCTGAAAAAATTCCCGCTCTTCGAAGATGAGTGGTTGAGAGGGGGGCCGGTTGAGCGATGGCGGATGAAAGATATGGCAGACCGTCCGACCTACGTATTTGAAACAGGGGGGACAACCGGAATTCCTAAAAGCCGGGTGGTAGTCGATGATTTTCGTACAGACTATGAACTGTTCAGCGACACCTTGCCGGACGAATATTTCCCCAAGGGTGCCAACTGGTTGATGCTGGGCCCTTCCGGTCCGCGACGCCTGAGGCTGGCTGTCGAACACCTGGCCCAATACCGTGGGGGTATCTCGTTTTGTATCGACCTGGACCCGCGTTGGGTTGTCAAGTTGATCAAGAATGGATGGACCGAGCAGATCGAAGCGTACAAGAACCACTGCATCGACCAGGCGATTACCATTTTGACAGCGGGCCATGACATTCAATGTATGTTCGCGACGCCCAAGCTGCTCGATTACCTCTGCCTGGCCTTGGAGGATCGCGGCACCTCGTTGAGTGAACTGGGAGTCAAGGGGATCTTTTCCGGTGGTACGGAGTTCACTCCCCAGTGGACGCGCTACGCGGTGGAAGAATTACTGGGGGGGCCTGCTTCAGAGGGAGGCGTCTACATGACACCCACCTATGGAAACACGTTGATGGGGCTGGCCTGTAGCAAGCCAGTTACGGCTGAGGATGGCTACAAAATATCTTATTATGCTCCCCAGCCTCGAGCTGTCACCGAAGTCGTCTCCTTTGACGACCCCACATCGGTGGTCGGTTACGGTGAAACGGGGAGAGTGAAGTTGACGACCCTGACCCCTGAATTCTTTGTTCCCGGTTTTCTGGAGCGGGATGAAGGTGAGCGGGAGGAGCCGTTCGACCTCTACCCTTGGGACGGGGTTAGTGGCGTGCGACCGTTCCACGAGTTGGCCACATCGACGACAGTCGGCGTCTATTAAACATTAAACACCTTTTGATGCGGTCCATCCTTTGATGTGCCGAGGGCGAATTCCATGCAGTTGATTTGGGAGAGACTTTCGTGATTGATATTCCTGTGATGCGGTGGGGTAAGCCGTATGAGTCGCTTGAGAAAGCGGAGGTCATCCACTTTGAGACGGGAGAGCCGATTGCCAGTGTCAGTCAGGCCAACGGGGGGCTGTTGGCCCGGGATATGAAAAAGTCGGATCGCGCCCGTCATTTGCTGCGGGAATTCTCGATCGATGACTTAATCGAACGCGCCTCCCGGGCAGCGGATCTATTTGAAAGTGAGACCCTTCCTCTAGGCAGTGGGACCCAGTCGGCTGACGAGTTTGTGACGCATCAATCTGCGTCTACCGGTCTGCCCGAGTCGATGTGCCGATCCAACATGAAGAAGAACAGCTTCGTGCTGCGGAACATGGGGCAAATTCTGGATTGCCTGACTCGTGGGTTGCCCCGTGAGATCATGAGCCGCGGCTACGGGGTCGAGTCCCGGGATGTGATGGTCAGCTACCAGGCTCAAACCTCCGTTTTGGGCGCGGTCTTGCCCTCGAATTCACCGGGTGTTCACACGCTCTGGTTACCAGTCATTCCGCTGCAGTTTGGTTTGGTTTTGAAGCCGGGCTCGTCTGAGCCGTGGACGGCTTACCGAGTCGCCTCAGCCTTTGAGCAGGTTGGAATACCGCCCGAGGCAATTGGGCTTTACCCCGGTGGGCATGATGTCGGTTCGACCCTGCTGTCGAGTTGTCGTCGGTCGATGATATTCGGCAGTGAAAAAACAGTTAACCAATACGCTGGAGACCCTCGCGTTCAAGTTCATGGACCCGGTTTTTCCAAAATTTTCCTGGGAGAAGACTGCGTCGACCGTTGGGAAGAATATATCGACATGATGGTCGAAAGCGTTTACATCAACGGCGGTCGCAGTTGTATCAACTGTAGTACGATTTTTGCACCTCGTCACACCGTTGAGATTTCCCAAGCTCTTGCCGAACGCCTCGGCCCAATCGAGCCCTTGCCGACAACGGATCCGGAAGCTGGCTTGGCCGCATTCACGACGCCTGGCGTTGGAGCCACTGTCTGGAATATGGTGGAACAGGATCTGGGTGAGTCCGGTGTGACCGATTGTACGGCTGAATACGGGGAACGCCTCGTGGAACATGAGCGTTTTTCCTACCTGCGACCGGTCGTGGCTCATGCGGAAAGCACCGAATGTTCGATTGTAAACAAGGAGTTCATGTTCCCTTTCGTGACGGTAGCCAGCTGTCCTCAGGCAGAGATGATCAAGAAGGCGGGACCCACTTTGGTAGGGACGGCCATTACGGAGGATCCGGATTGGGTGGATCAGTTGACCGCAGCAACCAACATCGATCGGTTGAACATCGGACCGATTGCTACCAATCGTTTGAATTGGTTGCAGCCACATGAGGGCAACCTGATCGATTTCCTATTCCGTTCTCGGGCGTACCAAGTGGCTTTGCAGGATACCCCATCTTGAAACTGAGCCAAGGCGGAACCGATCTCAGGGACCGCACACTGTCCCTTGGCAAACTTTAAGCAAACCATTTTTGCAAACATTAGTTGTTTCATGATGAACTTCGATTTTGAGCCCCGGACTCGTCTTGTTTGCGGACATGACACGATTGACCAACTGGGCGAGTTGGCTCGTGGCCTTGGCATCCACCGCGCCCTGGTGATTACCGACCCGGGCATTGTGGCGGCGGGACATGTTCAGCGGGGTTTAGATTCCCTGCGGAAATGTAGCATCGACGCCATGCTATTTGATGGGGCGAGGGAAAACCCGACCACCGATGATGTTGATGCGGGTTTGAAGATGGCTTTACGTTACGGTCCGGAATTGCTGGTCGGGCTGGGCGGAGGCAGTAGCATGGACTGCGCCAAGGGCGTCAATTTCCTCTATTCCAATGGTGGGAAAATTGAGGATTATTGGGGTGTTGGAAAGGCAGAAAAAGAGATGTTGCCGATGATTGCTGTTCCGACGACTGCCGGTACAGGCAGCGAGATGCAATCGTTTGCCCTGATTTCCGATGCAGTCACTCACGTCAAAATGGCTTGTGGGGACCCCAAGGCTAGTTTTCGTGTCGCCATCCTGGACCCGCTATTGACATTAACCCAACCGACCCAGGTCACTGCTTTGACTGGAATCGATGCAATCTCCCACGCGGTCGAGACGTATGTGACTAAACGCCGCAACCCGATCTCCCTGATGTTCAGTCGAGAGTCGTTCCGTTTGTTGGCCGGTAATTTTCAACATGTC
>JAYZCF010000030.1:0-6612 GCA_036338455.1 Planctomycetota bacterium
TATCAGCTGTTGCGTTCTATCTGGGGCGAACCACCCAGGGCGACCAATCAAGACGATTTGGATTTCTATGAAACCAGTTCTTGAAGGGATCGTTCAACTCGAAGTGGAATCTGCTTGAGGGGCCAGGGCGAGTTCTTTCAAGGAGTCCAGTGTGCTCAGCACGTCCTCCATGGCAATTTCCTGCCATTGTTGGTTCTTATGCCGCAGGATGGCAAGTTTGAAGCTCTCAAATGCTTCGACGACGTCCGCGGGCAAGTTTCCCAATTCCTCGAAGGGGCGCACACGATTCAGTGCACGGTCAGGAGCGGGCATCTCGACCACATTAACTGGCTCCGCGATAGAATCCTCGGGTTGATCTGCAGGGAGCTCCTCATCGATGGGACCCTCATTCAAGGATCTTACTTCCGCCTTGGTTTCGTTGACCGTGGGGGAAATCGTCGAAGACAAACCAGGAATCAAGTCTTCACGAATCTCGGTAACCATGTCCTGTGGCGTGCTATTTTCTTCCTCGACAATTCCCAGGGTTTCCTGCCGGTTTTTTTTCATGCCGGCCACCGACCAACTGTTTTGCGCAGCACCTTCCAGCCACATTTCCGCATCGTCCCAGTCGAGAACGGCCTGGAAATGGCTCCAATAGAGACCATCATACTGCTCGTACACAGCACTAAACCGGGAAGCCACACGGCGTAGTCTGCCAACGTGCTGCCCCGTCACTCCACCAACGCACGAGGCCCACGCCTCATCCGAATGTTCTTGCTGCGGAACCCCGGCGGAAACCAGGGTTTCCCGCCATTCCAGGATGATTTGACCCTTCGTCCAGTTGGTGGTGCTGATCAGACGATTCCAGCGTCCGACAAAGAGTTTTGATTCGGCATCTAGCTCGGTGTATTGGGTAGACTCGTCACTCATGGCGCGAACTCCTTTCGCCGAAGATTCGTTGCGATCGGCCAGTCCTGGAACCTGTACCGCATCGAACGTTCTTCTCAGTTAAGTCGCTCTTGATTGGATTTTTGAGAGAACCTCTGGGGAGGCGCCGGTTCGATCGGACATCCCCTGGAGCGAGGAATTCTAGCGACCGGGTGGTGACCACTTCCACCACGTGACCGAATGATTGTTTGACATCTCATGATCAGAGAGTGGTGGCAACTACTGTAACGACAGTGTTTGCTGCGGCCGAGCGGGTTGTCCAATTGTCTGAACGACCGTTGAAAAGCTGTTGATAAATTGTCGATTGAGGGTCCCGCACTGATCCTGAATATCCGGCACCTGGCTGGGAAAAGTGAATCGGAAAACTACCGAGTTGTAGACCAATGCGATGTGGCCCGGTCCAGTTGGATTGGAACTCTTACGGCGGCTCGGTTTTTGCATCCGCCTCGACCGAAGGCATGGTATCGTTTGCCGTCACGATTTGAACTACAAACAGCACAGAGATCATTTCATCGTTAGCAGAATGGCTGGACGGTAAATGTGGTTCCTCACTGGAGCGACCCTTTTTTTCAGCCATGGCCCAGCCGGGAGCCGGATTATTTGTCAAGTGATCCTGGAGATCGTGAAGCGTGGCAAGAATTTGATCCCGGTGAGCCCGTACCAGGATGTATTTCCGGGCGAATTGCGAATCGCGAGTAAACGCATCGACTGGCTGTGCTTCCTCCGATCGGAGAGTGTGGGCAATGTCTGATACGCCGGGAGGAGCGGCCGGTGTTACAGGAACCTGGAATTCGAAGTCGATGGCGTGTTGGGCGAAAGCATTTTCCAGAGTTTTTAGACGCAGCTGTTCGGTTGATAACTGGAGCACTGCCGCCCACTTCCAGTCACTCTGGGCCGGGGCCGTCTCTTCGCCTGAAGTTTTGTTGAATGCCTGCACGAGGGACCTATCGTCTGGGGCCTTACCGTTTGGCGAGGCCGTCAGTCCACGGCGCAGCGATCGGTTGTCTTCCGGGAACGACTCTCCGGTTATGTCCGACTGATTCAACTCCTCCTCAAACACTTCACGCGCCTGACCGCGAGCCACGGTTGTGTTTGTCAATTTTCCAGATCGTGCAGAATCGGCCAGTAAATTACGCTTGAATTGTCGATCACTTTCAAGTCCCGGTTTTGCCCTTTTGGCGCCAAGTGGCTCGGCATGATCTGCAATCTTCACGTTATTCAAAGAATCGACTTTCAGGTTGCCATGATCTGAGACGGTTTTGCGCTCCAAGACGTCCGGTTGTTGAGGGTTGGTTTCTGCGATGTCGTAGTCGACCGTTGATGGAAGGGAGGCGATTTTAGCTGAGTCACGTGGCAAGAAGACCGACAGCAAAAGGGCAGCTGCGACGGCCGCTGCCCCCCAAACCGCTCCGCGCAGTAGTCCTCGTTCGTGGCCGGCGGGCGCAGAATCGGGGTTGTAGGACGTGTTCAAGTCGACAGCCGGTTGTAGCAATGTGCGCTCTGACTGCCGGAGAACTCTTCCCGTTAAATCTTCTGCAGGTGTCTGTTGTGGGAGCTCTTGGATTTGGGTGCTGATCAGGCGCAGGTCGGCCAGCAGTTGGCTGTACTGGGGATCGGAAGCAATCCACTTTGTCACGCGCGCTAATTCATCGCCGTGCAACTCACCATCGAGATAGGCACTAATCAGTTCGTGATCGTTGGGCTGTTTGTCAGGAGACATCGTGTCGATGGATGTTCTCTCGGTCTCATTTCGGATGGGTTTTCAATGTTTCTTCAAGTTCTCCGCGCAGCTGTAATCGGGCGCGATGCAGACGGCTACGAACCGTCCCGACGGGCATGTCCAGTATGTGTGAGATTTCTTCATAACAATAGCCTTCGATTTCGCGCAATACCAGTATTGCCCGGTGGTCTTCCTGTAGTGTTTCCAAAGCGCGTCGAATCTGTTCGACGGATTCTTTTCGCTCCATCAGCTCGGTGGGACATCCATTTTCTGCCAAGGGATCGTTTCCTGTCGTTTCGCGTACCACATCAAGGGAAAGTGAAGGCCGTTTGCGGCGACGGCGGCTGACCGATAGGTTGAAGGCTATCCGATACAACCAGGTGTAAAACGCACTGGCGCCACGAAATGATCGCAGTTTCACAAAAGCCTGGACGAAAGCGTCCTGGACGACGTCTTCTGCTTCTTCTCTGGAGCCCACAACATGGAACATGGTGTTGAAAAGCCGGTTTTGGTACTTCTGTACCAACTCGCCGAATGACTTGGTGTTGCCAGCCAAGGTTTCGTCGATGAGCCGGACATCTTCGTTCACAACTGCTCCAGAAATTAAGACGCTTGGTGAGAAGAGGAAGTTCCCGGTCGTATCATCCGACTTATCCACAGAATCGGGGTTCCCTTGGCCGAACGTATCTTGGCCGGTTGCCAGATACTTGTCAAATCGTGGAACTTCCGGCAGGAAAACAGGGTATTATCCGCTAGCAACTGCCGACAGACGAACCCTCCGCCGGCCCTGGACAACATGTTCCGTCCCAGCTCCTCTTTTCACCTACGCTGAAGTTGGTTGTAGGGTTCGACATTTTGTTTGTCTGAAGCTATCGCAGATCAGGGTGACCAATCGCCTGTGCTGGATTAACTCGGCATCATGCGGGTGGAAAAACGCACTTTCGTGGCTGCCGGAGCACGTAAGTCCACACAGCAATGATGATTGCCAGTAACACGACACTGACCAACTGAGAGATCGTGAGATTCTGTGTTAATTTCTCGTCGGCACGAATGATTTCCAGCAAGAACCGACTGACGGGATAAATCGTCAGGCAAAGGGCGATGACTTCGCCGTCCCTTTTGCGGAAGGGATAGTATGCTAACAAGAACAGGCACAATAATCCGGCATGGATGCTGCTGTAGATTTGCGTGGGATGAACGGGCCGAGTACGTTGAGGAAACTCAGCCAACGACCATGTCGCATGATTACCATCTTTCGTTTGCAAGGAGACATCTGTTCCCAATTGATAAAACACGCCATAGGCTTCTTGGAGACTGGTCACCGATTTACCATTGATCGATATCAGCCGGTTTCCGACATTCAAGTTCTGCGCGGCGGCAGGTGACTGCGGATCGATGTGTTTTATCACCGGGTTTCCCTCGGTATCAGCAACGACCCGGATACCATGCAGTTGGCCGGATTGCAGTTGAAACTGAAAGGGGGGGCTTTCTGTTGCACCTTGGACACTCGAACTGGTACGCGGAAAGGTGATTGCCAACGGTGTATCACAGACATTTCCGAAACAACAACCATTGAGCAGGCAGCCAATTCGTCCGAAAGCTAACCCCAGCAGCAAGCTGGGTGCTATAAGATCTGCCACAGCCAGAATAGGCAACTTTTGTCGGCGCAGGTAGAGCCAAGCAGCCAGTAAAGCACCGATCAACGAACCGTAGACGACGAGTCCCCCTTCGGTGAAATTAACGATGGCAATCAAGGTTTGCTTCAGGTTTTCGTGGGCAAATTGGTCGTCCCAGAATTCGATAACATAGAACAATCTCGCGCCCAAAAACCCGAAAAAAAACATGCGGGTAGCAAGCGACAAGATTTTGTCCGGATCGACGCCCATGCGACGGGCCCGATAAGTTGCGAGCCACACACCTGATAAAACCCCAAGCAGAACCATGACTCCGTAACTGCGGATGGGGAGTCCCACAACGTGTCCCAGCGAGTCTTTTTCTTCGATGTATTTAAGCCCGATGATCGCCAATGCCATCAGCACTAAAACGGGTAGATGGCCTCTCGTGTTAGCATTCCAGCCGTATTGTCGGATCAACCAGATGAGAAATCCGATCGACAGAAAAGCCCATGCGATCAGTAACCAGCCACATCCGAAAACCGGAATTCCAGCGAATTCAGGAGGTAAGTGAACGAGCGTTTGCCGCATAGGGTTGACGGTTAGCCTAGCCTGCTAGGGTTCGAGCAGTTGATTATCAATCAAGCGAGCATCACCAACATGTGCAGCAACAGCAGCCAGTGTTGGTTCATTTACCTGACGAACTTCGGCCAGAGTATCTGGATCAACCAGCGCGATGTAGTCGATTCTGGCCACGCCCGCATCTGCAAAGACTTGGCGCATTTTTGAAATAATGCTGGCCGATTCACGATCTCCTGTTTGCACCAGTTGGGATGCCACTTGCAAGCTGTGAGAGAGGGCAAGAGCCTGTTCCCGCTGATGTTTGTTTAAATAAGTATTCCGTGAACTCAGAGCCAATCCGTCGGATTCGCGCACCGTCGGGCAGATCTCGATTCGCATCGAAATACGGAGGTCTGCTACCATCTGGCGGACGACCAGCGTTTGCTGGTAGTCTTTTTGACCAAAGTAAGCCACATCGGCGGGAATCATGTGGAACAGTTTAAGTACAATGGTGGCGACTCCGTGGAAATGATTGGGTCGGCAGAGACCCTCCAGGGGTTGGGCCACATCCGGTGGCTGTACGAGTGTCGACGATCCCGTGGGGTACATTTCATCCTGGGTAGGTATAAAAACCAGGTCGACCTCATGTTGTCCCAGCAGTTTCAGATCCTGCGGGACATTGCGCGGATAAGCCTCGAAATCCTCGCCACCTATGAATTGTGTAGGATTGACGAAAATAGTGACAATTGTCACATCGCATTGTTGGCAGCTGGCGGCAACGAGACTCAGATGGCCCGCATGGAGAGCACCCATCGTCGGGACCAATCCGATTGTCTTTCCTGCTGCCCGGGCCTGCCGAACCCAGCGATGGATCTCAATTGCCTGCCCAACAATTTGCGGGTGTTGGGCGGGCCGATCTTCAGTTCGGAGCATGTGGATCAATCCTACGAATCGCCGTTCATTTGCCTCCCAAATGAAATTACCTGGGTTGAGAGACTTTGTCCACATGGATTCGACGTGGCTTGGCGGAATCCATGATAACCGTGTGCAGTCGACCCGGTTTGGTTCGACGTCAGACGATTTTTTGTCCGAAGAAACAGTGCAGTATGGTTTTCCACACACGCATGAGGGACAAGTGTCAGTCGGGAAAAAACAGGACCTAAGGGGCCCTCTACTCTCGTCCACCCGGTGCCTGCCTCAGTGGTAAGTTTCTGTCAGAACCTGTGTCGAACCAAAGACGTATAATAGAGAAACAATGAACACCCAGATGGTACCGTCGGGGGGAAATCTTGCACACGTTTAAACACATCGCCTGGATCCTCTTGTTCTTCATTGGATTGCCACCAGCAACTCTGGCAGATTCGGTGTCGTGGCAAGATCGACTGGAGTTCAAGGACGATCTTCAGCCGCTCCCAGGTCACGCCATCCAACCCGTAAAGAAATGGACTGCCGTGGAGAGGCAACAGGTGATGTGGGCAGCCAAGACGGCGAATCTTTTGGTGCCGGGACTCGTTCAAAGGGTAACGGCTTATCGCCCCGTTCAGCTGTTTCGCGTTGACAGTTTGGTCGCGGGCGCACTTGCCATGGTCACTCTCAGTCACCACGGGCTCTATGTGTCCGACCGACTTTTTGACTCCAGCACTAAGAAGCCAATAGAAGACACTCTCATCCACGAATGGGCCCATCTTGTGGACCTTGCTTGGGTGAACGAAACGGATCCCATTTGGGTGGGCGAAGTCGCGCCGCGGATGCACCGAGTGCGGGCTGCCGTGCGAGAAAAGGGAGGCCTCT
>JAYZCF010000031.1:0-10224 GCA_036338455.1 Planctomycetota bacterium
AGCATCGTCTTCATGGCTCGCACAAAGCGTTGACGCTGTTCGTCATCGGACGTGTAGGCCGGGGAAAGTACCTTGATCGCCGCCACCCGTTCCTTTTCGCGGTCCAAACCCCGAAAGACCATCCCCGAATTCCCCGAACCAATTATTTCCTCGAGAACATAGGGGCCCAGTTCGGAGCCTACCAGCTGAGGCAGCGAGTGACTGGAAGCGGGAACTTCGGCCGCGCCTGGGACAACCTGAGTGACCGCTTCCTCGTTCGGATCAACAACACGTATCTCCGTATCCCCTATCCTGACAAGGCTACCCTTGCGAAGACTCGCTTCCTCAACCGACTGACCGTCGACCAGCGTGCCGCTACTACTCCCTTTATCAATCAGGAAGATCTGACCCGCTTGGACACGCACCTCACAATGGACTCGCGATACGGAAGGGTCATTAATCTGGGTGTCACTCTGCTCGCCCCGACCGATGATCAACGTCTGGCTGTCATCAATGTCAAAAAAGCGGCCCTTGGCAGGACCCGAGACAACGTTCAACCTGACTTTCATGAATTACCCTCTGTTGCCGCTCCGATAACTGAGCGTTGAAAATTTCATTTCATGCGTAACTTTGTGTCGCTCATGATAAGCCTCTGCCGTAGCGATGATAACCGCTGGTTTTGCATTTCACGGCAGAATATATTGCGAAATCGGATAGCTGCAGATGGCTCTGCCAAGCAAAACAGAGACACTCTCTCCTCTGCTACTCTCCGCTGCTCCCTATCCTATTTTCCCTGCATCGACCCAGCGTCTGCATCGACCCGGAAATCGCAAGACGTTAGAATGTCGATCACGTCCAAGTTTATCGGGTTGTTCCCGGCAGGGCAGATGCTCTTTTGACCCAGCCTTAGCTGATTTGATGAAAACTCGCTGCGAAATTTGCAACCTCGATTTCAACTACGATTCCGTTGCGCCGCGATTCTGCCAGAATTGCGGTCGGCCATTGAATCCCGGTGGACGGCGACCTGACGGAACCGACCCGTTGCTCGAAATGGCGACGCATGTGGAATCGACCGTCCCACCAACGCCCCTGCAGGAGGAAAATCTTGACAATCATCCGGACATCGGTGCCCAGATCGACGAATACCGACTCGACCGTCCAATCGGCTCCGGTGGCATGGGAGTCGTCTGGAAAGCTACCGAGGGAACAACGGGCCGTGTCGTTGCCCTGAAACGCCTGAACCACCAAATGCTTTCGGATGAAGATTCGGTCAAGAGGTTCCTCCGTGAAGCGAAGTTGGCAGCGCAAATTTCGCACCCGCGTGTCACATTCATCTACGGGGCAGGTGAAGTCGAGGGACAACCGTATATCGTGATGGAGTTAATGCCGGGCGACACTCTGGCTGACCTGATCGACAAGAATGGTCCCCTCGGTATTCGACAGTCCGTGGACAGGACTCTGAATGTCATCGATGGGTTAGCGGCTGCTCACCGGATGGGCGTGATACACCGTGATGTCAAACCCTCCAACTGTTTTCTGGATGCCGACCAATCGGTCAAGATCGGTGATTTTGGACTCTCCAAGTCTCTGGGAAGCAACGACGCAAGTTTGACCCAGACGGGAACCTTCATGGGCACACCGAGCTACTCGGCACCAGAGCAGGTACGAGGTGAAGAGGTCGACGCCAGAACCGACATCTACGCCATCGGGGCCACACTCTATTGCCTACTGACCGGGCAATCCCCATTTATCGGTGACGCCATGAGTGTGACGGCACAAATCGTGTCCGATCAGCCGACTTCACCGCGTCAAATCAGGCCCGACATCCATCAGGACCTGGATGAAACAATCATGCGCTGCCTGGAAAAGGATCCCACTCGGAGATTCGACAACCTTGAGCAACTGAAAAACGCTTTGATTCCGTTTGCCTCGCACGGTACTTCATTGGCCAACTTCGGTCGCCGCCTGGCTGCCTTTATGACCGATTACCTGGTGGTCATTCTATTTCCTTTACTACTGCTTGGCATGGTTGGCACCTACCTGGTCACCCAATCCGACCTTGGCGATCCTTCCTTTACAAACACGATCTTACCTCGTTACTTGGCCCTGTTCGCGGTGCTTAAGTGGGCCATGCTGGTCCTCTACTTCGCGATCATGGAAGGCCGAACCGGCCGGACCCTTGGTAAACGACTGATGGGACTGACCGTGGTGAACCGCCAAGGCCAGCGGCCAGGATTTTGGCGCGCTTTGCTCCGCTCGGTTGCCGTTCCCGGGTGTTTTGGAATCACGCTGGCTTGGTTACTCTACGATGCCTTGGCAACACCGATCAGCCTCAACCTGGCAGACTGGCTCGTTTGTGAAGGGCAGCTACTGCTCGTCTTCCTGATACCAACCACCATCTGTGTTTCCACAATGCGAGATGGTAACCACCTGCGCGGACTGCACGGATTCTTAAGCGGGACACGGGTCGTTCGAATCACTCCGAACCAGCATTCCAGGATTTACATACCCATCGTTCAGCCACAGGCCAACACGATCGAAATGCAGGAATTCGGTCCTTACCGGACTCATGATTTATTGGAGAGATCCGAAGACCTCTCGATCTTCCTGGGCCACGATCAACCGCTGGACCGGTACGTCTGGGTCATCACGGGACCAAAGAGTCAGATACCGAAGCCGGGTCGGCTCCACCTGGCGCGTGCTACTCGACCCCGCTGGCTGGCAGGGGGAGAAAAAGAGGGGCAGCGCTGGGATGCCTACGAAGCCGTGCGGGGCGCACCGATTCAAATTCTAACCGGGGCGAAATACCGACTCGGCTGGCAACAATACCGGGACGTTCTATGGGAGCTCGCCCAAGAATTACGGAGTGGTATCGACGACGGGACCTTGCCCGAGGAGTTGTCACTGGCCCAAATCTGGCTGGATGAGGGATGTCACACCAAACTGATTGACCGCCCGCTGGTCAGCATTGTGATCGACGATAATGAGTATGCGCACAACACATCACAGCAATCAAAAGACGACAGTTTCCGAGCCGTAAGCTTGTTGCAGGAATTGGCTGATTTACTCCTACGGACCAAAGTATTCCCCATCTCAGCCCAGCAGTTCCTGGAGCAACTCTGCTCCAGCCTGAAAGACCGGGATACGTTGGACTGGGCTATTGAAGAACTGGAACAACTGCGGAAAAGAATGGGAGACCTCGGTTGGGATAGTCGTATCGGAGTCCTGGCCGTTACGGTTGGATTCGAGGGACTGATTTACGCCATGCTGACGCTGGCGATTTTCATGGTCGTTCTGTTTTGGCTGCCGATCTCAATCTTCTGGAGTTTGGCAGCAGCATTCTTTGCCAGCACGCTGCTGCCCTTTGTTTTAAATTTCTGGCTGAGGGGTCCCGTTTTCCGCCTGATGGATATAGATATCTGCAGCCGCCGAGGTAAACAGGCCTCCCGACTCATGGCGGCGACTCGAAATACACTGGCTTGGCTACCCCTGATTGTCACCTGTGGCTGTTTCGTAGCCATTTCAGGTGCTTTGATTGCCGAAGTCCGTGCCGTCGAACCTGCCGAAGGAACCTTTGCCAGTGAGCTACTGACAAACCGGCCCCTGTTTTACGGGTTGGCTATTACCATGATCGCCGCCATGGCGACAGGAATTGGAGGGGCCATCTACTCGGTTTGGAAACCGAGGAGAGGAATTCAGGACAGGATTTTCCGAACGCTGCTGCAGCCCCGTTAAGCAAACCGCTCCTCCTTCCGCAAACCGTTGCTTTGGTGCGCCGGGCCGACGGACAAGTGGTCCCCGACCCAATCGCCGTCCAGCGGTGAAAGAGACATGCCTGCCAATTACGGCGAGCGCTAAGGAGCGCCCAAGGTGGATGGGTCGTACTTACTCGTCCCCCGCGCGGAACCAGGGAGTCAACGCAGGCGTGTAGCGACAGATCTCGCTCGAATCAAAGTACAAGTCGATTTCACGGGCCGCCGCTTCCGCCCCATCCGAAGCATGAACGAGGTTCATCTGCCGGCTGCTGCTGAAATCTCCTCGAATGGTCCCGGGAGCGGCTGCCAGCCCACTGGTCTTACCCAACATTTCACGAACCACCCGAACCGCATCGAGGCCTTCCAAAACCATCGCCACAACCGGTGACCCCGTGATGAACTCCTCCAGCCCGGGATAGAAAGGCTTGTCGACATGCTCGGCATAGTGCTGTTTGGCCAGCTCCGGTGTGATCTGGATCAGCTTCATGGCCACAATCGTCAGGGCTTTGTCTTCAAAACGACTAATAATACGCCCGATAAGTCGGCGCTGAATGCAATCCGGTTTGAGCAATATGAGAGTGTTTTCCATCGATTCTCTGTCCTCTGCTGGGCTTGGGGGGAGTGCTGGATGCCGCTCAAAAAAAACCGGCATTGGAGCAGCATAACATCTATTTCCCCCTTTATAGAAGATCGGATTTTTGACAAACTAAATGGACTTGCAAGAGCAAATCCTTGCTTTTTCAGTACATTTCGACAGTATCTGGACAGAACATGGATGGATCGCGATTAGGCCAGACGGACCGGTCTGAATGGACTCCCATTCGTATCAACAACCACACCGCTGTCGTTTCCTCCGCCGACCCCGACCAGACCAAGATCGATTAGAATTGGGTACTGTTCCGCAACTATCATCCACTGCCTGACGAGAATTCAATGATCAGTACCACGGATCAATTCCCGCCCACAAGCAAGCCATCGGAATCGGTAAACGGCGTCACCGTCCGCCTCGCTGGGGATTCTGGGGACGGGATGCAACTTCTCGGTTCCCAGCTGACCAATACGTCTGCACTATCGGGCAATGACGTCGCAACCTTTCCGGATTTTCCCGCCGAAATCAGGGCTCCCCGTGGAACAAGGGCAGGCGTCAGTGGCTTTCAGGTCCAGTTTTCTGCTGAGGAAATCTTCACACCTGGTGATGGACTGGACGCCTTGATATGCATGAATCCGGCGGCACTGGTCACCAACGTAGAGGATCTGAAGCCAGGCGGCATACTAATCGTCAATTCAGACAGCTTCGGTGAGAAAGATCTGAAACTGGCAAAACTGGACAAGAATCCATTGGAAGGTGATGGGCTCGAGGCTTACCGGCTGATCCAGGTTCCGATGACCAAATTGACGCGCACCGCAGTGGCGGAAACCGAGATCTCTACCAAGTTGGCGGATCGGTGCAAGAATTTCTTTGCCATGGGGCTGGTCTTCTGGCTCTACGGTCGGGATGTGGAACCGACTCTTCGCTTTATCGAGGCAAAATTTCGTGGTAAGGAAGATGTCTCCAGCGCCAACCGACTCGCCTTGAAGGCGGGCTGGAACTACGGTGAAACGACGGAAGACTTTGCTTCAACTTACCAAGTGCCAGCCGCCCAATTGGAACCGGGCACCTACCGCAACATCATGGGAAACCAGGCGTTGGCCCTCGGACTGGTAGCCGCCTCACAACTGAGCAAAAAACCTCTCTTTCTGGGCTCCTACCCGATCACTCCGGCCAGTGACGTCCTGCATGAGTTAAGCAAGTTCAAAAGGTACGGGGTACGAACGTTTCAAGCCGAGGATGAAATCGCCGCCGTTTGCTCAGCTATCGGGGCAGCCTTTGGCGGAAACATGGCCGTCACCACCAGCAGCGGCCCCGGAATTGCTTTGAAGGGAGAAGGTATTGGATTGGGACTCATCCTCGAGCTCCCGTTCCTTGTGATTGACATTCAAAGAGGTGGCCCCAGTACCGGCTTGCCAACCAAGACAGAACAATCTGACCTTTTGATGGTGATGTATGGTCGCAACGGCGAGTCCCCACTTCCCATCATTGCTGCCAGCAGTCCCGCCGACTGCTTCAATGTCGCCATCGAAGCGTGGCGCGTCGCAACTCAGTTCATGACCCCCGTCTTCATTCTGTCGGACGGTTATATCGCCAACGGGGCCGAGCCTTGGAAGATACCTAAGACCGACGAACTGCCTCCGATTGAAATCGATCACCCGGTTGCCGACGGCACAGTCTTTGAGCCTTACCGTAGAAACGACGACTTGGCTCGACCGTGGGCGATTCCCGGCACCCCTGGTCTGATGCACCGGGTAGGCGGCCTGGAAAAAGAAGATGGTAGCGGCAATGTCAGTTACGACCCGCAGAATCACCAAAAGATGGTAAACACGCGTGCGCAAAAAGTTCGCAACGTCGCCAATGCCATTGGCGATCTGGAAGTGGACGGCGCTCAAAGCGGCTTGCTGGTCCTCAGCTGGGGCGGCACAAGCGGTGCCTGTCGAACGGCCGCCAGAGCGTGTGCGGAGCAAGGAAAGTCCGTCGGGCACGCTCACCTCCGCTGGCTCAACCCGTTCCCCAAAAACTTGGGGGAAATCCTCAATCGATATGACCAGATACTGATTCCGGAACTCAATACGGGGCAACTCAGATTAATTATAAAGAGTGAATTCTCGGTGGATGTCGAGGGTTACAACAAGGTACAAGGAAAGCCATTTGCCGTCAGTGAAATTGTCGAAAAAATTAATTCCATGCTAACGTGATCCAGTCATTGCACAGCGCAGTTTCTGAGTCCAATCGGATAAACCATGAGTACTGATCTTCCCGTATTAAAACCTGCCGATTTTGCTTCCGACCAGGATGTCCGTTGGTGTCCAGGGTGTGGAGACTATTCGATTTTGGCTCAAATGAAAAAGGTTCTGCCAGAGCTTAGCATCCCACTGGAACAGATCGTATTTATCTCCGGGATCGGCTGTTCGAGTCGTTTTCCGTACTACATGAACACGTACGGCATGCACAGTATCCACGGCCGGGCTCCCGCGTTTGCTACCGGTTTGAAATCAAGCCGCCCAGAACTGAGTGTCTGGGTGATCACGGGTGACGGGGATGCCTTGAGCATTGGGGGAAATCACCTGATGCACGCCATCCGACGAAATATCAACGTCAATATCGTGCTGTTCAACAACAGCATCTACGGGCTCACCAAGGGACAGTATTCCCCGACATCGAAAGTGGGCCATGTTACTAAGAGCACACCTCTCGGTTCCATCGACCATCCACTCAATCCGATCTCTGTCGCACTAGCTGCCGAAGCGACGTTTGTCGCCCGCTCGATCGACGTCAACGCCAAACACCTGATTGCTATGCTGACCCGCGCCGCACAGCACAAGGGCACGTCGTTCGTGGAAGTTTATCAGAATTGCAATGTCTTCAATGATGGCGCCTGGGACTATATGAAGGATAAGGCAACGAAGGCCGATAACGTGCTCGAGCTGGAGAACGGCAAACCCCTGGTCTTCGGAAACGGTGAAAAGGGAATCCGGCTTAATGGTCTTTCACCCGAGATCGTCTCCCTCAAGGATGTTCCGGTTGACGATTTGCTATTTCACGACGAGTCCTGTGCTGACCCACAGCTCGCCTTCTTGTTAAGCCGATTGAAACATCCGCATTTCCCTGAACCGATTGGCGTTTTCCGATCTGTTGAGCGGCCTACGTATGATGATGAAATCAATCGCCAAGTCAGTCATGCTACGAACGAACAAGGTAAAGGGCAATTGAGTGACCTGCTGTCGTCCGGTGACACCTGGACGGTTGAGTGATCCTTCGACATGTCCGGACGAGTCCTGTTCCTCGGTGAATACGGCTGGCGAAACGGTGGGGAAAACTCTTTCCTGACGATTGCCCCTTCCTTGATTGAACAGGGATACAAATTTGTCGCCGCCGTCCCGGGAAACACCGAGTTTTCAAAAGCCTTAGCCGGGATTGGCTGCGACTTGGTCGACCTGCAGTTATTTCAAGGGGACCAGCGTAAATCGCAAGCACAAATCCGTAACGATTTAAAGCAGTTAATCGAACAGGTTCAACCTGATCTCGTCCACTGCAACAGTCTTTCGACCAGCCGCCTGGCCGGCCCCGTAACGCGCGCGGGTAAGATTCCATCGATCGGCTACCTGCGCGACATTCTGCGACTCAGCGCAAAGGCGATCCAGGACATTTCAGAAATCAATCAGTTGGTAGCCGTTTCCCGAGCCACTTGCGACTACCACGTGGTAGCCGGAATACCCGCTGAACAGGTTGAGATCATTCACAACGGGGTAGACCTCCAGCAGTTCGCCCCGCGTTCCAGCTCCGGCTGCCTGCATGATCAACTGAAAATCCCCCCTACCGGGAGAATGATCATCTGTGTCGGCCAGATCGGTCTCCGCAAAGGGGTCGACATCGTCCTCGACAGTTTTTTCAAGCTGGCAGAATTGGATCCGTCGCTCCACCTTGTCCTTGCGGGAGATCGTCATTCCCAGAAACAGGAAGCGCTCGAATATGAAAAGGAGCTGAAGAATACCGCTGCAAAATCGTCCTGCTCGTCTCGGATACACTGGCTAGGCCGAATGGACGAGATACCACTCTTGATGAACGAAGCTGTTCTATTAATGCATGCCGCCCACCAAGAACCATTGGGAAGGGTGCTCCTGGAAGCTGCTGCCAGTGGCCTTCCCTTCGTCGCAACCGATGTTGGCGGGACGCCAGAAATTGTCGAGGGCACCGAAATCGAGTTGGTCCCGGCAGGCAACTCGGCTGAAATGTGCCGGACCGCACGTCAAATCCTCAACCGCCCCGACCAAGCAGCCAGGACAGGACGTGCATTGCGCAAGCGAGCCGAACGACGATTTTCGCTACAACAATGTGCTGAAAAAATAGAGGACCTGTATCGGCGTCAACTCAGCATTTGAAATCGCTTCGTCATCCCGTCGACCTTCGTTTTCGTTGAATCGCCAAGCTAACAGGTTGATTGCCACCCTTCCGCGTGGAACAATAGAAGCAGAAGTTAATCGGTTCGCCTGTCTATCGTTCAAAGCTACCAATGTCCAAAATCAACAAGGACGATTTCCTGGCTACATTGCGAAAGAGCAATATCATCGCGCCGGAAGCATTGCAGGCTTGGCTTGACGAAAACCCGGCTACCGATGGACAGCAAACGGCATTGGAATTATCGAAGGCAGGTCTGATCACGCGTTGGCAGGCCAAATACCTCTTGGCCGGCCGCCACTTGCTACGAATTGCAAATTATGTGCTGCTTGAGCGGCTCAGCCAGGACGACCTGGGCGACCTCTTTATTGCCAACCATGAGAGTCTTGATCGGAAAGTACAAATTCAGTTCCTTGCAACGGACCTGGAAACAGGAACCCCGCAATGCGATCAGTTCCTTCAGCGAGTAGGGAAAGTATCCGAACTGGACCACCCAAACCTGATCCATCTGTACGATGTCGATCAGGAGAGGGGAAGGTATTACGTTGTCACGGAATTCTTTCCTGGGCAAACCTTGAACGACATGGCCGGCGAACTCGATTCTGCCACCCTCGCCAATGTCCTGCTGCAAGTGACCGAGGCCCTTGAATTTATCCATCAGAAAGAAATGGCACACGGTGGAGTAACGGCCAGCGAGGTGACCATTTCGGTTAACAATGAAGTCAAGCTCGGCGGGCTTGCGCTCGCCCCGTTGCGTTCGGGGAACGCCGAGTCTCCATCATCCGATTACGAGCAGTTGGGTGAACTGGCGAGTAACGCATTTCGACAATTACCCATCACCGAACAGACGGGCCGACTCGAGTCGCTGATCGCTGGTATCGGTTCCGATTTTTCCAGCCCTGAAGAGACGCGCCAAGGATTGATGGCTTATTTGAACCACCCCTCCCAGATTGCTCCTGCGGACGACATTCCAGAAGGAATTTCCCTGGAAGATTCGCCGGAGGGCAAACTCGCAATTGCACCACAGGTCGAGCTGACCTCGGGCGCCCATGCAGCACAGGCCAGCAATCGCACCAGCGTCCAAGTGAGCAACAAACCTTACCTGATCCTTGGAGCAGCCATTCTCGGAGGCTTGGTAATTCTCGGAGCCACTATTTTTATTGCGATGAGCCTGAATGGCAAAGTCGAAGTTGCCAAGCCAAGTGCCTACAAACCGGGGAGCAGTCGTCGAGCGAGCAAGGAACGGGATTCCAAGGATGAGCTGAAAGCGGGCGTTCTTGACGAAACCCCCGATTCGCCCTTTATTGAGAGGGTAGAGACCATTCCGACCCAAGGGAGCACCGATCCACCGCCTGCCAAACCGGCCACCGATCCACCGCCTGCCAAGCCGGCCACCGATCCACCGCCTGCCAACCCGGCCACCGATCCACCGCCTGCCAAACCGGCGACCGATCCACCGCCTGCCAAACCGGCCACCGATCCACCGCCGGCCAACCCGCC
>JAYZCF010000032.1:0-7960 GCA_036338455.1 Planctomycetota bacterium
CATCGAGACGTGATCCGAGATTACTTGTGGGAAACCGACCAACCGGCCGACTTGGTGGCAGCAGCCGTTATGAAGATTGGCCAGCAGGGCCGCGATTTCCTGGTGAAAGATCGCCCCAAACGGGAGCGGAACTCACGCCAAAAAGATGGAGCCCGCGGTCGTGGGCAGAACGCTTCGAAATATGGACAGTCCAAACCCGGGACCGAGATGGCCAGGTACCGACTCGCCGTCGGGAAACGGGATGGCGTTCGCCCCGGGAATATCGTGGGTGCCGTTGCCAATGAGGCCGGAATCAAAGTCGATTCGATCGGTCCGATTCAAATTTACCAATCCTACACGACGATTGATCTGCCTCAGAATCTCTCGCCGGATACCCAAGAAATCCTCCGGGAAGCGTGGGTCTCGGGAAGACAGCTCAAAATGCGACCGGCTGGTGACGATGAATCACGCTCACAGACAAATGGCAAACGCAAAAAACGCTATGGTGATAAAAGCAAATGGTCCAAACGATCGCGCAAGCCGAACAAACAGAAGGGCTCGTTTTCAGCGAGCGCAAAAAAACGGGACAAGAAGAAAAAACACTCCAAGTCCCGTTAATTTTCTTTGGGAAATCGTGTGCACTGTCGGCTCGAACAGACAACAAATCCGTGGATTACTTGCGACGGAAAACCCAAACAAAATCGCCACTCGAGTGCGGATTGGGCGTCAACTTGCGCAGTTCCGTCATGACGGCCGACAATTGATCCAACAGTTCCTTAGCCTCTGCTGACTGAAAATGCGCTTTGAGCTCCTCGTCCGTGCGGTTCTGCGATTCGAGCGCCTGGTATTTCTCCATCAGTGATGCCTGCTGCTCTTTCAGCGAGGCGACTCTCTCTTCCTCTTCTTGGGTGAGGACCTTCACATTCTCGTTCAGCCACTGACTACGGGCACCAACAATCAGATCGAGGTCACCGTCTCCGTCATAGTCGACCGGGTCGATATGGAAGGAAGAGCCCGGCAACGTTGGCCGGCCATTTTCCGAGGGAACCTGCTTGATAAAGGCACCCGACTCTCCTTTGACCGGTTGGATCAGGCTAACGGCAGAGGCAAATTTCGGTAACCCGGGCTCACCCTGGTTGCGGTAAAGCCAAACGCCACCTTTGGAGCCACCACAGAGGATGTCAAACAGACCATCTCCATCCCAATCGGCGACCCGGGGTGCGGCCAATCCATTCGGGACGACGACCGCTTCACCACCGGCCAGGACTGCCTGGTTCGTCTTGGCAAAACGGGCTTCGCGGGCCGTCCCCTCGTTGAGACGGACAAACAGGCGTCCACCGTAGTAATCACCTAGTAACAGATCGAGGTCGCCATCGGCGTCCCAGTCCACCGCTGCGACTGACGTGCAATGCCCCTCGGAACCTGCCCGATCTGTCTCGTCCCACTTACTCTCATCTTTATTCCAGAAATCCTGAATCAGCACCGTCTTGCCGTCGCCATCGAGAATCGGGATCGGCTGAGCGTAGCCATCCTGGTTACCCAAAATCAACTGGGGAACACCACTGAAGCTGCCCACTAAGATGTCTTTGTATCCATCCGCATTCATGTCCACCAACTGGGAACTCATGCCAACGCATCACCAATTGGAGACTTTGATCGGCTGCCCATCAGTGGACTGAAGTCGCACATGTTCCGACCAGACAGGATCCCCACTGGCTGATGGATTCTCGTTTTCATAAACATTGAGACTGCCAAAAATATCCCCCACCACCAACTCGACCCGGTCGTCTCGGTCGACATCAAACAGAACAGGTGAAGGGTACATCTGCCGAGCCTTTTTATTCAGCGGCAACTGTCCGACCATGATTATTTCAGGGGCATGAAACAGGTCATTACGAAACTGCACAGGCGGTTCATCGTTTGCCTTGATCGGGGTCTCCGCCAAGGCTTCAAGAGCGAAGACCAAGCCCAAACAGGCAAGGGAAAAAACGCTTAAACACAGAAACCGTCCTTGCTTGAATCGGATCTTCATCACTTTGCTCTCCTGCTCGACAAGTGGACTTTGGGCGCCTGCCTAGCCAGAGGCAAGGTCCGGCTTTCATCGTACCCCATTCCGCCCAAACGGTTTCAAAAAACTGAATATTCAAACGGAAACCCGAACATTTGCGTTTTTTAGCCCGGTCCCATACTCCCTCCGGGCAAGGGAACACGGCCCGTCGCTTACCATCGCCAAAAGGGGTAAAAATAATCGAAAGTCCGTGAAATCTTTCGAATTCGCTCGCCACTCCTCGAACGGGACCGGGTTGTATTAGAATTCAAACCTCCCAGGGTGCGGTGAACGGAACCGCAACCCGATTTAAACACCACGTTGAGAAAGCTATTGAACTCTCCCATGATCCTTCCCGCCAGTTCCTATCGCCGTCTTACCTTCATTGTCTTGGCCCCACTGATCTTCGTCTGCTTGCCGATTCCCTCTGCAGTATTCGCACAGCCACCGGGCGGTGGACCGAATGCACCGGAACAGAAATTGGTCGACAAATACGACACCGACGGTGACGGCATTTTAAATCAGGCAGAGCGAGCCGAAGCCCGTCAGGCGATCGGTCAAACGCCCAATCGCCGTAAACGTCGTAGGCGGGGCCCTGTTATGGAGGGCAAGCCCGGGCCACGGGTATCTGCCGAGGACGTCGAGAATTTTCCCGAGGCTGATTTCTACGATCGCCAGGTATTGCGCACGCTTTTCCTTGAATTTGAAAATGAGGATTGGGAGAAAGAGCTGGAGGTTTTCAAACCGACCGATGTCGAGGTACCAGCAACGATGACGGTCGACGGCAAGATCTATCCGAATGTGGGAGTCAGTTTTCGTGGTGCGTCTTCCTTCTTTAGTATCCCGGCCGGACTCAAACGCTCCTTCAACATCTCGGTGGACATGGTTGACGAAGATCAACGCCTGTACGGTTACAAAACATTGAACCTGTTAAATTTTAATGGCGATGCTTCCCTCATGAGCTCCGTTCTCTACTCGATGATCGCCGGGAAAAAAATACCGACACCCAAAGTTAATTTCGTGAAAGTCGTCGTCAATGGAGAAAGCTGGGGCCTCTACGCCAGTTCACAACAGTTCAACAAAGTTTTCGTCAAAGAACACTTTGACACCTCCAAGGGCGCCCGGTGGAAAGTGAGTGGCAGCCCACAGGGAGACGGGGGCTTGAGGTACTTGGGTGATGAGATCGAGCCTTATCGACAGCGATTCGAGATCAAATCGAAGGATAAGGAGGAATCTTGGAACGCGCTGATTGAATTGTGCAAAGTTCTGAATGAGACCCCCGATGACCAGTTAAAAGAGAAACTGGAGCCAATTCTCAACGTCGAGGGCGCGCTTTGGTTTCTGGCAGTCGATGTCGCCCTGGCCAATAGTGACGGATATTGGACGCGAGCCAGCGATTACAGCATTTACCAGGAACCGGATGGTAAATTCCACATCTTACCGCACGACATGAACGAAGCGTTCAAGATGGGACGCGGACGAGGAGGGCCAGGCGGAGGACCGGGCGGTCCACCAGCGGGAACAGCAGGAAGACGGGGCGGAACTCCACAAGTTGGGCCAGACAGACCCAACCAGGATGGCGCTCGACCTCCAGGCTTCTTTGGTGGCCCCCCTCGTGGTGGGCCTCCTCGTGGTGGGCCGGGTGGCGGTGGACCGGGAGGGGGTGGGCCAACCCTCGATCCAATGATCGGCTTGGACAACGAGCGCATGCCGCTTCGCAGTCGGTTGCTCAATATCCCGGAATACCAGCAGCAGTATCTGCAAAACCTGAGAGAGCTGGCGCAAATCATGCAGTGGGAGAACCTCGGCCCCCAAGTGGCTCAAATGCGGGACCTGATCGAAGCAGAAGTTGAGCTGGATACACGCAAACTGTCGAGCTTGGAAGCGTTCCGGACAGCAACCGACGATCGCGGCGGAGCTGAATCCCCAGGGTTGAAAGCTTTTGCCGATCAGCGATCGGAATTCCTGCTGAACCATGAAAAAATCAAATCGTTGCCACCCGGCGATCAGTAGAGATAGGTCGCTTGAGGCAGTGGACACGACTCGTTACGCCAGAATCCCCTGGACCACTTCACCGTGAACATCCGTTAACCGGTACTGCCGACCTTGATAGCGGTAGGTCAACTTCTCATGGTTGATCCCGCACAGGTGCAGTAGCGTCGCCTGCATGTCGTGCACGTGGACGGGATCTTTGACAATATTCCAGCCAAAGTCGTCCGTTTCACCGTAGACCGTACCGGGCCGGATACCGGCCCCGGCTAACCACCAGCTATAAGCCTTTCCAAAATGGTCACGACCGGTCGGTTTTTTGGGATCGCCGCTCCGGTATTGGCCAAATGGAGTACGGCCGAATTCGCCACCCCACACCACCAAGGTATCGTCCAGCATTCCGCGCTCTTTCAAGTCTCGAACCACCGCTGCTGAAGGTCCCTCTGTATCCACGCATTGTTCCTCGAGCTGAGTAAACAGATTGCTATGCTGATCCCAGCCGGAATGCATCAGTTGGACAAACCGAACTCCGCGTTCCAATAGCCGCCGTCCGATCAGGCAGTTGTTGGCATAGGTCCCTTTTTTAAGCGCATCGGGACCATACCGCTCAAGGGTTGCTTTCGACTCATCGGAAAAATCGACTAAATCCGGCACACTGGATTGCATTCGATAAGCCATCTCGTATTGTGCGATCCGTGTATCAATTTCTGGATCACCATAATCTTTGAGATGCGCTTCGTTCATCTTGGCCAAATCATCCAGAAGAGCCCTCCGCGCCTGCGGGCTCACACCAGCCGGATTAGCCAGATAAGGAACCAGATCCCCCGTATTACGGAAACGAACCCCCTGATAACGACTTGGTAAAAATCCACTACCCCAGTAATAATCAAAAAACAACTGCCCGCACGTTTTTCCTTTATCGCTCGAGGTCATGACGACAAACGTCGGAAGGTTGTCCGTTTCACTCCCCAGCCCGTAGGAAAGCCAGGCGCCCATACTGGGCCGACCGGGAACCTGTGAGCCGGTCATGAAAAGGGTCACTCCCGGAGCATGATTGACAGCCTCGGTATGCATGCTGCGGACCACGCATAGATCATCTGCCAGCGCTCCAACGTTGGGTAACATCTCACTCATGCGTGTTCCGCATTGCCCATACGATTTATGGGGTTTGATGGTCGGAACGCAAGGCCATCTGGCGTAGCCCGATGACATTGTAGAAAGACGGGTCGAGCCACGCACTGATTCGGGAATGTCTTGGCCCGCCATTTTTGCCATCATTGGCTTCTCGTCAAACAGATCCACATGAGAGGGCCCACCTCCTTGCCAAAAAACGATGACTCGTTTTGCCTTGGCAGCGTGATGCGGCAATCCAGGAAGACCAGCCGATTGGGATTGCTTGGAATCATCGAGCCAAGCGGCGGCCGAGGATGGATTCAACAGGGAACTGAGTGCGGCCGCGCCAATACCGCAAGCCGACCGACCAAACAGCTGCCGGCGATTGACGCGCTGAATGTTTTCCATGTGGAGTTCGTGACCCACCATCGACTCGCTCGCTCTTGATTTACTCACGGGTTAAAGCCTCATCAAGGTTCAAGATCCCCAGGCAAACGGCGGTTAAAGCGGCCATGGGAGCAGGTTCCGAGCCCTGATCGGACGGAGCTGCGCCGATAGCCAATAACTGCTTTGCCGCCTCGACATCCTGCGAATAGATTTCCAATTGACGACGGTAAGCTTCGAGCAGCGCCTCTTTTTCCTCTGGTCCAGGCTCTCGAGACAGTACACGCTGATAAGCAGCAACCACACTCGATGCAACGTCAGAATTTTGTCGCCTCATTCTTTGGGCCAGGATCCGCGCGGCTTCGACCCAGGTAGGGTCATTTAAAGTCGTAAGAGCATGCAGTGGCGTACTTGTGGGCATCGATCGGACTCGACAAGCTTGACGATTCGAAGCGTCAAACATATTCGCTGGCCCAACCGTTCTGCGCCAAAACGTATACAAACTGCGGCGGTAAAGGTCCTCTCCCTGAGAAGCCGGGTAAGTAAAATCGCGCTCCTTCGTAATAGCCAGGGGTTCCCACACATTATCCGGTTGGTAGGGATAGACCGGCGCGCCACCCACTTTCGTGACCAACAATCCGGCTGAAGCTAACGCCCAATCCCTTAAAATTTGAGATGGCATACGAAAGCGACTCGCGCGGGCATATAAACGGTTTTCGGGATCGCTCTGTTGATGTTGCCTGGTCAATCGACTCGATTGTCGGTAAGTCGCACTGGTCACAATTAACCGATGCATCTGCTTCATGCTCCAACCTTTTTCCCGGAACTCAACGGCCAACCAATCCAGCAGTTCCTTGTGAAGCGGGTACTCACTTTGTACACCCAGATCCTCTGTCGTTTTAACAAGCCCGGCACCAAAAAAATACTGCCACATCCGATTTACTTGGACGCGCGCTGTGAGAGGATGTTCGTCGGAAACCAACCACTGGGCAAATCCCAAACGATTCGCCGGGGCCCCCTCCGGCATCGGCAGTAAGAACTCGGGTGTGGCAAACGTGACCGCATCAGCCGGTTGTAAATATTGACCTCGGTTAAGGATGCTGGTCTTCCGTGGCTTGGCATCACTCATGACCATCACCTTGGGAACCTTGTCAACGCGATAAGCTGTCAACTCGGCCTGAATCGCATCGGGTACTTTGAGCTCGGGAATTTGATTTTTGAGAAGGGGTCGCACTTTTGTTTCAAAATACGCCCTGTAACCTTTTTCTAATTCCGCACTCTCCTGTTCACTTCGAGCTTGAACCGATTTGGCCAACGCGGCTCTTGCAGATTCACTTAACGATTGACGAAAGGGTTCATCCGACTGCAGCCCGGCCGCATTCTTGGCATTGACATCAAAACCAATCAATTGCTTTTGGGTAGACACCAGGCCTGCTTTTAATTCTTGATACTTCGCATCGTGTTGATCGAGAAAGTAATCCAGCAGAAACGCTTCCTGGGCTGTGGTGCGCTGCTCCGACTCCAAAGCCAGGATCGCCGCAACCGGCTCTGTCTTGGAAAAAGGTACTTCATCGACGGTCAACGCACGATTGTAAATTCGGATGTCATCAATGCCCCCGTTCCAGGAATACTGCATCGGTGTTCGGCCACCGATGCGAAACGGTACGTTCGTCTCGATGGTCTCGGTTAGATTGTCCGACTCAACATAGCCTTCGGACAACTTGCCATCGATATATACCTTGACCCCGCTCGCTTTTCGCCCACCGTCGTAAGTAATTACCACATGTTGCCACTGGTTGGGAACCAACTGATCTTTCGAGATGACCTTGATCGCATTGCCTGGCCATTGATGAATGATGTGTGTTCCAATCCCTCCCTGAACCCAAACATCCCAACCACGATATCCTTGGGATATATCCATACGAGAGATCACTGAACCGCCCGCCTTGCCGTCGCTCTTGATCCATAAAGCCAACGTAAAGGGACGATCCGATTTCAATTCCGATGCAGCATTTGGCGAGTCAAAATGGGTCTTGCCATCCAGTTTCAGTCCCACATCTCCAAGGCGCTCGCCGCTCTCTAATTTGCCTGCCACCAACGACGCATCCAGGCCAGCAACCAGCTCCTTGAGCACCACTCCTTTTTCTTCATCCAGTGAAAACCTCTGTATCATCCCTGCTAGTTCCACCGGATTCGGTCTGTTGACCAAATTAGCCAAAGCTTCTTGTTGCCAAGCCTTGTACTGGGGCCCACACGCTTCTCGATAATCGGCAATCTCTTTCGCTAGTTGACGGACGCGTTCTTCGGTGGCTTTCCAGTCTGCATACGCACGGTCCGCTGCGGCATTGGCCACCCTGCGGGCCTCACCCAACTTGGATTCAAAGTCGGCAATCCTGACTCGATTTTGCTCCGTCGGCGCTTCAACAAAAGGAGCCGCGACCCGAACCC
>JAYZCF010000033.1:0-12406 GCA_036338455.1 Planctomycetota bacterium
CAAGTTGGTTGACCTGATCAACGAACGAGCACGATTGGTCGTTGATATTGGCCAAATCAAGCGCGGCTCGGGCATACCAATCTACGCACCGCACCGCGAAGCGGCCGTTCTGGAAAAAATCTGCTCTCTCAACAAAGGTCCTATTTCGGACAGGACCATCGAAGCAGTTTACCGCGAATTGATGAGTGGCAGCTTCGCCCTGGAACAGCCATTGCGGATTGGCTACCTCGGACCGGTGGGAACCTACAGCCACTTGGCGGCAACTCGCCATTTCGGTTCCAGTGTTGAATTTGAAAACCTGCGCGCGATCGAAGGCGTCTTCGAAGAGGTCGCCCGAGGTCATGTGGATTATGGCCTGGTTCCCATTGAAAACAGTACTGGCGGCGGCATCACGGAAACGCTGGATGCGTTCATGGCATATCACGACCGCCTCAACATTTACGGTGAAGTACAGCTGGTGGTCCACTTCAGCCTGCTGGCCAATTGCCAGCCCAACCAAATCAAGCGGATCTATTCCAAATCGGAAGCTTTCCTGCAGTGTCGCAACTGGCTGATCACCCAATACCCGCAGGCGGAGTTAGTGCCTGCCGAGAGCACGGCTGTCGCCGCTGAACGGGCCAAACAGGACAACCTGGAAAACCCGAATGCCGGGTCGGCCGCTATCGGATCGGAGTTGGCCGGAGAAATTCACGGGCTCCGTCCGCTGTTTGAGAAAATCGAAGACCACACCAACAACGTCACCCGGTTCTTAATTCTGTCCGAGAGCCAGACCGAAATATCGGGAGACGATAAGACTTCGATCATGTTTACGACCGATGATCGTCCCGGTTCGTTGGCCGACGTGTTGGCCGTCCTCAAGCGGGCCGGTATCAACTTGACTCATATCGACAAGCGACCCAGTCTGGAAGTGAACTGGGATTACACGTTTTTTATGGATGCGCTCGGTCACGCCAAGGAGCCCGGATTTGCCGAAGTGATTGGCGAAGCCAGAGCCCACTGTAAGCAATTGACCGTGCTCGGCAGCTTCCCCAGATGCAAACGGACCTTGTAGGCGAAATCATGAAACCTTACCTGTTTGATTCCTGCTATCTGTGGTTCCTATTGGCTGTCGTGATGTCGCCCAGCTTGTTGGCACAGACCAACGAAGGGCCGTTTTGGCAACGACAGGATTCGGGCGTCGAAGCCAGTCTTCGCGGGCTATCAGTGGTCGACGACCAAGTCGTTTGGGCCAGCGGCAGCAAAGGGACTGTGATTCGGACGGTCGACGGCGGTAAAACCTGGCACAATGTCTCCCCGCCAAAAGTGGAAAATCTTGATTTTCGCGATATCCACGCGTTCGACGGGGAGAAGGCCGTGATCCTCTCAGCCGGACAACCGGCCCGCGTCTATCAAACCGAAGATGGTGGCAATCACTGGGAGATGCAATTTGAGCACCCCGACAAAACATCGTTTTTTGACGCGCTCTCTTTCTTTGATCCGCGACACGGGATCGCCATGAGTGATCCGGTCGACGACCGGGTCCTGCTCATCGAAACACTCGACGGCGGAAAAACCTGGACCGAGTTGCCGGCAAACAGGCGGCCTCGTAAAGAACGAGGCGAAGCTGGGTTTGCCGCCAGTGGCACCAACATGAGGGTCGTGGGCGATGCGGTGTTCATCGCCCTCGGTGGCGCGGAAGAAAACCAATCCGAACCAACCAGCCGAATCGTTTTTTCGCCAGACCGAGGACACTCTTGGCGGGCCGCCTCCGTACCGATGCCCCGCAACACGAGCAGCGGTGTTTTTTCCATGGCCTTTATCGACCCCCAGACGTCTATTGTTGTGGGCGGGGACTATCTCAATCCACACGTAAGAAGCGGCACGGTTGCCCGGTCCAAAGATGGTGGGCAAACCTGGTCCGTGCCCAGTGGTCAGCCACCGCGCGGATACCGTAGTGGCGTCGCCGCCGGGCGAGAGAAGAATCGCGATTGGCTGGTTGCCGTCGGTCCCTCGGGAACAGATGTCTCGTGGGATCGGGGGCAAACATGGCAAGCCGCATCCGATCAAGGGTTCCACGCCATCCAATTCACACCGGACCGGAAACAGGCCTGGGCCACTGGTGCCGCAGGTGCGGTCGGCCACTGGGCCGCTTCCTCTTCGGACAAGTAGTCTGCTGGGAAGGCTCACGATTACCAGATCGCGGAGGTTCTCGAGGGCCGCTCGACAACTCGAAACAAGGGAGAAATAACAGCATTATGACGCAGGATGACCGAGCCCCCCTTTCCCGGCAACCGATCGACCATCCCTCGGTCTGGAAAGGTGTGGAACTTTTGAACCGGCCCGACTGGAACCCGTCCATCACTCCCACCGAACAGCGCGAGTTTGAACGATTGGCCGAAGGTTTGCCGATCGAGCAAACACCTGAACTACAACAGCGCGCTGCGTCGATTCGTGACTCGCTGGAGACAGGTTGTGGCGGGGTTCTTTTGCAGGGGCTGGAACTCTCCCAGCTTTCTCCCGAATCGCTCTCTCAAGCGTTTCTCGAATTGGTTGGGGCGATGGGTCACCCCGTTTCTCAAAGCGCTACAGGGGAGAAAATCTTCAGTGTTCAAAACGCCGGTTACGCCGAGCACGATCCCCGGGCGCGGGGACCCAACACGCGCAAGAAACTGAGCTTTCATACCGACCGCTGCGATGTGATCGCTTTTCTCTGCATTCAACAGGCGCGGGCCGGGGGGGAAAACCAGATCGTCAGCTCACCCGCCCTGTACAACGAAATGCTAGAGCAGCATCCCGAGTTGCTGCAGGTCCTGATGAAACCCTTCTATTACCAGCGCCACAATGTGGATACGGGCAACGAGATGCCCTACACGCAGCAACCGATCTTTTCGATATACGAAGGCCATTTCGCAGCCAACTTCCTGCGGGTTCTGATCGAACGGGCCCACGCCAACCCGGCCTTACCCGACCTGACGACGATCCAGCGGGACGCGCTAGACTGCCTCGAATCGATCGCCGCCCGGCCTGAAATGCACTACACGTTTCGACAACAACCAGGTGATATCCTGCTGCTCAACAACTGGGTAACATTGCATCGACGAACCGAATTTGAAGATTTTGAGGACCCCACCCTGCGCCGCCACATACTGCGGGCCTGGCTAAGCATGCCCAATAGTCGGCCGATCGATCCGTTGTTTGCCGGGAACTACGGTGCAACAGAAGCGGGTGCGATCCGGGGTGGCATGCGGGCCGGCACACCGTAACAAACCCCGTTTGACTGCTGGAAAAACTACCAGATCGTCACGGGAATCGAGGGCGGAAAATCGGCTTGTTCCGTGATCAACTCCTTGATCGTCTCGATATCAGGAGCAAAAAACCGATCCTTCTCGTAGTGGGCGACCCGCTGGCGAATCTCGGCGTGGATGGACTCCAGGAAGGGACTCGTCTGAAGGGGCCGGCGGAAATCGATCCCTTGAGCCGCCGCCAACAGTTCAATCGCCAAAATCGTTTCCGTATTGTCAATCATCCCGTCCAACCGCCGCGCTGCAAAGGTCGCCATGCTGACATGATCTTCCTGATTGGCCGACGTCGGAAGACTATCGACCGAGGCCGGGTGGGCCATCGATTTATTTTCACTGGCCAGCGCCGCAGCCGTGACATGGGCGATCATGAAGCCAGAGTTTAAACCGCCTTGCTCCACCAGAAAGGGAGGTAGCTCACTCAGGTGGGCATCGATCAACAAAGCGATCCGCCGCTCGGACAAGGCCCCAATCTCGGCAACCGCCAGCGCCAGGTTATCCGACGCCAAGGCGACCGGTTCTGCATGAAAATTGCCGCCCGAGAGGACTTCACCCGTTTCGGGAAAGATCAATGGGTTGTCCGTTACACTGTTGGCTTCATCCAACAACACCTCTCCCACAAATTGAATCTGGTCATGACAGGCACCCATCACCTGGGGCTGGCACCGTAACGAGTAAGGATCTTGCACCCGGTTGCAATCGACATGACTCTGTCGAATCTGGCTATCGGACAAGAGGGCGCGGTAAATCGCTGCGCACTGTTGCTGTCCCGAATGCGCTCGTGAAAAATGGATCCTCGCATCAAACGGGGTATCACTCCCCATCGCCGCATCGACGCTCATCGCTCCAGCGATCAAGGCAGACTGGAAGACGTGGCGAATCCGCCACAAGCCGTCGATCGCCAAGGCGGTCGATACCTGTGTTCCATTGAGCAGGGCGAGGCCTTCCTTGGGCCCAAGCTGGATGGGCGACAGCCCGATCGTTCTCAGCGCTTCGTTGGCCGGTACGGCTTCTCCCTGCACATGAAACTGGCCCACGCCAATCAGCGCCGCGGCCAGGTGAGCCAGTGGCGCCAAGTCCCCCGAAGCCCCCACGCTCCCCTTGGAGGGGATGACCGGCAAATAACCCTCGTTGAGCAGGCGGGTCATCATCTCGACCAGTTCCAAACGGACCCCCGAGTGTCCCTGGGCCAACGAGTGGATCTTGAGCAACATCACCAATCGAACGACCCGGTCCGTCAGTGGTGGCCCGGTCCCCACAGCGTGTGACAACACCAAGTTCGTCTGCAATTGCTCCAAGTCTTCGGGTGAAATTCGCTCGGTGGCCAATCGGCCAAAGCCAGTATTGATCCCATACACTGTTTCGCCCGAATCAAGGATCGTGACGAGCGCCTCGTGACAACGTTTGATTCGTTCACGGCTTTCTTCGGTCAACTGAACCTGCGTTACTCCCGAGCGGACTTGAGCCAGGGAGTCGAGTTCCATCCGTTCGGTTGAAATTTGAATCGTAGCCATGCCAGTCCTTACCGTTGTCCTTGTTGGATTTGAGCCACCGACAACCCTTGCTTTCGCAAGTTAAAGGCTTGAACAACCCCAGGATTGAAATAGATGATACAGCCCCACACGCAAAGTCCGATCGCGGTTGGCAGGCAGTAACATGTGAGCAGGTTGGACAGCCCGGCAAAAAAGGAAATGATTCCCAACAGCCGCCCGCGGAGGCGCAAATTCTGTACTCCGGCGAAGATTCTAAAACCACCCGACAAGACCGCCAAGCCGCCAATCACAGCATACACAACCATCATCGTGGTCATCATGAATTCTTGTTCCCTCACGGGCATTTGACCCTGTCCAGGTCCCATGTTCGGCTCGACCAATAAAAAGAGCGTGCCCATGGCAATGTAAGCGATGCCGAGGACGACTTCGAGCGATCCTTGCACGATGGAACAGATGGCGATCGCTTTCACCTGGCCCAGCTGGCTACCCGGGATCGCAGCCGACTGAGGCGGACCGCTTGCGGCTGGGGAAGCATAAGGATTTTGGTTCATGGATCAGGTTCCAACTTAACAAGCGTTTAAACGAGTTTTTCTCGTCAACACGCGGGCTTGCTGACTGCAAACGTGGCAAGGGTTGGTGAACCGTTCCGGGCCTCAAGCCATTTGCCCAATCAAGATCCAAACCACCATGGCCGACATCAATCCAATGTAAACCGAAAAGAGCCGTCGTCCGATGGGAAATGCGGACGAAACGACCATAAAAGAGACCGCCCAAAGAATATACCCACTGCCATAACGTGCATATCGATCCAACGAAAAGCCAAACACGGAGACGGAAGCCAACAACAGGGATGCAAACAAGGCAGAACGACCCTGTTTGACAAACAGGGCAACCGGCAACCCAGCGATAAGCAGATTTGCCGCCCCAACCGCCAGGAACAATAAGGCCCGGAACAGGTGGGCTGAGGTCCAAGGGGAACTTCGCAAACCCCCGGTCAACAGATCGTAGTTCACCATGTAGACGTACCAAGCTGCTTGCCAACCAGGTGCTGCCTCGCCCTCCGGTGGAACCGTCACGGCAGGCAAAAAGAAGGATACTACAAATGCAAACCAAGCTAGGCCGCCGAGAACCAGCTGCATCCGGCCCTGCTGGACAACACGGCAATAACCGGACCGGTTCCCTGCAGCCACGAGCACGGCCAACGGAATCAACGTCACCACGGCACCCCATTGGACCGCTAAGCCGAGCAGGAAAGCGGCCAAAGTGATTGCGAGCAGCAAGAAACGGACGCTGAACTGTAACTTGTAGACCTTTGTTGGCTTGCAGGTCCCGGGGCTTTCTTTCGACTTCAAATGGTCACCTCCGAAGCCTAGATCAGGACCGGGCAAAATTCAGGTGGCTCGCAGAACTCGGGGGGCATGCCGAAGTTCGTTTCGATAAAATCGTCCATCCAGCCCTTGGTCTCGTCCGACAGGACATCGGCCAATTCCTTGATGACCTCACCGGAGATCATGATGGGGAAAAAATCCCGTATGACCTCTTTTCCCGCACACAGAGCGACAATTTGGTATTCGCGCATCTCGCTCCGAGGTTGGCCACTGAACAGACAGCGATCGACCCAATCGTCAATTGAGGTTGGGTCGTTACCCGGCTCGCGTCGCATTAACAGTTCATGGATACGACCGGAAAAATTAACGCGGTCATCAAAAAAAACCTGCATCGCTTCCGCCGATTCGGCGGACATCGACTGGCTTGATTGGTCTCGGCAATTCAAACACATCGCCAACTCAATAATTGCCTCGGTCCCTCGAAACACCTTTTCTATCACGTACTGACAGCCCGAATCCAACAAATTTCGGCCACACTGTAGGCACTCCGTAAACGGTCCTTCTCGCTCAACCGATTGGAATAATTTCGGAATCGGAGTGCGTTGAGCCAAGAATGAAGGCTGGTACTCTTCTTCGTTTCGATGGTCGGGTTGTTGAGGTTCATCCATTTTGATTTTCCTCGGCCAGAGGTAGCCTGCTGAAAGCAGCCACCACTCAAAACGGTTTTCAAGATCAAATTATAAAGCGCGGGTTGGACCGCAATCGTTGAATTTTATACCTTTTTCCCCGGACTGAACTCGCGCCGTAGAGCAAGCAATTTTTTTCGCTGTTGGTATCAGCGTAAAACGTTCCTATTATGGAAGCAACGGTGGATCGAACCAGCAAAAACGGGCCTCTCCGGTTGAGGCTTTCGGGTTCGCCGCAAAACGTGATTCCAGAAGGAGAAAACAGTGTTATCGTTGTTTAAACACGGCAGTTCAGCAGTTCTTTTGTTCCTCGGGATGGTGGCATTTCTGTTCGTGTTGGTGACCCGCATGCCGGCCCAAGAGAAGGGAGATTCGTCGGCGAAAAACCCGCCTACCCTCCTCAACCAGGAGGACGAAGGGATTCCCCTTGAAAAGCGGGTGGCTCCTCAGCCCTCCCGGTTGCCTCGCCTGCCAGGTGCGAGGCGCAGCGAGTCAAACAAGCTGTGGATCATTGGACCTGATGGAAAAAAACAGGAACTCGACACTTCAGGTTCTGCGAGTGTCGTACTGAAACAGAGTGTTCAAACAGTTACTGAGAATGGCGAGCAACAGGTGCGGGTTCAAGGAAAAGCTGTGGTGATTGGGCCGGATGGAAAACAAACAGAATACGATCTTGCCGAACCGGTCGAACCGGCTCTGGGCAAACTTGATTGGGGCATGCCAGAAGATTTGCCCGCTCGACTGCAGAAGATGCTGGAGGATTTCCCCGTCGGGCCCGATAGGCACAACCTGTTTGGCCCAGCTGAACAGATCCTGCCAGGGCGACTCCGGCAGCGGCAGCCCTCGGTGGAAAAGTACACGGTGGGGCTTCAGTGCCGCCCCGTGCTCGATTCGACCCTGCGCTACCAACTCAACCTCGATGAACAGGTCGGCTTGATCGTGGTTCGTGTGTCGGAGAATTCACCTGGTTTTGCAGCCGGGATTCAACCACACGACATCTTGCTCTATGCCGATCAGGCCAGCCTGTCGTCCGTTTCTGATTTGCGCGAAGCCGTCCACAAGGCGGGCGAGGAAGGGCTTCCACTCTCTTTGAATTTTCTCAGCCAGGGAAAGGAAAAAGGGGTCGAGGTGCAGCCAGTCGAATCGCGCGCCCGCCCGGACAACCCGGCCGCTGCAGCGATACCCGGCTTTGAGCAACAGAAGAAGCAGATGCTACAACAGATGCAACAAGAAATGCTACGAATGCGCGAGCAGCTGCGACAGTTCGAGCAGCAATCGGACGGACGGGAGCTCCCCTTCGACAATCACTAACGGTACCTGCTACAATGCCTGCGTTCGTCCCAGTGATGGCCGTTAATTAAAAACTAAAATAGACAAGCCCGTTTTGATCGATCGCGAAACAAAGGAATTCACCTGATGGAACCTTCCAGCGGAAACCCTTACAACCCCAACACGAGTGCAGAGCGCCCTGTCCCGCCAACCAGCAAGGCAGCTATCGCCGGGCTAGTGCTCGGGTTTTTGTCCTTGGTCTTCTCCTGTCTAGCGGGTTTACCTGGGATCATCCTATCGATCATTGCCTTGGTCAAAATCAATAAGAGCGAGGGGCAACTGAAGGGTACCGGATTGGCGGTCGTAGGCCTGATTCTGTCAGTGGTGCTATCGACGGTCACCTTCGTGTTCGGGGTTCTCATTGGGATGCTGCTGCCGGCATTGCAGCAGGCCCGGGAGGCCGCTGAGCGAACCATGATGGAAAACCAGACGCGACAACAAGCGGTGGCCGAGCCCGATCATTCGCCCATTGAGCCAAAAGCGGAGAAGCTGGCACCGAAAAAGCCGAGCCAGTAAGCCGCTCCCTTCTTTTCGACTTGTGACTTTCACGGTGCTGCACAAGGTTTAAACCAAAGAATATTCCGGTTAGGCAAGCTGGCAAAAGCGTATGGCCTATTCGGATTCGTTTGGATGTCCCTGTAGTAGCAGACGAATTCAGAAGTAGGTCTCCTGATTGTTCCCGGTGAAAAAATGCGCGTTTCTCTGCGTCGAGTCGTTATTTCGGTCCTCTGCTCTCTCGCCATGGGCTGCTTGGCCGCGGGCCAAGAAAACCCTGCCGCTAAACAGACCCAATGTTCATCGGGTGGCGCAGGGCCAACCCTTCACTTGACGGACCTCAGCGTGGCTGGAACGTCCTGCTTGGGTAGCCAGGGCAGTCAGTGCCTCACCTGCCGGTCGTTTCTCTTCCGCTGGCCCGGTCAGTCCAACCGGGACCTGCAAATCGATCTCTGTGAACCACTGGTGACCGATCGACCTGATTTCACCGAAGCGAGTAGCACCGTCGGCCGGGGTGTCACTCAGTTCGAGCTCGGCTACTCCTATTATTCTGACAAAGCAAATGGCGGACGGACGGACCTTCATTCCTATCCCGAAGTCTTAATGCGGGCGGGACTGTTGCGCGATTGGTTTGAAGTGCGGATCGCCTATAATTCCGGTTCGCTCATCGAGGAAACCATTACCAATAGCGGTAGCGAAGATCTATATATTGGCGCCAAAATCGGATTGACAGCCCAAAAGGGCTGGCTGCCCGAAATGGCCATCTTACCTCAAGCCACACTCGATACGGGCAGTCCGGAATTCACCAACGGAACCGCCCTGTTTGGAACGAACTGGTTGTACAGCTGGGAAATCAATGATTACCTCAGCTTGGCTGGTAGTACCCAGTTTAACCGTGCGGTCGATGGCGGGACGGATGACCTCTATACACAATGGGCCCAGTCAATCGCCTTGGGCGCGAGTCTGACCGAATGCGTCGGCAGCTATTTTGAATGGTTTGCATTTTTCCCGGACAATGCCGACACCGATGGGGTGGAGCATTATCTGAATGGCGGATTCACATACCTGCAAACCAACAACGTGCAGTGGGACATCAGGGCTGGCTTAGGCTTGAATGATCGATCCCAGGATTTTCTGTGTGGCGCCGGACTTTCTGTCCGCTTTCACTAAGGTCACCTCGATCGGTCTGCTGAGAAGCTCTCTGGAGCAAGGCGACCTTTCAAAAACCGGGCAGAATTTTGATCTGCTCATTTAACGGCTGATCCATAAAGGTTGAGAACTCGGCCATGAACTCAGCCGAGCTTTGGCCGAACGTCTCGCGAAAGGCACCCTCCCAGCCCAGCTTGGCAACCCGTGGGTGAAATGATTTCAGCAGCACATCCTGCCCATGTTTGTTCATCAAGTAGGCGATAGCCCAGCCGCCACCATCGTAGGCCAGCTCGCGGCACTCACCCTCGTAGGAATCGGGTAACAGCATGGGGCATTTTTTTCGTCTCTCCTGGATGGCCTTCATCTTGCTCACCATTCGCTGTTCGAGATTGGGCCAAGGCCGAGGGGAGTTTTCCCAGCGACGCAATCTGCCCTGGGAAGAGAGTTTCTCGAACGTGATTTCCGCCATCGCCACAGCGGATCCTTCCGCAAACCAGACCGGCCCCATCTGTTCCTCTCGCGTTTGGTGATCCTCTGCTTGAATGAATGACATTTGCACCGAATGCCAATACTCATGCAAGATCGTAAGCTGATCCCCTTCGGCAGCGATATCGAGAACATTGGCAAAACCAAGCGGGAGCGAAGAAGAATACCGGTGAATTCCCCACTCTGAGCCGCCGTTGTGGCCGGCACTCATCGAAGGCCTTCCAGTGGCTAGCGCATCCGCTCCAATTTTCTGGTACATCAGAAAGCCGTGGTCTTTGTTAAATCGATCCGCCAAACAATCCCGCTTACTCATATCTCCTCTGGCTACGCGCCGCTGGCAGAAAGCCTCCCCCAGCTCCAGGGCCGCTTGGCGGTCGGTCCCCACCACCCAGTATTCCAATCGTCCCGTCGATCCCCAAGTTTCGACGGCGACGGCCAATGTTTCTTTGACTGCTTGTTCCACTTCGGGCGCCACATCCGAGGCGACGAAGACCTCTGTCTGGTTGGCCGAACGAATATCAAACAGGCTGGGGCGGGTGCGCGTTCCCTGATCATCCTGCAAGAACCCTGTCGTCGCATAAAATACAAGCAGCAAAATCATCATGTTCACGGTTCCCTGGGAATCAAGCTGATCGGCTCGTAGCCGCGTTCGTGATTACCGGGTCGGTTGCCATCAACCAACCTATCGGTGGCTCGTCGGTTGCCATTCTAAGCGCTGCGCCGGTCCGCGCGGAGCCATTCGGCCGGCCCTTGTTTTAAAAGGTTCCAACCGATGACTTCTCTTCGCTGGCCCGGTCCGCCTGGTCAGTCCAAAAATACTTCAGCGAAAAAGCCAAGATAAGACCGCATGATACCCACATTAAAACTCCCCGCTCCAATTTCCATACAGGAGATGCCAGGACAAAACGGAACAGACTCAAGGGCGGGCCGCTTAAAATCATCACGAAGCCAACCACCGCCAACAGGCAGAAACTGGCGAAGAACCGGGCCAGATAATCGCCCGGCATCTGGAATCTCCGGAACAACCACCAGATCAGCAGGGGCAACAACGCCCAAAAAATCGGCCCAGCCCAAACCACCAGTAGCGGGTGCGGGTTCGGCTCGACGTCGGTCCGCGAAAAGGTCAGCGGATAGAGGACGACCTGGCGGACCGAGCCGCCCGAGACAACAGCCGCCGCAATATGTCCCAGTTCATGCAGTAGCATGAAAGCGAGCCAGCAGAACGGCACAAAGGTCCCGATCAGAATCAACTGGTTGATTCGCTGCATCGCTTCTCCCGCGGTCGATCTGTCTCTATCGGATTCTCTCAGCCGATAGCCCAGTCAATCGTTATCACCAAACCAGAGGCAAGCGGTTCCCTGCTCTCCCAGTATCAGCAACCCCGCGTCAAAGGTGCAGTCGGTTGCCGGCACCCAACGAACACCTGGTGCAACCAGGCTGTCATCGTTCGGAGACCGTTGGTCCCAATCACCATTGCTGTAAAAGCGGGCCTGCCTGTCAAATATCTTGATTAAGGCGGCGATCGCCTCGGCGGTCTGTTTGTCCGTCATTCGCTCCGTCCCATAAGCCAAATCGAATCGGAGCAAGTAGGCGAGCAACCGCTCGGCGCGGTCTCGATCGATCAGATGAAACGTCTGTTCGTCAGCCTGCAATCCAAACGAGCGAGCCGCCTCGACCGGGGAATCAAACAAGGTCTCGACAAAACCGATATGCGACTCCGTGGCCGCTCGCCTATTCTGGATCGCAATCCAAACATCATTCATCGAGTGTTTCCCGGTGATGTTTGAGCAAAAACTTGAGCGCCATGGTGTCCGTTTGATCTCGTAAATCGCTACGGAGATGGTGGCCTTCCCCTTTCACCTTACACAGTACGACTTCGATCCCCTCCCCGTTGGCGTACTTACTCAGGGTCACCGCTTCACTTGGCCGGCTGATCACCGGCTGGGAAGCACAGCCGTTAAACGTTCGCCAGAGGTCGATCCGCTCGGCAGCCGAGTACATGGTCACCTTCGGATTGGTCGACCCGTGAAAACTTTTATCTCGATCACCAATCACTTGCAGGATCGAAACGGGCCGGGTGGGGTCGGCCGGCGTGTGGGCTCCCTTGACCATCCACCTTCAAACAGACGAGGGACTCGGCTGGCAATCGAGTGAGCGTCCAA
>JAYZCF010000034.1:0-9703 GCA_036338455.1 Planctomycetota bacterium
GAGGGTAGTTCAAACGGGTGACCTGGTTTCTCTCGATACGGGCTGTCGCTTGGCAGGTTGGTGCGGCGACGCCGCGGTGACGCACGCCGTTGGTGCGATTTCAGAAACGGATCAAAAACTGTTGGATGTCACGCAGGGGACCTTGAACCTTGCCCTCGAATTGATGTCCAGTTGTAAACTGTGGAGTCAGGTCGCGCGGGAAATGGAAGCGATGGTCAAGGATTCCGGATTCCATGTGGTCGAAGAAATGGTAGGCCACGGTATTGGACAAAACCTGCATGAACCTCCACAGGTTCCCAATTATTTCAGCGAGGCCTTGGCTGGTTCAGAAGATTTTGATTTGCGGCCCGGTGTCGTTTTGGCGATTGAGCCGATGGTCAACTTAGGAACCCGGGAGATCGTCTGTCTGGATGACGGTTGGACACTCGTGACTGAGGATGGGCAGGCGAGCGCACATTTTGAACACACAATTGCCATCACTGCCGAGGGTCCGCAGCGGCTTACCGGGCCTCCGACACCCGAAGAGTTGTCCGGAATGCCGGATTGGTTGCAGGAAACAGGGGCGTGGGTGACTTGGTAAGATTGGCCTAGTTTTTGACTGACCTTACTCGATTTTACTTGATCTCGTTCCCGATACTGTCCGCCACACGTGTCGGCTCCCCTGCAGCCTTGACTCGTCGATCGGCAATCTTCTGACGCGTCGTTGAGGCCAGGTCCGACTCTCCTTGGGCTTCTTGGGCCTCGGCCAGCTTGGTCAGGTTTTCTACTGTTTCCCCCTCCATGGCGATTGCTTTTTCGATTAGTTCCACGGCCTCCTCTGGGCGGACAAATTTTGGGTCGGGACAACTTGTCAGCAATCCTGCAGCCTGACGGTAAGCGGCGGGCAGAGGGTCGACTTTGGTAGCCTGCAGGTAACAGTCATAGGCGGCCTGCCAATGCCCCAGTTTCTGTTCGGCGTCACCACAATTCAGCTTGGCGATCTGATTCATAGGGGCCAACTGCCGTGCGAGACGGTAGTCCTCCAAGGCGGCCTGGTAATCCCCGGTCGCATACCAGCAGTGTCCGCGGCCGGTATAGGCTTGGGCATCAGCTGGGTCGGACTCGATGACGCGCGAATAACATTCCACGGCAGAGGGGTAATTGGACAGGGCACATTGAACCTCGGCCAGATTGAACCAACCTGCCAGATGATCCGGCTTCTGTTCGGTTACCTGGATAAAATCTGCACGAGCCTTCTCAAGCTTTCCGTTTCGGACCATGACCATTCCCCGACCCAGATAGGCTCGCCAACGCGAAGCGTCCCTCGCCGCCGATTGGTCAAAATCGGTTTTTGCCTGTTCCAAAACGATTTGGCTCTGCCCTTGGTTACCGGCAGCCAGGAAGGACTCCGCCAAATCGAATCGGCTGAAGCCGCGGCGGCAGAGAGCCCAAGATGCGAGTGAATTGACGTACTGACGCTCTTTGTCGTCCAGGTCCAGTTTCATGATGGACTGACATTGTTGGTCAATTTCGGTGTAATCGGTCGCTTTCTGAGCGGACTGGGTCAGCGCGTATACCGCGGCAATCTGCTCCTTGACCGAAACCTCCGTCTCCGGTTCTACCGGGCTGAGCAATTGGGCGATCGCCCTTTGATTGGAGCCCATCCAGCAGCCTGCCAAAATCACCAACAGGAACGTTCTGGTCGTTTTCAAATTCACCGTCTTCCCTCCATGGAAACAAAAATCATCTATTTTTTCTTTGATCTTCGTGATCATTCGTGAGGCTTCGTCATGCTCAGCGGATCCAGAGCTTCCTGCAAGGTTTCGGCTGGTAGAACATTCTGCTCCGTACAGAGTTCCCGGATCGTATTGCCTGAGGCAAATGCCTGCTTGGCAAGTTTGGACGCCAGTTCGTAACCAATGTGTGGATTCAAGCTGGTGACCATTGAAAGACTCTTTTCCACGAAGGACTCGCAAACCTCGGGGTTAGCTTGCAATTCGTCTGCGCAGAAATCAATGAAAGCCTCTGTACCCTTGGCCAGCAGCTCGATGCTTTCCAGTGTGGTTTGACCCATCACGGGCATCATGATGTTCAGCTGGAACTGGCCTCCGCAGGCGCCACTGATCGTAATGGTCTGGTCATTTCCGCTGACCCTGGCGGTCAGCTGCATCATGCTCTCACACATGACCGGATTCACTTTTCCAGGCATGATGGAGCTGCCGGGTTGCCGACTGGGCAACGCGACTTCATAAAATCCGCAACGCGGGCCCGAACCCAACCAGCGGATGTTGTTGGCGACATTGAAAAGCGTGGTCGCAATTGTTTTGAGTTGCCCGTGGCAACTGACGAGTCCATCCCTTTGGGCATTCGCCTCAAAGTGATTGGTAGCCTCGATAAAATCGATTCCTGTTTCCTTGGCGATTTCAGCGGCAACGCGTTTTCCAAATTCCACATGCGTGTTGATACCTGTACCGACCGCCGTGCCCCCAACCGGTAATTCCAGCACGGATTCCATTGCCTGTTTGGCTCGTTGGATCGATAGGTCGAGCTGTCGCGCGAAACCGCTGAATTCCTGGCCCAACGTCAACGGCGTTGCATCCATCAGGTGGGTGCGGCCAATCTTTATGATCTGTTCCCACTCTTTCGCGTGGCGATGAAATGTATCGGCCAGTCGTTGCAAAGCCGGGATCAAAGAGTTCTTGATTTCACAGCCGACGGCGACATGGATCGCGGTGGGAAATGTATCATTGGTGCTTTGACCCATATTGACGTGGTCGTTGGGATGGATCGTTTTTTCAACCGCGAACCGATCGTCCCCGTGGATTTCGGTCGCGCGATTGGCAATCACTTCGTTCACATTCATATTGCTCGACGTACCCGAACCGGTCTGGAAGACGTCGATCGGGAACTGGTCGTCCAGTTTCCCCTCCGCCACTTCGCGGGCCGCGTCCAACATCGCTTTTACTTGGTCGGAATCGAGTGGGCACTTGCCGGTGCCGGTCAATTTTCCCAGGTCCCGATTGGCAATTCCGCAAGCGTATTTCACACGCCCCATTGCGTGGATGAGGGGTGGGGCCAGCGTCCAGCCAGAAATCGGGAAATTATCGACCGCTCGCTGGGTTTGGGCGCCGTAGTAGGCATTGGCCGGTACATGGACCTCCCCCATGGAGTCGTGTTCAATCCGGGTTTCCATGGCGGTTTGGCTATCTGCTGGTTTTGTGGTCATTGAGTTACACTCTCGCGGGACTGCGGTATCATAATTGGTCTTGAAAAAAGGACCAAGGTGAACGGTCTGCAGTGAACGGAACTGCTAGCCGATTTCCTTTAATTGTAATGGCAAGCTCAGATTTCGTCGAAACCCCTACCCATTGAGTGCCTGGGGTGAGGACACGTATTAACCCGAGGGAAGATCTAATGGACTTTCAAGCCATCCGGAAAGAATATGAAGACCGCGGACTCGAGCCTGAACACCTGGACCCCGATCCGATTCGGGCGTTGGCTGTCTGGATGGAGGAGGCAACCGAGCAGTCGCCGGGTCGCTGGTTTGAACCGAATGCCATGGCCCTCGCCACCACCGACCTACAGGGAAGGGTTACGAATCGTCTCGTGCTCCTCAAGGGAATCGAGGCAGAGGGGATCCAGTTCTTTACCAATTACGATTCGCTGAAGGGGAAACAGTTGGCCGAAAACCCCCGGGCTGCGGTGGCTCTGCATTGGCCCTACCAGGGACGCCAAGTAAGGATCGAGGGGGTCACCGAGAAGACAGACCGGTCCATTTCGGAAGAGTATTTTCATTCCCGGCCGGTGGGAGCTCAGTTAGGGGCCAGTGTGTCTCATCAATCTTCGGTGTTGTCATCGCGTTCAGATTTGGAGCAGCAAAAAAAGAGCATGGCGGAGCGGTTGGCCGGCGAATCGATCCCGCTGCCGGATAACTGGGGAGGTTACTGGCTGAGGCCAGACCGGTTTGAATTCTGGCAGGGAAGGTCGGACCGACTGCACGATCGGGTCGTTTATACGATTGAGTCCTCGGGGAACAGGCAACTCATGCGGTTGTCGCCGTGAAGTTGGTGCGGTGGTTCAGGTTTCGGATGGATGTGAGTGATAGAAGAGTTCAGCGCAATTGCTCGTCCTGGCTCGCTGCCATTTCCTTCTTTGGCCCCGGTTGAATCAGGATCAGTTGAACATCTTTCTTGAGGAAAAACGGTGTTGATTTCCCAACTTCATAATGATCCGGGAGCCTGTCCAGCAGTTCGTCGACATGCTGGTTGGTCGTCAGGTAATACGCATCTGGTTCCAGTCGACTGAATGCTTCTGGAGTGATGCGAGGTTTTCGCTTCCAGAACCGGTCCTGTTCAAGATCGGTTCGGCTCGAGTCTGGGGAAGATGCCAGCTCAAAAATCGGCCGGCCCGAGTAGACAACCCAGCTCGATTCCATGGTCTGGAAACTGGCGACCTTGACGTCCGGGTCGGCTTGTCGAATCGGCTCCAGGACTGCCGAGGTGAACCGGTGCGCGTCGACCGCTGTAGTGCCAAATCCGAAGAAGATCGAGGAAAACAAGAACGAGGTGATGCTAACGGCGATGATGGTGCGAAGACGCTGTTCGGTCCAAGCAAAATAGACGGCCAACGCTCCCCCCACAAATGGGATCAGTCCGATGGCCGCAACGGACCAGTCGCCGCCTAGGAACTCCTGCCCGACGTAATACAGGCCAGTTGAAATGATTAGTCCTGCAGTGATCAAACCCGACACGGCGAGCACATACCAGAACCGGGCAACACTCGTTTGGCCTGTCAGCCAAGATTGGACAGTCAGGCCTACCAGGATGGCCAGTGCCGGGTAGCAGGGAGTGACGTAACTGGGCAGTTTTGTGCTGGCGATCGTAAACAGAGAAATCTGTACGAGAACCCAACAGAGTGTAAACAGGATAGCAGTGCGGTACTTAGAGCCCTCGCTCATTTGACGGTCGATCGTGAGCAATGTGGGAAACGTGAAAATGGCCCACGGAAAAAAACCGACCATCAAGGTCAAGGGGTAGAACCAGATACCGCCCCGGTGATTTTCCAGAACCGTGGTTGCCCTGCCGAAATTTTCTCCTAGCAAGAACTGCTCTAGAAAGTCCCCTTCGGTCTTCAGGCCAACCAGGACGTACCATGGGCCGGCTATGATCAGGACCAGTGCAATGGCTGTAAGCGGCCGCATCGACCAACAGGTTCTGATGAAGTGACCTGGAGCAAAGGGGCGAACGCAGGCGATGGCTAAACGTGAGAGCTTACCCTGCCGTTTCCAGAATTTGGCCGATAGAGGTGGCAACCTCTGGATTAACAAAAACATTCCGATAATGGCAGTGGGCAAGATCACCCCGACCGGTCCTTTGGCCAGTACGCCCATCGCCATGGCTGAGTACATTCCAATGACATAACCGTAATGCTGTGGAAACCAGCAGTTGGCCGTTTTCAGGTGACGGGCCGGGTCACTGTCCGTTTGCCGGCCAAAGGTCCCCAGCACGTAGAAAAACATGGCCAGCGTGCTGAAAAAAATCAGGACCGAATCGGGTGTTGCGGCTCGTGCGGCAACCGAGAACATGACGCTGGTGCTGAGTGCGATTGCGGCCAGTAGCCCGACCGTGGGGTTCACCAGGCGACGGGCGATCCCGTATGTCATCCAAACCGTACCGAGTCCCAGGATGGCGGACCAAATCCGGGCTGCCATTTCGTTTTCCCCCAGCACGAGGAAGGCCGATATGATGAACCAGTAAAGCAGGACCGGTTTCTGTTGTCTCAGTTCACTATTGAAGATCGGGACGACCCAGTCACCCCGCTCCAGCATCTCTGCAGCGCAACCGGCGTTGCGCGGTTCATCGCGATCCCATAATTGGGCAGAGCCGAGGTTGGTAAAAAAAACCGTGCCGGCGAACACGGTAATGATCGCCAAGTGTAACCACGTCTGCTTTGAACCTGAAATTTGGTTTGCTTGTCCTGAACCCGTCGTCACCTGGCAACTCCATTTGCCGCTGTCTTCAATCGATGTAAGGCAGTTTAGGTCAGTGGCCCCAATCGGGGCAACGTCACTCTGTTTGCAGTTGAGAGTTCACCGATTTCCCCGATAGGTGATCCCACCTCCACCGATCCCAGCTTGGCCACCGGAAAATGCGGTTTGACGGTCGGATTGGTCAGCCTTGGCGCGTGGAATGTATCGGTCTGAGTGCTGGCAAAAAAGCAGATTTCAGGCAGAGAAACCAACCCAATGGCAATTTTGTCCCAGCGAAGTAGAGTCAAGCCCACCAGCCGCCATTGACGTGGATTGTCTGGCCAGTGACGTAACTCGCCATGTCGCTGCTGAGAAAAAGCACGACTTCCCCAATTTCAGAGGGCTCGGCAAAACGTCCCAGCGGCACGTTGGTCAACATCGCTTTGCGGTTTTCTTCCGGTATCGATTGACCCATTTCCGTATCGACAACGCCGGGTGCCACTGCGTTGACGCGGATCTGGCTGCGCGCTAATTCTTTACTAAGAACCTTGGTCAGCGTAATCACACCCGCCTTGGCTGCGGCATAATTGGCTTGGCCGAAAAACCCGGTGACTGCTGACAGCGAAGCGATATTAACGATCGCTCCTCCGGGCTGGAGGGAACCGATCGCTGCTTTACAGGTTTTGAAAACCCCAGTCAGGTTCGTATCCATCACATCTTGCCATTCGGATTCGCTCATCTTTTTAAAACTGCGATCCCGCAAGATACCGGCGTTATTGACCAGGATGTCGAGCGTCCCAAAAGTCTGCACTGCCGTTTCAACCATCTGCGATAGTTCGTCTCCTCGCCGAACGTCGGCGGCAACGGCCAGGGCCCGGTCGCCCAATTGCGTCACGAAATCTTCGGCAAGCTTTCGGTTGACTCCATCTGAATCCTCAAAGTAATTAATAACCGTGTTGGCACCGGCGGCGTGTAACGTCTGAGCAGTCGCCCGCCCAATGCCTTGCCCCGCCCCGGTAATGAGGGCTGTCTTTCCGCTCAGATCAATCGTCTTCATCTCGCTTGCACTCCCATTTTCTTTTGGTTTATTCCGGTTGCCAGTTTGGTTTTCGTTTTTCCAGAAAGGCGGCCAAGCCTTCACGGGCATCATCGGTTTCACGCGCTCTGGCCGATACGCGAATCGACTTTTCCAAATCTGCCAGCACATCGGTTGGCGCGCACTCGTTGATATGTTGCTTGGTGATGGCCAGAGCAGAGCGAGAACCGGTAAGGATTGCGTTGACAAGCTGTTGGCTGCGGGCTTTGAGTTGGGCAGAGGTTACCACGTCGTGGCAAAGACCGAAGGTGTGGGCGTTCTCTGCCGTAATGCGTTCACCGGACAGAAGCATGTAAGTGGCCGGTCCGCTTCCAATCCGGTGAATCAGGAAGGGGGTGACCATCGACGCGGTGATGCCTCGAACAGGTTCGGGGAGCATGAAAAACGCTTCCTCGCTGGCCAGGATCATGTCACAAGCGAGGACGAGTCCCATTCCGCCCGCCAAGACGGGGCCTTGGACCACGGCGATCGTGGGGACGGGTAGCTGAAAGAGGGCCGTCAATGTATCGGCAAAAACCTGAGAGTCTTGCTGCCACTCCTCCTGGCCCTGTTCGGATTCGGCCCGCTGCTGCATTTCGGCCAGGTCCATTCCAGCACAGAAAACGCTGCCCTCGGATTCCAGTAGAAAAACCCGCAGTCCCGGGTCCGCCTGAAGCTCATCGATTCCTTGCCGAATTTCTTGAATAAATTCGCGCTTCAGTGCATTTCGTTTGTCCGGCCGGTTGAGGGTCAGTCGGCCCACCCCTGATTCCATCGCTATTTTGACAAATTCCGGCATACTCTTTCCCGTTGATTCTCGCTCCTAAAATAGGCCCTCATTTTAAGATGGAAATCGAATCCGGCTAGGACCAATTGGGTTTCCCGGATCAATCTGGAGTCGATCCTCTCCCCTCCTTCTCGTCGAATCCGAGCCGATTCGGTAGGATAAGGTTTTCCCATGACCTGCAAGGATGAAGTAGCGACATGTCAAACGGTCAGCCAAATCGCGATAAGATCCTGGTTGCCAACGGCCAAGGCTTCTGGGGCGATAGTATCCTGGGACCGATCCGCCTCGTGAACGAGGGGCCGCTGGATTATCTCACGCTGGATTACCTGGCTGAAGTGACGATGAGCATCATGCAGAAGCTCAAGAACCGAAATCCCGAAATGGGATATGCCACCGATTTTGTGGAGATGATCCGACGTGTTCTTCCCGAGTGCCGTAAGAAGGGGATCAAGATCGTGGCCAATGCGGGCGGTGTAAACCCACAGGCATGTCGACGAGCTGTCGCCAACGTGATCCGCGAACTGGGACTGTCTGGTATCCGGGTCGGGATTGTTGAGGGCGATGACATCCTCGATGACCTGAGATCATTAATTGACGAGGGAGAGCCGTTCAAGAACATGGACAACGGCGAGCCCCTTGAGCCTTATCTGGATCGGGTCGTGACGGCCAATGTTTATATCGGTGCCGAGCCGATCGTAGAAGCCTTGCGACAAGGTGCGGATATTGTGATTACGGGGCGCGCAACCGACCCCTCGGTTGTCTTGGCGCCAATGATTTACGAATTCAATTGGCCGATGGATGATATGGACCTGATGGCAGCAGGGACGATTGCCGGCCATATCGTCGAATGTGGAGCGCAGTGTACCGGTGGCAACTTTGTTCACTGGCGCGATATCCCCGATATGTCTCGTATCGGCTATCCCGTCATCGAGGCGAGGTCCGATGGCACATTCAGCGTCACCAAGCATGAGGGAACCGGTGGTCGTGTGACCCGTGAAACAGTGACTTCGCAGTTGGTCTACGAAATGGGCGATCCAGGATGTTACATCACCCCTGACTGTATCGCCGATTTTACTTCAATTGAATTGAAGGACGCTGGCCATGACCGAGTTGATATTTCGGGCATCAAGGGGCGGTCGGCAACGGATACATACAAAGTATCGATCGCGTTCCGCGAGGGCTACAAGATCTTGGGTCAACTGACGGTGGCCGGTCCGGATGCGGTCGAAAAGTCGCGATTGTGTGCCAATATCGTGTTTGACCGCGCCGCTTTGGACGGGGTTGAATTCGATGAGCAGGAGCGGTTTGTGGAGATCGTGGGAACCAATGTTTGTCATGCTGGGATTGCGGACGCACCAGCGGAACCGGCGGAAGTGATCCTGAGAATCGGCGCTCGCAGCGACGATCGGGATAAGCTGAACCGACTGGGAATGGAGATCGTCCCCCTGGTTACCAGTGGCCCTCCTGGTGTGACCGGATTCGCTGGTGGGCGGCCGAAGGCGACCGAGATCATCAGTTACTGGCCAGCTCTGATACGCAAGGATAAGGTGACGACGCGCGTTTCGGTTGAAGAGGTTTAACCATCGGGAGCCGGCCTCGAAGCTTTCAGCTTAACCCGGCCCTAGGTTGGACGTTTCTCACTTTTCTCGGATGGGCCGAGGGAAGTCCGTTTCAGGAAGATTGCCAGTAGTCCGATGATCATGGCGCCTAGTCCAAACACCATCACGGGTAGATCTCCGATCAAGCGATAAACCGAGCGACGATCTCCTGGCTTCACCACGGCGCGCAAGGTTGCCGTCGCCTGTCTTGGTCCCTGTTGCAATATCTTGCCGTAGGGATCGATTTCGGCAGACAGGCCGGTGTTGGCGCAAACGAGATTAGTCTTGCGCATTTC
>JAYZCF010000035.1:0-23866 GCA_036338455.1 Planctomycetota bacterium
CTGGCCGGTCGATGGGCTGACCCCGCCGCCGAGCAGAAGCGGCGCAACTGGAATGCCGAGAAAATGGTTTTCAAAAACGGTATCGGGCAGATCAAGCTGTCGAAAGAGAGCGGGGAACAAGGGCTGTTGTTCATCAAGGAACTGACGTCCAGTTCCGGACTCTCATCCGATCCGCTAGGTCATTTTCCAGTCTGGAGTTCGCCCGTTTTGCCCGAAATGTTTCTCGCAAAACGTGTTTACCTGAAGGTGTTTCTCCAATTCTATGATGAGCCTGAGGGACCGCTGGTCGACCAGCTGCAAGAGAACTTGGACCGATTGCAATCGACACTTATGCCTTGACGCCGGCTTAATTTGCCATCCTTGACCGCTACTTCTTTCAAAAACAGTTTCACCTAGAATATTGTCTTTGTACCCGCATGGCTAACCGGTAATCTTTTCATGCTGATCAATACGGCTATTGTGCCCGTGGCTGGACTGGGAACGCGTCTGTTGCCGCTCACCCAGACCATCGCCAAGGAACTTCTCCCACTGGCCGGTAAGCCAACCCTCCAATACGTTTTGGAAGAGTTATGGCACTCGGGTGTGCGACGAACGATCCTTGTTACCTCACCGGCAAAAGCGACGATTGCCGATTGTTTTCGGCGGGATGAGCAACTGGAGCGCCATTTGCGCGAGACGGGAAAAGCAGAGTTGGTCGAGCAGCTTTGGTCGCAGTCGCCGGCAGGCGATATGCGCGTAGAAACGGCCATCCAAACCGAACAATTAGGTCTGGGGCACGCCGTCTCTGTGGGAGAATCGTTAGCCAGCGGTGAGCCTGTGGTAGTGGCCCTAGGTGACTGTGTGATCGATTCCTCCTCACCGGGGGGCGTCGTGCATCGAATGATTGACTTGTTTCATCGTGAACAAGCAGATATTGTCATCGCCTTTGAAGAGGTGGCGCCCGAGCGGGTCAACCGTTTTGGAATTGCCAACCCGTTGTCTGATGGGCCTCTCTTTCAACTGGCCGATTTGATTGAAAAACCGAGTCCCTCTGAAGCGCCCAGCAATCTGGCCGTAGCCGCTCGTTACGTTTTCAGTCCACAGATCTTTGATGCCCTGCGCACCACCAAGCGGGGTAAGAACAATGAAATTCAACTGACCGATGCTATTCGACAGATGATCCACTCGGGAGCGCGGGCCTGGGGCGTTCAATTGGAAGCACCGGAAGCCCGTTTTGACATGGGTAACCTGGAGTCCTACACTGAGTCCTTTATCCATTTCGCCCTGGCCGACCCGCACTTACGCGAGGTCGTCAAACGGGCAAGCCGGAAAGCAGGGGCGCAACGTGAAACAGATTAGTCGTCGCGGCTACGCGCGCGCGGGCCTGTTGGGCAATCCCTCCGATGGTTACCACGGCAAAACCATTTCCCTGATCGTGGGCAATTTTTCCGCCCAGGTCGATATGGTTTCGGCCGAGCGACTCACGATCCAGCCGGGACCGAAGGAAGGGCTCGAATTCGAAGGGATCGAGCAACTGGCTGGCCGGATCCAACACGACGGCTACTATGGTGGCGTCCGGCTCCTCAAGGCATCGATCAAGCGATTTTATGAATTCTGCTTGGCAGACTCCGGTAGGGAAGCGGAAAATTTCCGGATTCAGTATCAGAGCAATATCCCTCGACAAGTCGGCTTGGCCGGTTCCAGTGCCATTATCACGGCTGCCTTACGGGTGCTGGCAGACTGGTACCAAGTCTCCTTGGAACCACACCTGCTGGCCTCTCTGACCTTGAGCGTCGAGGCTGACCTGGGGATTCCAGCCGGCTTGCAGGACCGGGTCATCCAGGCCTACGAAGGCCTAGTTTTTATGGATTTCACCCATTCAAAAATGCAAAACGATCGGGGGCTATCATTTGGAGAATACGAACGCCTTGACCCCACCCTGCTACCTCACTTGTATGTCGCCTTCTTCTCCGACAAGGGCCAGCCAACAGAAGTTTTTCACCAGGATCTTAAAAAACGGTTTGAGGCAGGGGATGCAACCGTCGTCGACGCGATGAAACAGTTTGCCGACTACGCCGAACAGGGTCGCACAGCGCTGCTGGAAAATGACCATGAAGTTTTGGCCCGCCTGATTGACCAGAATTTCGATTTGCGCCGACAGTTATGCCAGCTCCACCCGGACCATGTTCGTCTGGTAGATCAAGCCCGCGCGGCAGGTGCCAGCGCCAAATACTGTGGCAGTGGGGGAGCCATTATCGGCACTTACCGGGACGCCGAAATGCTCGCACGCTTAAAGAAAAACCTGCAAGCAATCGATGCCCATCTTATTCAACCGGAGGTTGGCCTGTTTCAGAGTCCGTCAGGTCATTAATTTCACCCGGACAACCGTAACCCCCTCCGCCGGGCGTCTGCAGGATCAGGCGGTCTCCGGGCAAGACAGCGATCTGGCATTGGCTGGGCAACCGTGTTACGTTTCCGCTGGCTGTGATCAATTGGTTGATGCCGGACTGGCCTGGCTGACCCCCTTCCATTCCAAATGGTTCGGTATTGCGGCGACTGGTCAAAAGGGAAACGGTCAATGGCCGGCGAAATTCGATTTCGCGTCGAATGCCGTCGCCCCCTCGATGGCGACCGTGTCCCCCGCTATTTTTCCGAATTGAGAACTCGCGCAAAATTGCCGGGTAACGTTGTTCGAGAATCTCTGGGTCCGTCAACCGAGTGTTGGTCATATGAGTATGGACAGCGTCGGCACCCGCCGCTCGTGAAGTCGCCCCGGATCCCCCACAAACCGTTTCGTAGTACCCAAACGTTGGATCTCCCATCAGCCAATTGTTCATAGTGCCCTGGCTGGCCGCAGCGATTCCCAACGCCCCCAATAACACATCAACCACCCGCTGGGACGTTTCCACATTGCCACCGACCACGGCCGGACTCTGCCGTGGGTCGTCGGACGGAACCGGGTTTAAAAAACAGATTGGCAAATGAATGGTTACTGGGTTCAGAACACCCTGGTTCAGCGGAATGTCCTCATCGATCAGACAACGCATGACGTACATCACGGCAGCCGAGACAATCGCCCGGTTGGCATTCAAGTTGTCATTACCTACTGGACTTGTACCCGTAAAATTGATCGATAAGCGGTCTTCTTCAATCCGCACCTCCGCCTGGATGACGGCGCCATTATCCATTGCATCGCCAAAGCGATAGGTCCCGGGCCGAAGACGGGTTCGCACAGCCGAGCGGACCTTCGTTTCGGCTGCTTCCTGCATGAACTGCATATAGCGTTCTACCTGAGGCAGGGAGTACTGGGCGACCAGTTGTACGAGATCGCTCTCACCGCGCCGATTGGCGGCCACCTGAGCAGCAATATCACCGAGGTTGTCATCTGGAGAACGGGAAGGGTAGGGGTCCTCGATTAAAAGCTGGCGCAGCTCTTCGAAGCGCTCCTGGCCGTTGGTGATCAATCGGAAGTTCTGGATCAACACCCCCTCTTCACCTAGCACCCGCGCATCGGCAGGCATCGAGCCGGGGGCCTTACCGCCAATTTCAGCATGGTGTGAGCGACTGGCTACCCAGAAGATCAACTCGCCAGTGGAGGGGTCAAACACGGGTGTCACGGTCGTCACATCCGGCAGGTGCGAACCGCCCTGATACGGATCATTGGTCAGGAATACGTCACCTGGCTGGACGCCCGGGTTGAGTCGGATCGTCGAACGAACCGTCTCGCTCATCGCGCCCAGGTGCACCGGGATGTGGGGCGCATTGACGACCAGATCGCCTTGACGGGTAAACACGGCACAACTGAAATCGAGACGTTCCTTAACATTCACACTGGTCGACGTCTTCCTCAGCGCAATTCCCATCTGCTTGGCGATGGCCGAAAAATGGCTGTTGAAAATCTCCAGCTGCACCGGGTTCGGCTGGAACGCAACGTCCGGGGTTTCTCGCACTGGCACCGGTTCGGCAAGATCGACCCGTTCTAACAGAAGGCTGCCATTGGATTGGGCAATAGCCAGCCAACCGGGGTCCACGATGGTCGTCTTGAAGGGGTCGACAATCATGGCTGGTCCGGGAATGCGGTCTCCGGGAATCAAGTCATTGAATCGAATCGGTCCGCTCGGTCCGCTCGGTCCGGCCGCAGCAACCGCAGGACCCTCTGCCTGCTGGGGTACCAAGGACGGTAGGGTGTTCCCCCGCACCAGTCCCTCGACTCGGGCTGCCACAACTTCAACCGGTTTAGACTGCGTGTAGCCATACAGTCTCTGGTGGGTCGATTCGAAACTGGATTGGAAATCCGAATCCTCCGCTTGGCTGATCGTCAAACTGGGATCGGTACCCGCGTACCGCAAGTCCAACTGGTATTTAAAACTAACGTCCTCGTTCTGGATGCCCTCCTGCTCCAATTTCTGACGGACGGACTCACGCAGTTCCTGAAATACCAATTGCCGCGGCTCCTCTCCCCAATCAGAGAGGGGTTGTAGCACCGGCCGACTGGAAAACGCGGTTTGATCGGCCAGCTGGATCCCCACAGCGCTCAGAATACTGGATTGTGGGTGGTCCAAAATTCGACGGATCTTCAATTTGTCGGCCACAGCACAGCAATGCTGCGATCCTGCACCACCGAAGGAAACGAGCAAGTAATCCGAGGGATCGTAGCCCTGGGAAACCGAAATGCTCCGAATGGCGGATGCCATATTATTGTTGGCAATTTCCAGAAAGCCTTCGGCCAATTGCTGGAGCGTTAAGTCGAAGCCTGCCTGTTCGACTGCTTGATGAACTTCTCTCAGGCGCCGCTCGACCGCATCTTCATCCAACGGTATCGGGAACTCCTGCTGGGCCACTCGACCGAGAAACAGGTTGATATCGGTAATGGTCAACGGCCCGCCACCACCATAACAAGCGGGCCCTGGATCGGCCGAAGCACTCGCCGGACCGACCTGCATCCTTTTGCCGTCGAACCAACAGATAGAACCGCCTCCAGCCGCCACGGTCTCAACGGCCAAGACAGGTGAGACAATTCGGACGCCAGCCTTGCGCGATTCAAATTCATGTTCAAAACGACCGTCATAGCGGGAAACATCGGTGCTGGTCCCGCCCATGTCGAAGCCGATGACCCGCCCAAAGCCCAACTGCTCAGCGACGCGGGCTGCCCCCACCACACCCCCAGCTGGTCCCGACAGCACGCTCTCCTTGCCAGAAAAACGTTGTCTGGAAACCAGGCCGCCCGAGGACGTCATCAAACGCAAACAGCTCTGGCGGGTAAGCCGGCTCTGGATTTCATCCAGGTAACGACTGATCACCGGGTTCAAATAGGCGTCCAGCACGGTGGTCTCTCCCCGGGGTACAATCTTAATCGAGGGAGCAAGCTGGCTGCTGACCCGGACCGACTCAAAACCGACTTCCTCGGCAACCTGGGCGACCTGCTTTTCATGATCCGGCCGCTGGTAACTATTCATCAGGCATATCGCCACGGATTGGATACCAGCCTGACGCAAATCCACCATCTGTTGTCGCACCAACACCAAATCGGGGGAACGCTCGACCGTGCCATCAGCCAAGATCCTTTCGTCAATCTCAATCGACGTTTCGAACAAAGGTGCCGGCTTGACGATTTCCAGCGCGAACAGGTCCGGCCGGGCCTGATCACCAATCCAGAGCAGATCTCCCAAACCGGCGGTCGTCACCAGCGCCGTCCTGGCGCCCGAACGAGTCAACAAGGCGTTGGTCCCACGGGTAGTACCCAAGTAGAGATCACAATCGGGTAGCGCGTCCCGGATGGGTAGCTTGATCATCCTGTGGATCGCCAACAGCGGTGCGCTGATGCCCGGGTGCAATTCGTAACGGGTACCGGCCGTTAACGGCGGCAAGGACTCACAACGAAACAAACCATTTCGAAAATCAACCACCGTTGACTGGCAGAAGGCCTTTCCGGAGTCATCCAGAAAACAGACCGTTGCGCCGTTCCAAAAGCCATCCGGCTGGATATCCTGATCCAAACCGTGAAACTGGCTGCCTTCAGACGGTTGCTGCAAAATCCCTCGTGTCACGGCCGAGCTAAGAACTTTCGTGGTAAGGCGCTGCCCGTCCGGAGCCTCGGCCAGGCAGTCGGTAAATGTACCTCCCACATCCACCCAGAAAGACCATCGCGAGACGCGGTTTTCAGCTCCACCAGAGGTCATCAAAGGTCAATCCGTTGTCGCATTCCCGAGACAGAACAACTGAGTGTCCGTTCGAAAAAAGAGGCATCCGTTGGCAATCGCGGGCGTGGAGCGGGAGCTTTCGCCCAGAGGATTGATCGTCGGTTTTTGAAATTCCCTCGAGGCTGTCAACACCAAGACGTCACCCGATTCATCCATCACGTAGACATATTCCGCCGAGGCGACCGGCGATCCGGAAAAACCTTTGGCCACTCGCTGTTTCCAAACGACTTCACCCGAAGCGGGGTCCACGCAAGAGGCGATCCCCTTGTCTGAAAACAGAAAAACCAGCCCGTTGCAAACGATCGGGCAGGGTACGTAGTTGGCCGCTTGGGTCACCTCGAATACTTTCTCCGCCCCCTGATCGCCCAATCGAGCTGCTACCAGATAATTACCGCCCCCCCCAGAGCCCGTACTGCCCAGCACAAGATTTCCCTCCAAGACGGGCGAGGCGACGGTTCGCATTTTAAAGGCCGGCATCTTCCAATTGAACTGCCCCGTCTCCGGGTCCAAGCTGTAAAAACCTTCTGCCGTGCTGCAGGCAATCAGTTGATCTCGCCCGTCCAGTGAAAACACGCAAGGTACCGAGTAATTGGCACGCGTGGTGGCCAGCTCAGTTATCCAGATGTCTTTGCCCGTCAATCGGTCAACGGCAATGACCCGGCTGCGACCGGGCTGGACATCGGCCGGTAAACGCTCCGCTTGCTGAGAGTTGACCAGAACGACCTTGTCCCGATAAACCATCGGTGACGCACCGAAGCCGTGCTGGGAAACCCAGCGTCCAAAGTCGCGGCGCCAAACTTCCTTGCCTTGATGGTTCAGAGCAACCAGGTAGGTATGCTCCGGGCTGGCATAGGTCACGTAGACATGGTCCTGATCGACTGCCGGCGTGCTGGACGCGTAGCTATTACGGCGATGAATCCGATAAGGCTGCGAGGCAAAACGGGTCTTCCAGGCTCGTTCACCCGTATTGGCATCCAGGCATTCGACAAAAAACTCGGCCGTTTCCGAATCGCAGCTCGTCACAAAGAGTCGGTCACCCCAAATGACGGGGGCGCTGGAGCCAGAACCGGCCAGTTTTTGAGTCCAGCGGTAGTCCTCGGCAGTCCACTCCTGGGGCAAGCCCTTTGCTTTCGACTGACCCGTTCCATTAGGCCCTCGAAAGCGGGGCCAATCCTCCGCCTGAACCGACAGGGAGTGTAAACCGCAAATCAAAGCAACGATCAAAGCCGTTCGGACATCGAAGAAACAGGAACGCATAAAAAACCGCCTCAGTCGGGAAAGTGGATCTGTCTATTCTGTCAGTTGACATCATTGCGCACAAGCAAGCCCATCGGGCTGATGGTCAATTGGCAGCACCAATCCAGTCACAAATGCGCCAATCCATCCAGTGACCGTCTGGGTCGGAGTTGCCGCGGCCGAGGAAGCCAAGATGCCCGCCGTGAGACGTGGTGAACTGCTGGATTCGCGAGGACATGGGCCAGTGGGAATACATGGCAAAGGGCACGACCGGATCGTCCCGTGAAGCGAGGATAACGGTCGGCACATGCACCTCCTTGAGAAGTGGACCGGAACTGCAGCTTCGATAATAATCGAGTGCGCCATCAAAACCCCAAACCGGCGCAGTAAACTGGTCGTCAAGATGAACCAGTCGGCCGGGCAATGGATTCAGGTGATTGTCGACCAATCCTGCCACTTTGCGACGCCGGGCGACCAGGTTCTGCTTGATCGTCCTGACAAAATAGTAATCGTAAATCCGATTGCCGTTGACCTGCAGGTTGGCGCAGCTCCAAGCCAGGTCGACCGGTGGGGAGACGGCGACCGCCGAATCCACGAAATCAGGGTAAGCCGAGGACCATTCACCCAAAGCCTTGAGCAAGATCGAGCCCCCTAAGGAAAAGCCAACCAAGCTGATGGGGGATGCGGGACTCAATCGATGAACATACTGAACCACGTCCCGCAAGTCTTGGCTACAGCCAGCATGCAGGTGGTGCTGGGAAATCAGAGCACTGTCTCCCTGGCCACGGAAATCAACCCGCACGGTGCGCACCCCCAAATCTCGCAATTTGCAGGCCGCTCGCACCACGTAGGGCGATGCGTGACTGCCACACAAACCGTGCATCAAAATGGCTATACGATCTCCGGCTTTCCATCGCTGCGGAAGGTTGTCGTGAACGACCAGGCGATCCTGATCGGACAAACGGACCACTTGGCGACGGGCCACTTCTCGATCTGCCTGCCCGCGGAGAAACAGGGCAGCGATCGTCTGGACGTGGGGGTTCCGCATGAACCGTAACGGCTGAAACGGGGGACCGTTGGCAATTTCCATGCGCTATCCGGCGGGGACCAGGTTACTGAATGATCTCTTTCGACTCCAGCAATTCAATGATGGCATCGACACACTCGACCGTATCCAACTTCTCGGTATCCAGGACCAGATCGGCCTGTGCTGGCTCCTGGTAATCCAGCTCAGCCCGCTCGTTGGTTTCTCCATCCCGAGCTTCCTGGTTCCTGGCCGCACAGACCTCGGCCGAAGCCTTCAAATGCACCACCAGGAAATGGTCCTCGCCTACGACCTGAGCTGCTTTCTCCCTCGCTTCCTCGCTAGGGGCCACCAGGGCCAGGATACATAACAGGCCGTTGTGATTCATGAGCTTGCCAAATTCGGCAGCCCGTCTCAAATTTTCTGACCGATCGGCTGCACTGAAAGCGAGATCACGGCTGATCCCCAGCCGCATGTTCTGCCCGTCGATGACGACGGCACTGCGACCCCTATCAAACAGTTTTCTCTCCAAACCATAAGCCGTCGAGGACTTTCCCGCCCCCGGCAAGCCGGTTAGCAGAACCGTCATGGGAGATTGGCCATAGCGGGCCAGCCGCTCTTGCGAGGAGACATTACTGATTTCCCGCGTCAGCGACTCGCTACGCGGTTCTTCATCCCAGTGGCCTGTCTCGTCTTCGCTCGTCCGACGATCCAAAATCATGCCCGCGGCGACTGTCACATTAGTGATTCGGTCAATGATGATAAAGGCGCCCGTCGATTTATTCCGTCGATATCGGTCAAAGAAAATGGGCTGGTTCAACGAGACATTTACCCGGCCGATCTGGTTCAACTCCAGAGCAGGTGACGGCTGACGATGCATCGTATTGACGTCGACACGATATCGCAGAGTGGTGATCGAACCGGGAACCGTCTTGGTAGTGTGTTTGAAAAGGTACTGGTTGCCGGGCATCATCGGCTGTTCGGCCATCCAGACAATCATCGCATCAAATTTTTGTTCGGTCTTGGGAACGTTGCCTGGGCGGACCAGCATATCACCACGGCTAATATCGATCTCGTCTTCCAGAGTCAGCGTGACACTCAGTGGCGCAAACGCTTCGTCACGACTCCCATCGTACGTCACAATATCCTTGACCCGGCTTGTTTTCCGCGAGGGGAGCGCCATCACTTCGTCTCCTTTGCGGATAATCCCGGAGGAGACGGTCCCTGAGAAACCACGGAAATCCAGGTTCGGCCGCAGCACATGCTGGACAGGAAACCGGAAATCCTCCAGGTTGCGATCCGAACCGATGTAGACGCTTTCCAGAAAATTCATCAACGTGCTCCCCTTGTACCAGGGCGAGCGCTCGCTCAGGTTGACAACATTGTCCCCCTCTAAGGCGGAAATCGGAATAAAGTGCAGGTCGGTGCTGTCGAGCCGCGAGGCAAATTCTCGGTAGTCTTTCTGTATCTGCTCAAAAACCTGTTCATCAAAATCAACCAGGTCCATCTTGTTGACCGCAACCAGAACATGCTTGATACCGAGCAGGGAGGCGATGAAACTGTGGCGCTTCGTCTGTTCCAGCACCCCCTTGCGAGCATCGATCAGGATTACCGCCAGATCAGCAGTCGAGGCGCCCGTAGCCATGTTGCGCGTGTACTGAACATGTCCGGGAGTATCGGCAATGATGAACTTCCGTTTGGCTGTAGAAAAATATCGATACGCAACATCGATGGTAATTCCCTGCTCGCGCTCTTCCTTTAGCCCATCAGTCAACAGGGCCGGGTCAAAAGAACCACCAGTCGTACCGAGGGTGGCCGATTCTTTCTCAATCTTGGCCAATTGATCTTCGTAAATCATCTTGGAATCGTAGAGCAAGCGACCAATCAAGGTGCTTTTGCCGTCGTCGACACTACCACAGGTTAAAAATCTCAATAACTCTTTCTGCTCGTGCTGCGCCAGATAAGCGTCGATGTCAGATGCGATAAGATCCGATTGATGTGACACGTGTACGTTCTTTCAACTTGCTGGCCCCTGAGGGCAACCTCAAAAAATCCGTCATTCGTTTGAATGGGCGGTTGTCTTAAAAATAGCCTTCTTCTTTTTTTTGCTGCATGGACCCTTCGTCATCATTGTCAATGACGCGCCCCTGTCGCTCGGAGGTGGTTGCCAACAACATTTCCTGGATAATCTCTGGCAACGTCGTTGCCTCCGATTCAACCGCCCCGGTCAACGGGTAACAACCCAGTGTGCGAAAACGGACCATCTTCTCTTCCGGCTCCTCGCCTGGCTCCAGGCTGAGACGGTCGTCGTCCACCATAATCATGACGCCATCCCTCATTACTACCGGTCGTTTCGCGGCGAAATAGAGTGGGACGATGGGGCTCTTCTCCAGGTGGATATACTGCCAGACATCAAGCTCTGTCCAGTTGGACAAGGGGAACACGCGAATGCTCTCACCCTTGTTGACTCGTGAGTTATAAAGATTCCATAGTTCGGGTCTCTGGTTCTTTGGGTCCCAGCGATGGTTGCGGTCGCGGAAAGAGTAGACCCGTTCCTTGGCTCTGGACTTTTCTTCATCCCGACGGGCACCTCCAAAGGCCGCATCAAACTGGTGTTGATCCAGCGCCTGCTTGAGCCCTTCTGTTTTCATCACGGTGGTGTGCTTGCCGCTAGCCACAAGGGGATCCAGGCCCAGGGCAGCCCCCTCCTTGTTGACATGGGTGATCACCTCCAAACCCAGCTCCTGCTTGGCGTATTCTTCGCGGAACTTGTACATCTCCTGGAATTTCCACAAGGTGTCAACGTGCATGAGTGGAAACGGCGGTTTGGCTGGGTAGAAAGCCTTGAGGGCCAAGTGAACCATGACCGATGAGTCTTTCCCGATCGAGTAAAGCATGACCGGATTGCTGAATTCAGCGACCACCTCGCGAATGATATGAATCGATTCAGCTTCCAGCTGTTTGAGGTGCGTCAGTTGATAGGAGTTGCTCATCGTCTCGGGCAAAGGACAGAAATGGATTCGTGAATGGGATACTCCCAATATACTTGTCGGCCAGATGATTACGACTGGCTTATTGGTTGATTACCCTCCCTGGGACCGCAAATTGACGGCTGGAATCAATAAACGGGTAAAATGGGTGGCTTCCTACTCGCCCAAGCGGGGCTGTAGCAGGTCGAATGCCTCCAGGACCTTAGCCCGGTGCTGGCTGCCAAAGACCAGGACCATCAGCTGGCTCATGATCTGCTGCTCGTCCTGTGTCAAAAAAGCCTCACCACGTCCAATCTGTGCAATCGAAACAAATTCAGCCATGCGGTCGGGTTTGCGGCAAGTCACCGTACTGACAATCCCGCCTCTATTGCGAAAATCGGATACCATTTTTTGGCACGACAGGATGCGGGAAGGCCTGGGAGGCGCATCCCCAAACAGCAGGACCACTTTTCTTGCCTTGGGGCGAAACGAGTTTTTTTCAATCGACCACTGGAGGCCATCATCAACGGCTTCCGGGTCATCGCCACCGCCCGAGGCTTGAATATCGCGGAGGAACAGGACGATCTCAGCGAGGTTGTCGGTCAAGGGAAGCCCCTTCACAACATACGCATCCCCTTGGTCGCGATAGGTACAGATCGATATTCTCGTTTTCGGAACGAGCGTGAACAAGACAGCCCCAATTCGCTCTATCTGGTCTTTGACTTGGTCGATCTCTCCCTGCATACTTCCGGTACTGTCAAACGTGATAACAATATCGAGCCCCACCTTGTTGAGACGCGTTAGGAGACTTTGGAAATCTTCCGGGTCCGCCTCCAATAACCGAGTTACCCCAGGCACGTCCAACACGTAGGGAACCTGGCCGCCGCCACTTGGAGATTCAAGATATTGATCGCCCTGACGGTCATTGATCGGACCGTCCTGCTGGATGAAGATCGGCTCGCTAACAATCGACTCGGTCAGCCGTTCCCGCTCCGCTCTTTCTACCTCAAACGATTCGTACTGGCGTTCCAGGTCATCACTTAACACACGTTGAGGCAATCGATCGATCCACACAACCTCTGCAGCTGCGTCGAGAGTTGCAGGCCTGGCCCACGGAATTTGGGTAAACACGATCAGTATCATCAGGTTGACGCCGATCGCCCCGCAACCGATAAGCAAGCACTCTACCAAGCGATTGGGCTGCCGAACCGCTTGAATTTCCGGAACTTGGCCGAGATTTTTCCGAGGCAGCGTTACCACGACTCCGCAATGCGGGCATTGGCCGCGCGTGCCCAGCTGGTCGGCCGTGATCGAGAAGCGCCCTCCGCAATGACTACACGAAATATTCAAATCGAGTTCCGAGTTTCCGGGAAGCGTCGGGCAAACCGTGGGCGACCATGAAGCGGGGTGGTCACGTCCCACCCATTCAATACATGGTACGAGATGGCAGGTCGGATACGAGGTAAAAAACGGGCAAATCTCTGGCGACCCGTTGTGACTGGCCTCGGCGGGAACCGATCTAAAAAAGACTCGTCGACAGTACCCGGGCTACCGCTGCCGCTACGCCCTCACTCGATCCGGTAGGGACTATCCGAGGTAGAAGAAATCCGCCCGGAGGACTCGCCTTCGCGAACTGAAAATTCGCCCCAAACCGGCATCGACTTGGAGATGGTCAAAGCACTGGCCAAGGTCGTGTTGAGGCGACTCATGAAATCGTAAACGCCACTTTGGCCGGTGTACTCAACCGTTGCCTGACGATTGAAAATGATGTTGTCCATCTGAGCTGTGCTTTCGGTATTGGTGGCCCTGCCCGCAACGACCCAGTTCAGCAGGTCCGAACCCTGGGTTTCTACCAGGACCTCATCGCCACACTTAAAATTACCGGCGATTAAAACATCATCCTCGGATCGACCATCCTCGCGAATTGCCAAAAACAGGTCGGCCAGGTGCCCCAGTTCCTGCTCTGCCTTTTCGGCATCCAGCTCCAGGTTGGCCAGCGTAAAGGTAAAGGCTTCTTCGACGGGTGCATTCCGGGCACGAAACCACGCCACCAATGGTTCATGGGTGAGCAGTCGATCCGGGTCGTTGACCGAGTACCAGTGGGAATGATCAAGGACGATCGAGCCCTGGTCGAACACGATGGCAAATGTGCGGTTGCGGTCTCGGCGATCGACGAACCGGTAATCACCCAACTTATTCTGGTTCAAGTAATTGACGATTTGGCTCGTCATGTCGAGCTGATCGTCGTCCTGAATGGCGACCACGTCAAATTGTCTGATTATCTCTGCCAAATTTTGGATCCGCTTACGGTCGTTCAACTTCCCTTTACCATGAATCTTGAAACTGGCGATACGAATCGTTTCCCCCGCAACCGCGGCGGTCTGTCGTGAGTTACTGTTTATCGACACTTGCCGAAAAGGGATGGAAGCTCGCGGCAGGGAGGGCCTGTCTTCGGCCGCTGACGCCGTCAAGTCTTGGGTCGGCGGTGGTTGGCTCGAGGGTGTTTCCTCTTCCAGGCTGGTTTCAATTCCCGCTTCGTCAATGAAGTGTTGGCGGGCCAGGGCCAAGGCGTCAGAGACGCTGTGAATCTGGTCACGGTGATAGAGGGCCCACGCACCCGCAACCAGCAGCAAAGCCAATACTAGTGTTTTGAGGAATCGTTTCATGGAATACAAAGGGCCGAAAAAAGAAAACAATCGATCTCCGTCTTGATCGACCAGAATCAGGCCTCCGAGCCAATGACGGGCCTGTTATGACGATTGGTGGGCGCCCCGGCACTGAACCGGGGCTCTCAGCATGCCCGGAAGACTCCCCAAACCGATACAAACGGTACAGTCGCAACGGCCATCGCCCGCAACGCTGATCAGGTGTACCCCACGCGGGCGGTAGCTAGAGGTCTTCCGCAGATTCGAGCGGCGCTTTGCGGTAATTGCGCAATTCGACGCTGGCCACACGACCTTCCATCGCTGGCCGAAAAAAGATCATCAGCGCAGTCGGCAGATACCAGGCCATGAAAAGCCCCCCGCCAAAGCCATGCCAAAACTGCACCCCAATCATGATCGCGCACGTGTAAGCCATCAGGGTGCCCAGATCTTTGCGGATCGGCCAAAAGACAAAAGAGATGCAGAATAGAAAAAAAGCGACCAGAATCGGCAACCGATAGGAATGGTTCCAGCCAAGGCCCCAAATCCCTTCCAGGCCATCCATCATGGGCAACCAAAAACCGAATGTCGCCTGTAATTGACTGCCAAAATGAGCGAGATCCGACGAGGTCATCAGCAATCCCCCAATACAGACCGAGAGAGCAATGACGACGCCAGCGACAAACCGCTTGACCCCATTTTCCCAGTAAAAACTGATCCAGAGGGGCAGGAGAAACAATGGGTAATACGAGACACCAGTCGCCAGGCCAATGAAAATTCCGGCGATCCACGGTTTGCGAAAACAGACCAAGGCCCAGACAAGCAACGCACCCGGCAGAACATGCAGGACAGCCCCCGTATACAACGATGTGTAGGGCAGCATCAGATAGATCGTGGCCATCCCGATGCCGATGGCAAAGCTATTGAATTGGTACAGGCCAATCAGGATCAAACCGAAGATCAAGGCGGTCTGACCGAAAATGGCCAAAGACTTGGCTGCCGCTCGGTACTTCGGTTCGTTCTGGGGACGATCCGCATCCGTTTGGAGCAATTGCTCGCCGGTATCAAAGGTAGGGATAACGGGAAACAGGTGGAACAGCGGAAATCCCGGGCCGTGCCGTTGCAGTTGGGCCGTCTCGCTCTGCTCTGCCGTTTCCCGCTGGAGCATTTTGACGGCACTCCGCGCGCCGGACATGTCCGTATCGCTCACCCCAACCGTAATTATATTGACCACCAAGAATGTCAACAAACTGCAAGCGAGAAAGATCAGAGCCCCAATCGTCAGGTTCGGCAACAGAACAGGGCGGCGAACCAGCATCGGGTCCAACAGCATTCTTAACATGATCAGGCCGCCAACAGAAAACAACCAGATGTAGCCGTAGCGCTGACTCCACTGTCCGCGGTCTTGGCGCCGCGCTCGCTGCTCGGCCAACGCGATCTCACCTGAATCCTTAAGGACTTCGGCTGTGGCGTCATCGCCAACGTCGGGCACCGGTGAATCACCCTGATCACCCGACTTCTCTGTGACGAATGCGGGGTCATTCGGCACCGTTGGAGCGCTGGCCACAACCTGGAAAGGCAGGCTCTTTTCCAACTTGAGTCCATAATCGATTAGCAGGATGCCCGGCGCTAACAGGATGATCAGCAGGAGGTCGAAGTTGCGCACGCTCCAGAAACGGTTGAACTTGAAAAACAAGGCCAACATCAAAAGCGATGACAGGTAGGCCCAAGTTGAATGGGCGATCGGCTGGTAATCAAACGGTGATTCGTTCATCCGCTATTTCTGGACTGGTAGCGTAAGGTAACGGTTGCAAAACATGTCTTTGCGAAAATTGCCGTTGCAAAAAAGTCGTCCAGCCAACAGGTTAACCATAAATTGCGTTCCCGCAAATTAGAGGTACAGGGAACACGAAGAAAACCGGCACCCGTTTGTCCAGCTTTTGCCGACTTTACAGGTAGTTCAGTAGCAGGCAAAGACACAACAGGATAGTGGCCCATACCGCCATTACGCCCGTCCGCCACGTGCCGCCCAAGATGCCGCGCTCGCCAAAACGTTGCGATAAACATTCCAGCAAAGTCTGCAAATCCTGTAAGATCCAGCCGCGCACCCACGTGTCCACACGGTGAACCGCGCGGCCAACCCAGCTGACCAGCCGAGGCAGCAGGCGCCGATAGATCCAGTCCGTATCGAGATTGATTCGGCGCAATTCAGCCGGGTAAAGCCGGGTCAACATCAGCACAACGAAGGCCAAGGCGGCAAACAACAACAGTTGCAGCTGTGTCACGACATGGGGCCAAGTGTAGGGCGCGTAATCCGGCAGCGTGGGCAAGTAACGATATAGCCAAGGGTACCCCACCCCCAGACCAACACAGAACGCAGCCGCAATCCCCATGGCCAGCAACATATTCCACGGAGCTTCTTTGGGGCGTTTACCAGAATCGTGGGAGAAGAACGCAAAGAAGGGTATCTTGATACCGGAGTGCTCCATCACACCTGCCGAGGCGACCAGCAACACAATCCAGACCCAGAGCATGTGTTCTTCAGCGGCCGCCGTGATGATCATCGACTTGCTGATGAACCCGCTCAGGAGCGGGAAGCCAGCAATTGAACCGGCACCCACCATACAGAAGACGGTCGTCCATGGCATCGATTTGTACAATCCACCCAACTCGGTTGCTTTGACCGTCCCGACCCGAAACAGGACCGCCCCCATCGACATGAACAGCAGGGCCTTGTACAGGATATGGCAGAAAGCGTGAGCGGCTGCCCCGCTGATGGCCAGGTCGGTTCCGATACCGATCCCGACCACCATGAACCCAAGCTGGTTGTTCAAACTGTAGGCCAAGACGCGCCGCAAATCATTTTCAATCACGGCAAACAGGATCGGGAACAGCGTCATCGCACAACCGATCCAGATAAGTGACTCGGTGCCAGCAAAACCTCGGGCCAGTGAATAAATCGCCAACTTGGTAGTGAAAGCGCTAAGGAAGACGGCACCCGTGACGGTCGCCTCGGGGTAGGCATCCTGGAGCCAATTATGCAACAACGGAAAGGCGCACTTGATGCCGAATGCCAAAAAGATCAATAACGTCCCTATGCTCATACTGGCCCCCGGTTCCACCAGCAGATCGAAACGGATCGACCCCGTTTCGACATAGCGAACAATCGCACCGGACAACAACAGGACACCCGAACCGACTTGAATAATCAAGTACCTGATCCCCGCACGGTAGGAACGTTCGGTGTTGCTTGCCCAGACGAGGAAGACGGACGAAATGGCCGTTAGTTCCCAGTAAAAGAACAGAGTAATCAGATCACCCGCACAACAGGCACCAATCGCGCCGCCAGCATAAACCATGGCAGCCACATGTTGCTTGGCGTCTTTGAGGTGCAAGGCATAGATCGCCGAAACGATGGCGGCAATATGAAAGATCACACCGAAAATCCGGCTCAGCCCATCGATACGCACCAGCACTAGCGATTGGCCAAACAGTTCTATCTGGCCGTACTCACCACTCGGTGTGAGCAAGAACCACACCAAGCTAACCAACGTCAACACGAGGGCCATTGTCGATTGGGCACTGCGCCAAAGGAGTGGTATCAACAGCCCTCCAACAATCATGAGGGTCCCAGGAGGCAGACTAGGAATCATAGTAGTCCTCCGGTCGCGAGACAAAGACGCGCAAGATTTTCCCCAACATGACAACCGCGACAAAAGCGGCGAAACCAAACCAAGCCTGGAAACCAAACCATTTCTCAGCATCAAAATGAGGATGGTCGTTCGTGTACAGGAACTCAGCCCCCAGCGAGGCCAGGCAGGCCAACACCAGCCCGACGATCAACAAGCGAATATTGGCCGGCTGGTAGAACCAGCCTTGTGGCGCTTCACTCGTTTCGACTTGTTTATTTTTATTCATCGGTTACTGAATCACCTTCGTGATGGGCAGCAGGACCTCGTATAACTGGTTGGCCAGGAAGAACAGAATGATGGTGCCGACAGCCGTAAGACAAAGGGGCAGCACGCACATGAGGGGAGCTTCCTTGAACCTGGGCGGTTCGCCGGTTGTCGGTTTCATGAAAGCCCGGACGGGAATCGGGATCAGGTAGGCGATATTCAGCAGCGAACTGATCATCAGCGCTGCAAGCAAAAACCAGTGGTGCGTCTCGACCGTGCCCAAAGCCAGAAACCACTTGCTCCAGACCCCGCCGCCGGGTGGCAAGCCAATGATACTGATAGAAGCGATGAAAAAAGCGCCCATCGTCAACGGCATCGCCCGCCCCAGGCCGCGCATGTCACTAATATCGGTTTTATGCGTCGCCACATAGATCGCACCCGCACAGAAAAACAGGGTAATCTTACCCACCGCATGGGTCACGATATGCATGCCACCCCCCATCACACTGGCAGGTGTGGCCAGGGCGGCCCCCAAGGTAATGTAGGCCAACTGACTGACGGTCGAGTAGGCGAGCCGGGCTTTCAGGTTGTCCTTGGTCATCGCGACCAGGGAGGCCAACAAAATGGTCGCACCTGCGAGGTAGGCCAGCCAATCGCCAATGTCGGTTTCGCTGATCAGGTCGATCCCGAATATGTAGATCGCCACCTTGAGAATGCTGAACACACCCACTTTGACCACCGCCACGGCGTGCAGCAGGGCACTGACCGGGGTGGGAGCCACCATCGCCGCCGGCAACCAACGGTGGAACGGCATCAATGCCGCTTTACCAATCCCAAAAGCGAACAGGGCCAGCAGAAGCGCCAGCTGCCAGGTTGGGACGCTGCCCGATTCAACGGCACCCTGTAAGATTCCACCCGGCTGGAAATCCAGGGTATGGGTCATGCTCCAAGTCCAACCGATGGCCATCATGAAAAAGGCGATCGAAGTAAAGAGCAGGATGCCCAGGTAAGTGCGGCCGCCACGTTTTGCTTTTTCCGTTCCATGGTGCGTCACCAAAGGATACGTGGAAATGGTCATCAGTTCGTACGCGATGAACAGGGTAAACAGATTGGCAGAAAAAGCGGCCGCCAACGCAGCAAAGATTGCGATTGCAAAACAGCCAAAAAAACGTGTTTGGTGCTGTTCATCATGGGCTCGCATATAGCCAATGCCGTAAACAGTCGTGACAATCCACAACCCCGAGGCAACGAGGGCGAAGACCATCCCCAGTGGCTCTACCTTAAACGCGACCGAAAATCCGGGCAGTAGACTGCCCAACAGCCACTCAGGGCGCCCACCCTGGAAGACGTGATCGGCCAGGCAGCAAACAAAATAAAACAGGACCGAGGAGAGGACGAGGGTCACGCCATCACGCAGGTTGGCCGACCGGCCCAACAGGCCAATCAACAGTAGCACCAACAACGGGAAGGTGAGGGAGATCCCAATCAACAGGCTGGGGGTCAAGGTCATGGCGATCCCCCCAGCAAGGCTTGGGCCGCCTGACTCGCAATCCCGACAGAATAAGAAGTCCAAACCCCAAAGACCAAGATTCCTAGAATCAGCAGGTAGGTGGGAATCAACATCGACCACGGGGCCTCACGGGAGGACTTAACCGCTTCGGACGGCTCTGAAAAATAGAGAATCTCAACCACCCGCCAGACGTAGACCACAGCCAGCAGCGAGCTCAGCAGCATCAGCCCTGCCACCAGGTAGGAGGCGTTGTCCAAGGCGGCCGTCAACAACAGCCATTTACTGACAAAGCCTGCCGTCAAAGGGACCCCGATCAATCCCAAACCACCCAACACCCAGGCAAACGACGTCCAAGGCATCGTCTTGGCCGCACCGCGCAGATCCTCCAGTCGTACGGAGCTCAAACGGAGGGCAAAACAGCCGACGACCAGGAACAGTCCGCCCTTGATCACGGCATGATTGAACATGTGCGCGATACCACTGGTCAGCCCATCTTGGTTGTTCATGCTAATGCCGAGCAACATGTAGCCGACTTGGGCGATACTGGAGTAGGCCAACAAACGCTAAAGATTTCCTTGGTAAATCGCAGCCATCGAAGCGACGAAGATGCCCACCAGGGAAAAAGCCGTCAGGAAGACGTCCAGCCCGTGCACGTCGAAGGCAAACTGAGGCGTAAAAATGCTGTAGACAATCCTGACAAACGCATAGACAGAAACTTTGGTCGCGGTGGCCGCGATGAAAGCCGTCACAACCGAAGGAGCATAGGTGTAGGCGTTGGGCAACCAGGTGTGCAAAGGGAAGACGGCCATCTTGATGCACAGGCCAACCGTCATGAACGCAAAAGCCACCAACATCGTCCGCGAGCCGTGGTCATCTCCTAGTTGTGCGGCCATGTCGGCCATGTTCAGCGTACCGGTCAACTGGTAGAGCAAACCTATCCCAATCAGCAAGAACGTGGCACCAATCGTGCCCATCACCAGGTATTGAAAGGCGGCCAACGGTGCACGGCTACTCCGGCCCAGGCTGATCAGGGCGTAGGAGGAGAGCGAGGAAATTTCCAGGAACACAAAGACGTTGAACAGGTCACCCGTAATACAGATTCCCAGCAACCCCGACATGCAGAGCAGGTACATTGGGTAGACCAGATAGTGCCGCGAGGGATCCACTTCTTGGCTCAGGCTACGAGGCGCATAAGTCAGCACCACCGCCCCAACCCCCGTCACAAACGACATAACAAAGGTGCTGAAATAATCGGCGATGTACTCAATACCGTAAGGTGCGGGCCAGTTCCCCAGTTCGTAAGAGATGGGGCCCGTTTGCAGGACTTTGGTCAACAGAAAAAGGGACAAACCGAAAGTGGCCCAGCAAGTGGTCAGGGCGAACAGGTAGACCAGCGCGCGGTTGAACAGGAACACACACAGCGGCGCTGCGATCAGCGGCAAGACGACAACCAGGACGGGAAGATGCTGTTCGATCACGACTCCCGATCCAAAACGAGAATGTCGTCTTCTTCAATCGTGCCGTAATCTTCGCGGATGCGTACTATCAGGGCCAATGCCAAGGCGGTGGTCGCCACGCCGACGACAATCGCCGTCAGGATCAACACGCTGGGAAGCGGGTTGGAATATGCCTGATCAGCTTGGGCCGTCTCCTGAATGATGGGGGCTGTCCCCTCTTTCATGCGACCCATTGTGATATAGAGGAGGAAGACGGAAATCTGAAAGATATTAAGACCGATCACTGTTTTGATCAGGTTGCCACGGGCAATCACAATGTAGAAACCCGTCATCATCAAAACGATCACAATCCAATAATTGAACAGTCCCAACAAGCTGTTAAGTTCCATCAACCGGCTCCCGACCTGCAAAGCAGTAAAAGATCACGGTCATCACGGAAGTCACCGTAATACCCACCCCGAGCTCGACGACGAAAATACCCAGATGCTGACCCTCCGGCAGCCAACCGGGCAGGACGTGATGCGACAGCACGTCGTAGTCCAGAAACTTCCCACCCAGCAAGATGGTTGCCACACCCGTACCGGCATAAATCAAAACACCGAGGGCAATCAGCCGTTCGATGGCCGACGGGGGCGCTACCTTGTGCAAGGCGGGCAGGCCAAATACGAGTCCGTACAGGATCAGGCCAGCCGCCAGGATGACGCCGGCCTGAAAACCACCCCCCGGGCCAAAATCGCCATGAAATTGAACATAGAAAGCAAACAGCAGGATGTAGGGCATCAGCAGCTTGGTGATCACGCGAATGATTGGGAAATTATCCATCGCTCTCCTCCCCCTGAGCGACCGTCGTCGATCCGCCCAATGGCTTGCCCGGTCGGCGTAAAATCAACAGCACCGCGATGCCCGCTGTAAAAATCACGGTGGTCTCGCCAAGCGTGTCATAGCCCCGGTAACTGGCCAGAACAGCCGTCACGACATTGGGCAATTCACCATGCATATCGTGTTCCGATTTCTCGATGAAACTCGGTTCCATCCGGGTATGCACGGGGGCTGTCGGGTCCCCCACCAGCGGCATGTCCAATGTCCCGTACACGAGCGCGGCACCCGTCACGAGAACCACCAGCAGCGGCAATACCGGAAATTTCTGAATTGGCTTTTCTTCGCGACTGGTCAAGGCGAGCGTGCTGAGCATCAAGACGGTGGAAATCCCGGCACCCACCGCCGCCTCGGTAAACGCCACGTCCGGGGCGTCGAGAACCAACATCCAAACCGCGCCCAGAAAACTATAAATCCCGGTGAACATCACCGCGGCCCACAGGTTCCGGATCCGGGCCACGGCCACGGCCGTCGTCGCCAACAAGGCAAGCACCAAGATGTCAATCAATTCCAGCATGATCATCGCAACACCTTCATTCCGCCGATTCCTCCCCGGCCGGGAGAGACTCCCCGGGCTGGGGACTGTCCAAAACCGGTTCGAGGCCCTCGGAAATGGCTGACTTGGCCAACGCATGGCAAGAGGTCGGGCTGGTAACCAACAGGAAAAACAGGATCATCAGAAGCTTGATCGCAATCAGGCCACTATCGACCTGCAGCAATAAGCCGACCACGATCAGGGTCGCACCCAAGGTGTCCGTCACGCCCCCCGCGTGCAAGCGCGAGAAAAACTCCGGGAGTCGAATGATTCCGATTCCACCGACAATCGAAAAGAACGAGCCGAGCAGCAGGAATGCCCAGCTGGCAACATCGACGGTCATGCTCACTGGCTCGCCCCCTTCGGTTTGTCACCAAATGACCCGTACTGGGAAAACCGCAGCAGGGCCACCATCCCGATGAAATTCATCAAGCTATAAAGCAGGGCCAGGTCCAGAAAATCCGTTCGGCCTGAGGCAAAACAGTAGACGCAGATAAACAGAACCGTTTTGGTTCCGAACATGTTAAGGGCCAGCACCCGATCAAAAACTGTTGGCCCCAGCATGGCGCGAATCAGGGCGAGGGCCATCGTGAGCAGGATGGACAAGGAGGCGACTAAAAAAAACCAATGCATTACTTTGTTTTCTCCAATCGGCAAACGCGGCGATCCATGTCGCCCGAAAGGTCTTCTTCAGCACCCTCAAAAGAGAGGGCGTGAACCTGGATCTTATCCTCTTCCATGTGCACCGAGACCGTTCCAGGCGTGGCGGTAATCGAGTTGGCCAGGATCACCTTGCCCAGCTCCGATTGCTGATGGGCCGTCACTTCCACCATCGCCCGTTGCAATTTCATTTTCGGTGAAAGAATAATCTTGGTCACCGCGATGTTGCTCACCACGATTTCCTTTAGCAACCAGGGGAAATAGGCGATGAAAGGCCGAACGCCCAACTGCACAGGCACACCCTCATCATCAAGAATCTTCATGCGTGTGGCCAGCCAGACGCAGAACAGGCAGGAGAACAGACCTAGCACCAGCAAGAAGTAGTGGTGAAACCCGGTCTCCCAGACTTGAAAATGGCCCGACCATACCAGCCAGGAGGCAACGAGTGCCAAGAAGATGGACAGCTTGTACTGCATGGTTGATCGGGGGTCCGGTTGATCCTTACCAGCCCGTTCGAACCGGGCCGTTGGGAGGCAATATAATCAGCCTGCGGCACTTGAAAAAGGCCCGTCGCGATACGATTCGGAATCTCGCCGACGCCCCGGACCTAGCGGAGTGGGGCCGGAAGGCCGGATGGCGGAGTGCGGGAACCCACTCACACCCCGCGATCTGCCTTATTCTTCCGAAGCGAGGGTTGGGCGAATTTTGGTAAACGTAATCTGGTTACCAACCTGATTGTGAACCACCTGGCTCATGAAAGAACGGATCAGGAACAGCCCTCGGCCACCCACCTTCTGTACGTTCTCCGGAGAGGTCGGGTCCGGGATATCGGCCGGGTCAAACCCGCGACCTTCATCCGAAATCTGGATACAAACGTGTTGA
>JAYZCF010000036.1:0-4482 GCA_036338455.1 Planctomycetota bacterium
AGCGGACGCAACAGCTTTTGGAAACATGGCTTGATCTTCCCTTCCACCGACTGGGCGGCAAGACGCCGCGCGAGGCGGCTGGGCAGGCAGATCTGTCGATCGCCTTGGAGGCGATGGTCTTGCAGTTGGAGCAAACGGCCCAATCCCAGTCGGGTGACGACGCGCATATTGTGGCACTGCGGGAGGCGCTGGGCATGGAGCAACCTGAAGCGATCGACGGCAAGCGATTGGAGACCGAGTTTGTCTCTCCCTTGCGGCAACGCTACCTCGATTTCAGCTCGTTGAGTGACGAACAGTTGGTCGGGTTGCAGGGGGATGCGATGGCGATGGGAAACCTGGCCGTTTTGAAAAAGGCCATTCCCGAAATCCTGGAAAGGGAGTCGCTTCAGGAGCAGGTGCCACCACAGGCCTGTTACTCGATGATGGCCCGATTGGTCGAAGACGATCAGGAAGGACTGGAGTATCTCTCCAAGGCTCGTCAAGCGGCGCGGCAAGTGGACGAACCGGTAGGAACCTACCTGGTCCAGGAATTCGAGTTTCGCTTGTCACGCGGTTTGACCGACAAGTTGCCTGAACTGCTGCAGACGATCCAGCAAAAACACTTGCGGGAACCAAATGTCGAATACCAACTCGCCTACATTCTGGAAAAGTTCGGTTTGATTTCCGGGGATGGCCAAGGCCCCGGTCCGAGCCCCTCGGCCCCCCCACCCGAAATGGCGGGTCCTGGGAGTGAAACAGAGGGATCGTCGGGTGCGCTCTGGACACCGGATGACGCTGGCCAGCCCGCTGAAGCCCCCGATTCCTCACCCGAATCGGGTGGGTCAAAATTGTGGTTGCCCGACTCTTGATCGGACGGCTTGACGGTGAGGCGACTTGTTTTGCAACGCGTTGCCAACAAGAATAGAACATCACGATAGATCTTGTAGGCAGTATTGAGGATAGGCGTGTCGAAGTACGTTGTTCGCTATGGAATGATGCGTAACATCGGATTGATGGGAGTCCGGGGTGGGGATTCTTACCGCCGTGGCATGGAGGTGATTGTCCGGTCCAATCGAGGGCTCGAATCAGGCCAAGTTCTCTGTGAAGCTAATGAGGATTCGACGCAACATCTTGATCATGCTGCGAGCGGTCAAATCGTGCGACGACTCAATGGGGATGACGCCGACAAGGTCGTGGAAATCGAACAATCTCGTCAGGAAAAGATTGAGACCTGTCAAAAGCACGTCGATGATTTAAAGCTCGATATGAAGCTGGTCGACGTGGAACCGTTGTTTGGCGGTGAGCGACTGGTGGTCTATTACCTGGCTGAAGAACGGGTCGATTTCCGTGAGCTCGTTAAAAAACTGGCGGCTGAATTTCAGACACGGATTGAAATGAAGCAGATCGGCGTCCGCGACGAGGCGAAGATGTTGGCCGACTACGGCGATTGCGGGAAGCCTGTCTGTTGCAATACCCACCTTTCTACGATGCCGCCGGTCTCCATGAAAATGGCGAAATTGCAAAAGGCGACACTCGACCCGAACAAGATTTCAGGCCGTTGCGGACGTCTCAAATGTTGCTTGCGCTACGAGTTTGATACCTACGAGGAAATTGAAAAGCAATTGCCCAAGGTCGGCTCTCAGGTGGTGACCCGCATGGGGAAGGGAAAAGTCCTCAATCAGCACATCCTCTCCGAACAACTGCTGCTGGAAACCGAAGATCATCGCCGGGTAATGATTCCCGCTAGCGATGTTCTGTCGGTGATCAAGAAAAGCAAGGCGAAAGGGTGAACCGGATGGAACCTTGGATTACGATAGAGACGCGGTGAAAATCGCGTTGAAAGATTACTGGATTCTTGCCAAAATGAAATGGAATTCAGGTTCGAAAAGTGACAGCTCGTTTTAATACTTCCAAATAAAAATACAATGTCCGACGAATCTACATCGCTTCTGCAATTAGTCAGAACCGACGAACGATACCCGATCGAAGCGTACCTCTTCGTTCGTGAAGCTTTGGCGTTTGCAGCCGACTCGATGGAACTGGGGTCTTGCTCAGAAACCAGTTTTACCGAGGATCTTGAATCGACCTTGCAGCAGTCCCGTCGTGAACGGCACCTGACGGGACAGGAGCTTTGTGAGGCCAGCCGGCAATTCGCCATCAACCAGTACGGCTTTTTGGCCAAGGTGGTCCTGAATCAATGGGGTATTTTTGCGACTCAGGATATTGGCGAGATCGTTTATCGGATGATCGACGCCGGGATCATGAAGAAGTCGAGCCGGGACCGAAAATCGCACTTCGACGATGTGTTTGATTTCGACACCGTTTTTCAAGAGAATTTCGAAATGTGCGATGTGTCGGCAGCACGGAAAATAACCTGAGTCGCCGGGTGAACCAAGACGTACGGCTCGAAAGGATGAAATGGGAATGGCTGAAACATCGGACGTATCAAAAGCCGTCGATCCGTCACCTGTCCCCCGAGGACCGGTTCGCCGAGTTTGGGCTTTCCGGATTTCTGTCGCGCTTTTTTCACTTTGGCTGGGCTGGTTGGCCTTTGTCGCGCTCGGCCGGATGGCAGGTTGATGGGGCCGATTAAGGGGTGTGCGGGTTGCTGAACATCGTCGCTTTGGATGGCTATACGGTAAACCCGGGTGATCTTTCCTGGGAACCGGTTGAGAAGCTTGGGCAATTGACCGTTCACGCTCGAACGAACCACGCCGAGGTCGTTAGCCGGGCTGTGGATGCGGATATTCTGCTGACCAACAAGTTGCCCGTCGGCGAGGCGGAATTGGCTCAGTTGCCTCGCCTGAAAATGATTGTGGTCACGGCGACCGGCTACAACGTGATCGACGTTGACGCGGCCCGCCGTCGAGGGATTCCCGTATGCAATGCGCCTGAATACAGCACGCGTTCGGTCGCCCAGCATGTCTTTGCGATGATCCTGTCCTACCTGCATCAGCCTGCCCAGCATGACGCCGCCGTGCGGCGGGGAGATTGGATGAAGGCGGGCGAATTTTCCTTCTGGTTAAAACCGATTGAGGAATTGGTGGATCAGACGATGGGGATAATTGGGTACGGTAAAATTGGCCAAGCAGTGGGGAAGCTGGCCAGTGCTTTCGGGATGCAGGTCTTGGCTTATAGCCCCAGGCCGCGGGCGGAAGAATTTCCGGAGGTCCGTTGGGTCGATCGGGATGTCCTGCTCGGTTCTGCGGATTTGGTTACCTTGCATTGTCCGCAAACGGCCGAGACGACCGATATGGTGAACGCTGATTTTCTAACTCGGATGAAATCTTCAGCGATCTTGATCAATGCCTCCCGCAGTGGTTTGGTGGTCGAGGCGGACCTGGTCGAGGCGTTGCGGCAAAAAAGAATCCAAGCGGCCTTGCTCGACGTGGCGTCCACCGAACCGATCGAAGATGATAACCCTTTGCTCGGTCTGGAGAATTGTCTGATCACTCCGCATGTTGGCTGGGCTTCACTCGCCTCACGCAGGCGACTGGTGGAGGTTACGGCCGACAATATCCGCGCGTTTCTCTCCGGCGAACCGATCCACGTGGTCAATGGTGTCACCTCAGGTTGTGGGCCGACCTGAGTTGAAGGAAGAGCCAAAAGAAGTGCGAAGGTTTGGGTGTTCCGTTGGGTCGACGAGCCGCCGGTTCTGGCAATCGCTGCAAAGGAGATGGCCCGGGCGCAGGGATAGCCCAGATTCCGAGTCGTTGTGTCGTTTCGGTACTGTGTCTCCGCGTCGCTCTGGTCTCGTCCGCACCGCTTGTGAAAGGTGAGGTGAGCTTCTATGCTGGGCCAAAACGGGGCTTGAAATGATGGGCAGGCAAATTTGTGGCGTTCTTGATTGGTACCGACGAGGCGGGCTACGGACCTAACTTGGGGCCATTGACAATTGGGGGGACGTTCTGGCAGGTGCCGGACACGGCGGTCGATCTCTACGATGTTCTCGAGGCCGTCGTGGCGAGCCGCCGTCAAACTGACCGGTTGGTGGTCGCCGATTCCAAGCAGGTCTACCAATCAGGACAGTCGATTGAGAATCTGGAGAGGACCGTACTGGCCTTTCTGCATCTGGCCAGTGGTGCGATTCCAGCGAGCTTTCACCAACTGGGTGGGTTGCTTGGGGGTGTGCCGGAAGAGCTCGGTCCAGGATATGGAGGGGTGGCCGAGATCGCGCTGCCACTTTGTGCCAAACGGTCAGACATCGAAAACGATTCGGCCCGACTGCGACGGACGCTGGCGGCCGCCGGCTGCGCTTTGCAAGGCTGTCGAGTGGCAGCGATTTTTCCCAACCGTTTCAATGCAGTCGTCGAAAAATTGGGTAACAAGGCGGAGTTGCTCTCATCGGAAACTCTCCAGCTAGCCGGGCAGTTGTTGACCCAGAGGCCCGAGGGGGATGAATCGGATATTCTGATCGGCTGTGACAAACATGGGGGGCGGAGTAAATACGCAGGCATGTTGAACCAGTACCTGACCGATGAATTCGTCAAGATTGAGCGCGAG
>JAYZCF010000037.1:0-9201 GCA_036338455.1 Planctomycetota bacterium
GAGGGCGAAATCCACCTGCACACTGATCTTGATCTCAATCGCGTCGGGTACCAATCGGCCTTGGGTCTCATCCGCGGCACCCGTCTCCTGCTGGTTGTAAGCAAAATTGCTTACCTGTGTGGGGCCCCAGGCGTTGACAGATTCCCTGATTTCGATCGGCTCTCCGATCCGCACGCCCAAAGCGTCCGCCATTGCCGCGGCTTTTTTCTGGGCGATTTTCACCGCGTTGATCCCCGTCTGATTTCGTAATTCGTAACGCCGCGAAGAGTCGTAACGAAAACTGCCTTCTACGGGACCACCCACAATTTCTGTCAAAAAGTCGTCAAACCGATCCAGGTTTTTTTGGCGAATAGAAAATTCCCGCCGCACGCTGAATTCCTTGAATTCAGCCCGATTTCCATTCCGATCCCGGTCATACAGTTTCTGGATCTGAACCCGCCCGGCAGTCAATTGGTCTGGCTCAATTTTCAATTTATCCCGAATCGCCATCACGCGCGCTGCGGACTGGTCACTGGCCATCTTGGCTTTGGCTAAATTCGGATCATTATCGGTCGTCGTGATGGACCAGACAATCTCATCGGGCGTCACACACGTCACCGCCGTTCCCGTTACGGATATCTTTCGCACATTCCCTTCATCCGCAATCGCTTTCAAAGGAAGCCACGGACCGACAACGAGCAGCAAAGCAATGGTTAAAAAACGAAACATCCTCGAACTCCTCAAACGAAGGAAAACCAAAAGAAAGCGAGGGACAATATAACGGCCCGCAGCGCGCCCTACAACAACAACGACGTGTCTTGAAATTACGGGTAACCTACTCAACAGTAACCGAGTCGCGAGTCGCAGCAGGAGTCTCGAACGCTGCCAGCACCCTCGGTTGAACCCGGTCGTACAGCGAGAGCAAACTCTCGCGGTAATCACCCTTGTGATCGTCGTATGTCCGACGCACCATTCCGGCATCCAGCGGGAAGCTTGTTGACTCGGTGAGCAAATCGACGATCTGTGAAAAATGCGAGAAGCTCGGCAGCAAACGCACCAACACCGGTATCCCCCACAACGGCCGGTGTGAGGTAACGAGCAACGAATGCTTACGACGCCGGCAATGGCCTATCAGGCAATAACGTTGCAAGAGCGAAAGTTTTTCCAACCCATCGACCACCCATAGCTCACCCTCACCCTGCCCGTGAACACGAGTCACAACCTCGCAACCCAGCCGCGATTTTGCCGACCGGCGAATCACCATGAAACGGGCTTCGCGAAACTCCGGGCGGATCCTTTCCACCCATGCCCGGGCGAGGCTCGTTTTTCCACAGCCGTGCGGACCAATGATCTGGCCCCAACTTCCATCGCGCCGGAAACGATCGAGCAAACACTCAAACCCTGGGAAACCGGGAGGTGCGACAAACTGCTGCCCCGGCTGAATAAAACGAGTGGCAAAAGGATTACTTCGTTCCGACATGATCGACTACGCCGAAAGATCACCGAGGATACTGTCGACGCTGCCCAAACGGAAGAACAGCTCTTCGGTTAGTTCCGATTCAGACTCCAGGAAGAGTCGGACGCGGACAGCCCAACGGACCCGAATCATCAATCCATCATAAGAAAAAGGACTGCGCGGCAAGACGGTGCTGAACTTGCAGGGGGTTTCTAATTGCCGAGCGTCCAGCGGACCTTTTTGTCGATCAAAGAAATGGACCCCCATGTCCTCTTCACCTTTGCCCTCAGTCATCCAAATCACCGATGCCTCGAGCGCATGGATTCGTTGGTCACCAGGATTATCCACAACAAATTGACCGACCAGCACATCCCCCGGCTGGTAGACTCGTTTTTCATCCGTCAGGCTTATGTGGATTGCCGGGCGACTCACACTCTTTCGCGACTCCGCGGATGATTTGTTGGTTCGGGACCAAGGTCGTGTGGCATGACGATCAGCTCGAAGCTGCGCCTCACCCTGGGAAAGCCTTTTGCCTGTCCGTATATTTCGATCTTCCATTGCACCCGGTTACTATCAGAGTTAAAGGAATGCATGGCTCCTTCGGGAACCATCAAGTCAAATTGGGTCTGGAAAGAACTGTTTGAATCGACGTTGATCCCGCGACGACGAAACAGGCGTTGAGAAAAAACAGCTTTTTTCTCCGTACGAATATTCGTTCCCTGTTTGAATGTCGCTTCCTCGTAACAGACCAGCGTCACGTCCAACAATTGTATTCGCAAACGTCCAGATTGGGACAGCTGAATTTGGTACTCTTTTCCGGGGACAATCGGATAATCAGATATTTCCAGCACGGTCGGACCGATACTGGTCAATTTCAACAACTGTTTCACGAAGTAACCGAACGACCAGATCGCTGCTATCAGAAATGGGATCGCCAAGGCACCCGCCGAGTAATCCCCCAACTGCAGGGAAACCTTGTTGTAGGTCACGATGACCAACACCGCCCCCAGTCCCACAAAAACGACAAAAACAGCCGCCGCACCCACCAGGCCCCATAAATTTCGCCGCGAGGCGTGAAGGCGATAACCCAGTACCATTCCCGGGGTTGGCGCGATCGAATTCATCGGGACCGTGGGCATTTGCTCTCGCAAGCCCCGCAACTCCTTCAGGAGTTCAAACTCGGTTGCCTGGCTGAGCAAGGCACCCCGCCTCTCTACCGAAGCACTCACCTTCCACATCGAAATCATCACCAAGTAGGTACCAATTCCGATCATGGCCACCGACAACAGAAGTTGTAGAATGAAAAAGGGAACGGTCATATAACTTGATTCGCCACCGGAAGACACCGTGAACAGCGTTACGCTGGCTGCCAGCCAGACAACGCCAACCAGGATCAGAAGCGACGCCAACACGGCAATCGTGACGCCCGCCCACCAACCGCGCTTACTGCGGCTGAGGGCTTTTTGACTACTCAGTAACCAGGATGACCAGGGACGCAAGGAACTTACCTAATGATCAAAAAGAAATCGAACGCGTTCATCATACCCGTCCGAGGACCCGCAAGTCCACGCCGAACCAGGACATTCGCCCCACGATTCGCATTCCTCTTGCTGACATTCAGCGGATCACTGGCCGTTTTTTCGGCTGGGAACATGGTCGATGCGCGGGACTGGCCGCAAATCCTCGGCCCAACCCGAAACGGGATTGCCGTTGACGAAAAACTCCTCGAATCCTTTCCGGCGAGTGGCCTGAAAAAAGTTTGGACTCACACGGTCGGCGAAGGTTACTCCGGTCCGGTTGTCGCAGGCGACCGCGTTATTATTTTCCACCGCCCACAAACGGGGCAGGTCGTGGAGTGCCTCTCACTGGCGAGCGGAAAAGAAATTTGGAGAACCGACTTACCCACCAAGTATCGGGGCGGGGGAATCGATCCGGATCGCGGCCCCAAAGCCGTCCCACTGATTCACGAAGGGAAAATCTACCTTTATGACACGGCCGGTGAACTTTACTGTCTCGATCTGGCGGATGGAAATCTGCGCTGGAACCGGAGCACGGCCACCGATTTCCGGGCCCCCCCAGGTTATTTCGGGTTTGGCAGCTCACCGATCGTCATCGGTGACACCTTGATCGTCAACGTCGGTGGCAACGAGGCGGGCATCGTCGGCTTCGACCTGGAAACGGGCAAGACACGTTGGGTCGCCACCGACCAGCGGGCCAGCTATTCGTCTCCCGTGGCCGGTACGTGCAACGGTCAACCGTGCGCGTTGGTAGTGACACGTTTGATGTTTTTTGGCATCGACCCGACCAACGGCAAAATTCTTTTCGAGTTCCCTTTCGGCGATCGCGGTCCTACGGTCAATGGCGCCATGCCGGTGGTCGTAGAGGATCATGTCTTCCTGACTTCCTCTTATGGAATCGGCAGCCGCTGGCTCACGCCCACGGTGGGCGCAGTGAAAGAGGGCTGGTCCGATCCGAATCGGTTTGAAAGCCAATATTCAACGCCGATTCTGCACAAGGGGATGCTGTACGGTTCCTGCGGCCGAGAGGATCGGCAAAACGGCAGCTATCGCTGCGTCGAGGCAGCCACCGGCAAACTGGCTTGGGTCGAGGATGACGTGCCGGTAGGTCACAGTATCCTGGTCGGTGACAAGATCGTATTGATCGATCACAGTGGGAAATTGCACATTCTGCAGGCGACTCCCCAGGCCTTCTCCCGTCTGTACCAGGCACAGCTTTTCGAAAACCCCTCACGGGCGATCCCCGCGCTGGCCCGCGGAAAATTGTTGATGCGGAGTAACGCCACAGGGGGTACAGGCGCCTTCTTGGGAAGACAAGGGGAACTCGCCTGCTTTGAAATCGGCGTCGAGCCAAAAGAGCAGTAAGACAGAACAGCAAGACGGATCCTTCCGCCTCCAACCGACGGAAACTACATCCAGTCGATGTGTGGCCGGGCACCTTCGACCAGGGGAATCTTCAGTTCCCCCTCCAGCCCCTCCAGACGCCCTTTTTCGCGTGCGGCAACGATTTCGGTCCGATTTCGTTTCTTATGATTGCTGACGTCTTTCGTTACTTTCATTTCCGCAAAGCCGAGCCAATTCAGGATTTCGACCAGAATCTCCGGGCTGTTGGGAAACCAGGCGAGCCGGTGTACGCCCGACATCACTTTTTCCCGACTCTCGTAAGCGAGCGTCAGACCAAGTGGGTTACCCGCCTGGGTCGCCGTCGACGTACTGAGTAACAAAATATCGCGAGTCAAATCAGCGGCCGCTTTCAAACCGGTAATCGGGTCGGGCAGGTGGTAGAAAATCCCGCTGAAATAAGTGTAGTCAAACGGTTCCAGCTCCAGTTTTGGCAGGTCGTAGAGATCCATTTCACGGAAGTCAATCCGATCCGCCGGGAACCCCTGCCTTTGTTCCTGTACGAAGCGAGCTTGGTCAACCCAATGTTTCCGCACGTCGAACCCAAATGAAAAATCGGCTCCCAGGTCACGGGCATAAAAACACTAGGCGCCGGCATTGCAGGCGCAGTCCAGGAACCGTTTCCCCGAGAGACCATCGGGGTAGAGCACCTCGGCCCGCCGCTCAAACCGGAGGCGAGGAGAGATCAGACTGACGTTGTCATTGTCAGCCGGGAGCAGCTTCCCATCGGGAGAAAACGCTTTACCGGTACTGACCTGGTCGTTGATTTCAATATCCTGGTGCCAGGGACGCATCGCACGAACCTGCTCCACCAGTTGATCCTTATCCATCCCAAACGCTCCTGCTGAGTAATTCCAACCTCCAGCCTAAACCCTTCCGCTCGGCCGCGAGTCCACCACGCATCAGTTCCGGCTGGCGGCTACCTGCTCCTTGGCCGCACGGCAGACCTGGGACGCCGTGATACCAAAATGTTCGTACAGTTCTTCATACGGCGCCGCGGCGCCGAATCCGTTCATTCCGACAAATCGGCCATGGTTCCCAAGGAAACGCAACCATCCCATTTCGATCCCCGCTTCGACCGCTACCCGGGCTACCACCCCGCTGGGCAGAACCGATTCACGGTAATCGTGAGGCTGCGTCTCAAACAGCTCGAAACAGGGCAGACTGACGACGCGGGCGACAATCTGTTCCTCGGCCAACAGAGCGGCTGCTTCAAGGCAGATCTCCACCTCGCTACCGCTCCCCAGCAGGATCACATCCGGGTTCTCCCCACCCTCTTTTAAAATGTACCCTCCCCGGCGAGCACCGGCGGCATCGCCCAAGGCTTCCCGATCCAAAGTCGGGACATTTTGCCGCGTCAGGAACATCGCGGTCGGCCGTCCCGTTTCTGACATGGCGGCGGCATAACATTGTGAAACTTCATTCGCATCGGCCGGTCTCATGACCAACAGGTTCGGAATTGCCCGGCAGGCGGCCAAATGCTCGACCGGTTGATGCGTCGGACCATCTTCTCCCAACCCGATCGAGTCGTGCGTCAGAATGTAGAGGACCGGCTGATGCATCAGTCCACTCAACCGCATCGCGGGTCGCATGTAATCGGTAAACACGGCGAACGTCGCGCCGTAACTGCGGAGCCCGCAGAGCGACATCCCGTTACAGATCGAACCCATCGCATGTTCCCGAATACCAAAGTGGAAATTACGGCCCCCAAAATCGTCTCCACTGAAATGCCCTGCGTCCGCATCTTCGATCAACGACTTGTTGGATCCGGCCAAGTCGGCCGATCCACCGATCAACCAACCGATCGGACCGGACAGTGCGTTGAGCACTTTTCCCGAAGAGACGCGTGTCGCCATCCCTTTGGCATCGGCGGGAAATACGGGCAGAGCTGCTTCCCACTCATCCGGCAGCCGTCGCTCAAAGATCGCCTGCAAGTCAGCCGCCGCATCGGCATGGCCAGCCTCGAAATCAGACCAAGCGGCCTCCCACTGCTGATACGCCTCTCGGCCGCGCTGACCGAGGTTGTCGGCAAACAACTCCATCACGCCGGGCGGCACACTGAATTTTTCTTCCGACCATTCGTACGCCTCTTTTGCCAACGCGATCTCCTCTTCACCCAGCGGTGCACCGTGGGCCGAGGCCGTATCCTGCTTGTTGGGTGCGCCGTAACCGATGATGCTTTTCAGCACGATCAACGTCGGTCGGTCCCCGGTCTGCTTGAATTGGTTGAAGGCCGTATCGATTGCAGCGAGGTCATTGGCATCCTCGATGGTCACCACCTGCCAACCCATGCTTTCAAACTTGTCTGCTACGTTTTCACTGAAGGCGAGATCTGTCCGGCCCTCGATCGTGATCTGATTGTCGTCGTAAATCCAACAAAGATTATCCAACTTGAGATGACCAGCCAACGAGGCCGCTTCCATCCCCACCCCTTCCATGATGTCACCATCACTGCAGAGGGCGTACACCGAAAAACCACAGCCGGCAAACTGGTAGTTTTCTCTCATCCACTTACTGGAGATCGCCATACCGACCGAATTGGCGATCCCCTGCCCGAGCGGACCCGTCGTCGTCTCGATACCGCCCGCCTCACCATGTTCCGGGTGCCCGGCACACGGACTGCCCATTTGACGAAAGTTTTTAATATCCTCGATCGAGACGGCAGGAGTTCCATCCGGGTTCTTGACGCCGGCCAGGTGCAACACCGAATACAGCAGCATCGAGGCATGGCCACAGGACAAAACGAATCGGTCCCGGCCCGGCCAGTCCGGGTGCTCCGGATCATAGTTCAGGTGATCGTTCCATAAGCTGTAGGCGACCGGTGCCAGCGCCATCGGCGTTCCGGGGTGTCCGCTGTTCGCTTTCTGGACGGCGTCCATCGAGAGGGTCCGTATCGTATTGATGGCCAAGTGTCGGGTATCAACTGCCGAAGTCGTCATAAGGAACCTTTGAGTGATGGATGACGTCAGAAGGACGGAAACCGCCTGGAGGCCCAGGCCCAACGAAAAAACACCAGTTTCCCACCTGCAATCCTGCTGATTATCGACGGTTTAGAGGACGGGTCAATTGGCCCTTCAAGGCAGGGGCGCCCCGCGGCTCAATCCGGGTCTCGATCCGTTTTGACCGATTTACCGGGTCCGGCTATGATCTAGACAGGTGACGGTACGGTAAACGAGAAAAAACAGGCGGACAGGATGGACCGACGCAAATTCAACCAGGTAGCCCTTGGGCTCGGATGCGCCCCACTGATCGGTGCCAGCCCGGGCTTGGCGATGGATCGAAAAGCCTCGAAAAACGAAAAAACACCCGCTCAATTGGTGACCGCCCCGGCCCGTGCGGCGATCGAAAAGGGACTCAGTTTCCTACACGGTCGCCAAGTCAAATCGGGCCGCAACCGGGGCGCTTTTGGCAATTCCGGCTTGTCGGCCGGCGTCGCCACCTGCTCTCTCTCCGGCTTGGCGTTCATGTGTGGTGGCCATGCCCCCGGTTATGGCAAATACGGCAAGACGATCGATCAGTGTGTCGAATTCATCATGCGGAATGTCCGAGACACGGGCTACATCGCCCGCCTGGACAACACGGCCCACGAGAACATGTACGGGCACGGTTTCAGCATGCTCTTCCTCTCCCAGGCGTATGGCATGACCCGCAAGGCGGAGATTGGTGAAAAACTCCGTATGGCGGTCGACCTGACCTGCCGTTGCCAAAACGATGTGGGTGGCTGGCGTTACCAACCGCGGAAGAGCGACGCCGACCTTTCGATCACGGTCTGCCAGATCATGGCCCTGCGCGGGGCGCGCGATGCCGGGATCGACGTGCCGGACGAAGTGCGCAAGAAGTGCATCGATTACGTTAAGAAAAGCCAGAACAAGAATGGCAGCTTCCGCTATACGTTGCGCGGCGGCCAGACCACGTTTGCCATGACGGCGGCCGGTGTCACCTCGATGTACAGTGCCGGCATCTACGAAGGGGAACAGATTGAAACGGCGCTGAAATACCTGAAGAAATTCAAACCGTCCGGGCTGCAAAGCGGCGGTCACTATTTCTATTCCAACTACTACGCGGTCCAGGCGATGTGGCATGCGGGTGGCGAGTACTGGAACGAGTGGTACCCGGCGATCCGCGACCAACTGATCAAGACCCAAGCGGGTGACGGTTCCTGGGGCTCCAGCGAAGCGGGCCCCGAGTACGGCGCCGCCATGGCCTGCATCATCCTGCAGATGCCGCTGAATTACCTGCCGATCTTCTCGGCCTGATCAACAACTTTTTCCCGAAGTTGAGTAAAGCTGACCAATATGATCATTCATACAGTCCAGTTCAAACTAAAGCAGGGGCTTGCCCCCAATGAAATCAAGGATTTCTTCGACGAAGCCAAATTGTTGGCGTCCATCCGCGGCACCAAGAATTTCAAGGCTTACCTACAGGTGAGCGCTAAGAATCCCTTCACTCATTCTTTCTCGATGGAATTCGAAGATCAGCGCACTTACGATTTCTATTCTAGTCACACCATCCATGCGGACTTTGTAGAGAAGCAGTGGATTCCAAAGGTAGAATTATTCCAAGAAGCAGACTTCAGGCCATTTGAATTTGATCCATGCCTCGCGAATCCGACGGAAACAAACAGCGAACAAGTCGGCGGACACCAACCCGCTAACCACCCTGAATCGGAATGAGAATTTTAACCTTTAACCCTCGCTGAAGATCGCCGCCGGTAGCGGATGCGACTATCGACATAACCGCTCGTCCTTTTTCGGGTCGTGGGCCAAACGTGAGGCCGGCAATCGCTTCTTTCCTGCAATCTTGAAAGCTAACCATGATCAACTGTCGGATTGTCTTTTCGACCGTCGG
>JAYZCF010000038.1:0-14774 GCA_036338455.1 Planctomycetota bacterium
TCCCTGTTCGGCTAATTCCGCCCCTGTCATCAATCGGGGGAAGTTGGGGGGGGTGTTTTTTTTCTCGGTGCGCTCGTTGTTTGTCGAGGGATTGTCGAAGATTTCGGATCCCGCGGCGGTTCCGGATGTGGCATACTCGGAGTCCCCAACTTGGATACCTTCATGAAGCCAGGGGTCAACCTCGAAGGGAACCTGTTGATCATGTTCGAAGGCATCGGGTGAAGGTTGATCCAAGTGGGCAGGTTCGACCACCTGCATCTCGGCGCGAGGCAATTCGAGCAGGAAGCGGCTGGCGATGGCGGGCCAGAATGCACCTCTTTTAAAGCGGGAAACCGCGCGACTCAACTGCAGGTTTTCCTGAGCGCGGGTGATGCCCACGAATAGTAACCGGCGTTCCTCTTCGATCTCGTCGTCGTTTTCCTGGCTGCGTTCGTGGGGTAGGATGCCATCTTCACAGCCGACGATGAACACGGACGAGAATTCGAGCCCCTTGGCGGCATGAATGGTCATCAGCGTGACGTAATTTGCTTCGGCCTCCCAAGCGTCCGTGTCGCTGACCAGGGCCGATTGTTCCAGGTAAGCCTCCAGTCCGCCATCGTCCGGATGTTCCACGTCGAATTCTTGGGCCGCCACGATCAATTCATCGATGTTCCCAGCCCTTTCATGACACTCTTCACTATCGTCTTGCAACAGCCAATCGCGGTAGCCGGTGAGGGTGACCACTTCCTGGATGATCGATTCGACCACGTCCGTCTCCAGGACCGACAGTTCATCAAACAGGGCGACAAACTTGGCGACTTTCGTGGCGGCTCCCTTGGAGATTGTCTCAATCAAACCGCACTTGCGGGCTGCCTCGAGCATGCAAATATTTTCGTTTGCTGCGAACTCCCTGATTCTCCCTAGCGTCACTTTGCCGATCTTCCGAGAGGGAACATTAACGATCCGTTCGAAGGCTACGTTGTCCCGTGGGTTATTGATCAGGTGCAGGTAGGCCAAAACGTCCTTGATCTCCCGTCGCTGGTAGAATTCGTGACCGTTGACGATCTGATAGGGAATGGATAATCGGCCGAGTGCGTGTTCCAGTGATCGGGATAGCCAGTTAGCCCGATAAAAAATAGCGAAGTCACTGGGGTTCCGATCGCCTTGCCGGATGGCCAGTTCGATCTGCTCTGCGATATCGGCCGCCTCTTCGCGGGGCGACGGGTAGGTGACCAGTCGGACAGCTTCGCCCTGATCGTTATCGGTCAGCAGTTGTTTCTGTTTCCGCCGCAGATTATTGGCGATCAGTTGGTCGGCGACTGAGAGGATCGCTGCCGTGCTTCGGTAGTTCTGTTCGAGTCGTACGACCGCCGTATCCGGGTAGTCGCGTTCAAACTCGAGAATGTTATTCAAATCAGCACCTCGCCAACCGTAGATGGACTGGTCGGGATCGCCGGTCACACTCAGGTTGCGCGTATCGTGGTTCAGCAGCCGGACAAGCTGATACTGTGCATGGTTGGTGTCTTGGTATTCGTCAACCATCACGTATTGGTACTGGGCGTCCAGGCCGGCTCGTAATTCCGGGTTGTGCCGCAAGAGGTCGATCGTGTGCAGAAGCAGGTCGTCGAAATCGACGGCATTGGCACGTCGCAGCTGTTGTTGGTATTCCGGGTAGACGCGCGCCATGATCTGGTCCAGGGGGTGACCTGGCCGAGGTTCAAAATCGGCAGGGGTCAGGCCGCGAGCCTTCAAGAAGCTGATTTGATTGATCAGGGAGTCTACCGAGTAATGCTGCGCATTGACCTTGGCGTTCTCGATGGACTGTTTGACGACCTTGCGCGAATCCGCTGTATCGTAAATCGAAAAATTTTCGCCCAACCCGACCAACTCGGCACGTTGTCTCAGTAACCGGGAGCAGAAGCGATGAAAGGTACCGGACCATGCGGGTGCGCCTGGCACCAAGGCACTGATGCGGTTTCGCATTTCGTCAGCTGCCTTGTTGGTAAACGTCATTGCCAGAATGGAGCGGCCCGATATACCCTGGGAGACGAGATAGGCGATGCGGTGGGTAATCACCCGGGTCTTTCCGCTACCGGGTCCCGCCAGCATCAACAGGGGGCCCTCTCGGTGCATCACCGCTTGACGCTGTGCTTCGTTCAGCGGGTCCAGGATCTCTTTTTCTGTGGCAGCAGGCATCGCGTTCGAGAAAATCCAACCTTGGTTGCTAGCGTGGGTTCGGCAATCTGAAAATTGACCTGATAAATTGCCTGTCAGGCTGATCGTAATGTTTTGCTCCTATGGTATATTTTGAGCTGACAGAGGCAAGGACGGGCCCACAAGTCTCGCTCTATGGTGTTGTGTCCTTAGCCGCCGAAATTCATGAAAGACCCACGGGAGGGACCCCCAATGGCTAAAACGCGAATTCCGCTTAGTGCGGCCGAAGAAGAATCTAGGAACCTGCAGGAAAAGCTCGAACTGAGCACGGCCGAGATCGGGTTGACGGTAAGGACGACCAATTGCCTGGAAGAACGCGGTATCTTTACCGTTCGCGATCTTCTCAATACGACGCGTGTTGAACTGTTGAGTATTTCGAATTTTGGAGAGAAAACGCTCGACGAAGTCTATCGTTCTCTCGAGGCGATCGGTTTTTATCGCCCCAATTCGGACGTCAAGCCAAGATAGCTTAGTTCGATCGTTTCTCTGAGATGCGACGGATCTTCCCTGCTGGGGAAGCAAACACCTGCTGCGCCCTGATCGGCTTGTTTGGTAACTTGAATGCGACACGGAATCGGGTGGTAGGCGATCTGGGTGAAGCGCCGCTCAGACGAACCCGTGAGGGCTCACTCCGATTGGTCAGGTTGTCCCCGTGGGGCGTCCTGTCCCCAGCTTTTCTCAACAGCCAGTAACTTCGCCGATCTTTATTCGGTCAAAAATAATCGGACGAAAAAGACTGCCGCCCGGCTCAGTTCCTGACTTTTCCTGGTCTTCCATAGGGCCGCAGGATCTTATCCGTCGGTTTCCGTTTGTAACGTTTGCGGCAGTTTTGCGGAACAAAAAAATGGTTTCTTATCGGTAAATCCCAATCCGGCTCCGACCGTAAGCTATCGTTTGGCACAGGTCTTTCCGCGCCACGGCGGCGGTTTGCTCCCGCTCTTATCTTATGTTATTGGACTCGAGACTAAACATGATCACTGCTCCCAGTTCGACTCCTGATTCCCGTGTCAACGGTTTTGACCAACTCAAACAACAGATCCACCAGAAATTAATTGGTAAGCTGGATCTGACACGGGTAGGTGAGCTCGAGGGAGATGTCCTGCGACGTGAAATTCGGGTGGTCGTCGAACGCCTCTGCGACGATGAAAACAACCTGTTGAATCGACAGGAACGCAACCGCCTGATCGAGGAGGTGCTGGATGAAACATTTGGTTTAGGGCCCCTCGAGTTATTGCTGAAGGATCCCACGATCAGTGACATCCTGATCAATGGACCCAAGAATGTTTATTGTGAACGCGGCGGAAAAATGGAACGGGCGTCGGTCGAGTTTCGAGACAACCAGCACCTGTTGCAGATTATCGATCGGATTGTGTCCAAGGTGGGCCGGCGGGTGGACGAGACGTGTCCCATGGTCGATGCGCGACTCGAAGATGGTTCTCGCGTAAACGCAATTATTCCTCCCTTGGCCCTCGACGGGGCGGCCATGTCGATTCGCCGATTCGGCTCCAATCCCCTGAAGTTGGAAGATCTGCTGAACTACCAAGCCTTCACGCCTGAAATGGTGATGCTCCTGGAAGGTGCTATGAAAGCCAGGCTAAACATCATCATCAGCGGGGGTACCGGTTCGGGTAAAACAACGCTGCTCAATACACTTTCCAGTTTTATTTCCAACAAGGACCGGATCGTCACCATTGAAGATGCTGCTGAACTGCAATTGCAGCAGGAACATATCGTCCGATTGGAAACAAGACCGCCAAACATTGAAGGGAAAGGTCAGGTCACAGCCACGGACTTGGTGCGTAACTGCCTGCGGATGCGGCCGGAGCGGATCATCATCGGTGAGTGCCGCGGCCCAGAAGCCTTGGACATGCTGCAAGCGATGAATACGGGGCACGATGGTTCCCTGACGACGACGCACGCCAACTCGCCTCGCGATTGTATCTCCCGACTGGAGACGTTGATCATGATGTCCGGTTTCGAGCTGCCGGTCAAAGCGATGCGAACTCAGATATCCAGCGCGGTGGATTTGATCGTCCAAGCCAACCGGCTGCAGGGCGGGGCACGCAAAGTGACCCATGTGACCGAAATTTGTGGCATGGAAAACGAAACGATTGTGATGCAGGATATTTTCCGCTTTGTGCAGGATGGGGTAGACGAGGATGGAGGAGCCCGCGGCAGGTTTGTCTGTACAGGCGTTCGTCCAAAATGTATGGATCGCCTGGAGGCGGCGGGAATCAAATTGCCGGCCAGTATTTTCCGTGAACGGGTGATGATGGGGGACTAGCCCTCAGTTGGGGCCTGTTTCGGAGTCAAACAGTCGGTGAGTGAGATGGTTTCATGCTGATCTACATACTACTGGGAGCGGTCGCTATCGGAGGAGCCGGGTTGGTCTACGGCGCATCGATGCTGTTCTCCAACGACGAGAAGCTTGTCAACAGTCGTCTGGATGCACTGACGAGCAATCGCGGACGGGGATTCAAACAGACCGACATCCCCTCCAATGATTCCGTTTTGAAATCGCCGCTGGATGATTCACCCAGTCAACTGGAGTTGTTCCTGTCCAAGTTGTTCAATCTGTCGGCATTTATTGAACAATCGGGATTGAAGATCACCATTACCAATTTTTTTGGGATGTCCCTTGGCTCGGGGGTTGTCTTGGGTTTGGTCTTATTCCTCGTCTCTCCGATGAAGTCCGCCGCCATGTTGGCTTTTGCCTGCGGTTTGTTTCTACCCCTCGGTTACATCTGGTTTATTCGGAGACGCCGTTTAAGGATCTTCGGTAAGCAGTTGCCGGAAGCGCTGGATCTGATGACTCAGGCGCTGCGAGCCGGCCAGAGCCTTCCGGCCGGGATTCAATTGGTGGCCCAGCAAATGAAAGAACCGCTAGGGCCGGAATTTAAACGATGTTATGAACAACAAAACCTGGGAGTTGCCTTGGAGGATTCACTCAATGGCATGACCGAGCGAATTCCTAATCTGGACCTGCAGTTTTTTGCTACCTCGGTCATGCTGCAGCGACAGACGGGTGGGGACTTGGCAGAAATCCTCGATAAAATTGCCAAGCTCATTCGTGAGCGGTTGCAAATCTGGGGACAGATTCAAGCTTTGACCGGTGAGGGACGTTTGTCCGGAATTGTTCTGCTGGCACTGCCACCTGCTCTGTTCCTGGTCATGCTCAAACTCAATTACAGCTACGTGATGATGCTGTTCGAAGAGCCTCTGGGACAAAAAATGTTAGCGGTAGGGATTGTGATGCAATTACTAGGCGCGGTTACGATCAAGAAAATCATTACGATCAAAGTTTAAAAATTAGGGGCGTCACCCGGAATTCAGGTGCCATTGTGAGTAGTCTCATTTTATCCCAGATTGATTTCATCGCCATTTTGCCATTCGCCGTATTTGGGGCGATTGCGATTGGTGCGTGGGCGATCTCAGAATCCTTGTTCAACCGAACGTCCAAATCGGAAGAACGCCTGATGTTGATCAAGCAGCGTCCGGGCGACGACAAGGCGGGCTCCCCGTCGAAAGACGGTAGTCGAAAGACGGATGGCATCACGCGATTGTTGGCCAAAGCGAGCCCCGCCTTGGGTGACGTCCTCAAGCCGACCAAGCCGAATGAGGTGGGCAAGCAGAAACAGAAACTGGATGAAGCTGGATTTCGCAGTGAACAGGCGCCGCTCATGTTCAATACCCTGAAGATGATGATGGCGATCATCGGTTTTGTCCTTGGTGGTGGAGGCGCCCTGTTGCTCAATGGAATGAATGTCACCTCACTGACCTATACCTTGATCTTGACCGGAGTTTTTCTGTTTTTGCCGGAGCTGGTTTTGAGCCTGATTGCCAAAGCGAGAAAACAGAAGGTTTTTCTTGGATTACCGGATGCCCTGGACCTGATGGTGGTCTGTGTGGAAGCGGGGCTCGGTCTTGATCAGGCGATGCGGAAAGTTGCCGTCGAATTATTTGCCGCACACCCGGTGATTGCATCCGAATTCAATATCTGCAACCAGCATTTACAGATGGGAAAACAGCGGGAACAGGTTTTAAGGGAGTTGGGAGATCGAAACGGCGTCGATGACCTGAAAACGCTATCATCAATCATGATTCAGGTCGACAAATTTGGAACCTCGGTCGGGACGGCCTTGCGAACCCAGAGCGACGCCATGCGCGTGCGACGCCGGCAGATTGCCGAAGAAAAAGCGGCGAAAACTGCCGTTAAGCTAATCTTCCCACTCGTTATATTCATTTTTCCCGGCATATTCGTCGTACTCGTTGGACCCGCCGCAATCACGATGGTCAACGAAATGCTGCCCGCTTTACAAAAGTAATCCCTGCCGGGCGGTTTTGTTCGTCGATCTCAGGATTTGTCCCGATCGACTCGCAACGGCTGTACCGATAATAACCGTCGGGGTATGTCTGCCCCGCTACGTTCGTTGCCAGGCCCATAAGCCCATAGGCGGTGCGGCTCTGGTTGGAAATCGGGTCATTCTTGGGAGTCATTCATGACCAGTAGACCATATTGGATCGGCTGCACGTTGATCGCCGTTTCCGTTTTTTTAGCGAACCGCTCTGCCGAGGCTCAGAGTTGCCACAGTTGCGTCGCTGAAAGTCCGGTCTGCGAAAGCGCCTGCGGCACGAGCGAGATGGAAGCAGCCTGTTTGCCCGGGCTGGGATGTGTCCATCAGCTTGGCGGTCACATTGCGCATCTCAAAGAGATTAACCGGGTCGTTTCCAAACGGAACGAGGCTTGGCCCAAGCCGTTTGCCTGTGCCGACCGACAACTCTATTTTCAGATGTGGGACCCGATGCTCGAGACGGGCTGGAAATCGGCCTGCGTTTTCAGCCAGCGACACTTCGTCGACGGGACCCCTGAATTGAATCAGGCAGGCAAAATGAAAATGGCGGCCATCATGCGAAATTATCCGATGGGCCAAAAAGCTTTTTACCTGGATCGGGACCGTCCAGCAGCGCTGTTAAATGAACGAATGGCAACGTTGAGAAACCGTGTGGAAGAGTGGTACGGCCTGGAGCAGGTTAATGAAATCGCCTTTATCGATCGTGGTCCGCTTGATGGGAGTGGTTCGCGCGCAGCGGCCTTGAGTAATCTGTATATCAATGGGCTTCAGGCTCCCGTCCTGCCAGTTCAGCTGGGCGGAAGCACCTCAGGCGGGCTTTCCGGCGACAACTAAATCGAATGTTCCCAAACCGGGGGCTGGCCAGCCGCGATGTCGATAAGCGTTCGCCTCGGTCATTTTAAGACCGAGGTTTTTTGCTTATATTGGAGGCGTTCTATGAGAAAGTGGGGGGAGTTGCATGGATAAAAAAGCCAAGAAAAAGCTGGAAATTCTTCGCAAGCGATTAGAGAAGACGCAAATCCAGTTAAAGGGCTCGCGGGAGCAGATGGATGATCCGAGTGAAGTAGTCACCTTGGAAAACGAGATCGAGAAGTTGAAATCTGAAATCGACGAGTTGAAGAATAGTTAGGCAGCACAGTTTTTGCCTGAATGACGTGGGTCGATGCGATCGTGTTTGGGTTTCTGAATGTTGCGAAGCCGGTCGGTCGGTCCTCGCGGCGGGTGGTTGACCGTGTCCAAAAGTTGGTCAAACCAATGAAAGTCGGGCATACGGGCACGTTGGATCCCTTGGCCTCGGGGGTGCTCGTATTGGCGATTGGACCGGCAACGCGTTTGGCAAAACATCTCCTGCATCATTCCAAGCACTACCGTGTCGATTTTCGTCTTGGCTGTAGCAGCAATACGGAAGACCTTGAGGGAGAGCTCAATTACCTTGCTTCCCCGCCGCTGGTATCGCGTGATGAAATGCGAAACGCCTTGTTGGATTTTACCGGTCCCATCTTACAGCGTCCCCCTGCTTTTTCCGCAGTCAAGGTGAATGGTCAACGCGCCTACCGTCTCGCTCGGAAAGGCAAGTCGGTAAGACTGGCTGAAAGGGAGGTCACCATTCATGACTTGGAATTGGAAGAGTTCGATTACCCCGATTTCCAATTAGCCGTCCACTGTAGTGGCGGTACTTATGTCCGTTCCCTCGGTCGAGATCTCGGTCGCCATGTCGGTTCGGCGGCTGTGATGACCGCCCTGAGTCGGACTCGGATTGGTGAATTCTCCTTGCGGGATTCAATTGCTTGGGACTCGCTTGACCGGGAGACGATCGAGGCCAATCTGGTTGCCCCGCTCACAGCACTTCCTGACCTGCCCTGCACCGTGGTGGATGACGCCACGATTGCCAAACTAAGATATGGCAGCTTGGTTGAATTGGATGAGGTGGCGGAGCTGGTTGCCGCCGTGGACAGCAGGCAGCGTTTGATGGCGATCATGGCGCTGCGGGGAAGTGGGCAGTATTCTCCGAGCACCAATTTTGTGAGCTACTGGGAAGATGGCGGCTACCAGTCAAGCGAATCTTCGTAACCCTGGCGAATCAGTTCCTCGCCGCCAATCTCTTTGAACCATTCCTTGGTGCTGTCGGTAAAATAGTTCTTCCAGTCACCGACCTGCCCCTTGCGGTTGAACTTTTGCGGGTTCTCATTGGAAAAGCCCGGTTTCAGCCGTCCTGCGATAGGGGAACAGAGCGCGGGATCGACGTCGAGAAATTCAAATAACTCACGTCGGTATTTTTCCGTATCCTGATGGAGTGCCTCGTAATGCACAAACTTGACCGGGACTTCTGGGTGTTGCCGACACGTTTCGCGGTCCTGCGCAAGATGATCTCGCCACCACTCCACTGATTCTTTGACCAGAATCTCGTGGCATAGTAGTTGATCGGGGTTCTTTTTGAAGTACCAAGGGTCTTTCAGGAAACGGCGGTTCTGCTTCGCCATTTCTGGAATTCGGGTAAAGAGACGATGGACCTCTGGTTGGTTGTGCAAGTGGAAAGCTCGGCTAACCAATACATCACGACCATCTCGAATGATTGAGATCTGCGGGACGTTACGCAAGATAAAGGGTTCGAGTGTGGTAGGGGTCCGCTCGCCCAAAACGGTCGATTTTGAATCGATCTCCACCAGGCATTGTTTGATCATGTTTTCGAAAACGACGTGTACCTGTTCTCGATAATTCAAGTCCTGGTAGATCGGTAGGTTGGCTAGATTCCGTTTGAATTCTTTGGCCATGGCTTGCCAGTGGTATTCGCCATAACAGCCAATTTCCTGATGGCTACTGAGTAATTTACCCAGCCAGTTGGTGCCGGATTTCATGAATCCGCGTAAACAGAAAAAACGAGGGTTGGCCATAGGAATGATTCGTGAGTTTGGCAAGCGTTGATGCTCCTATTCTTTGAGGGATTCGGCTTTCCGTCAATGTCGATCCTACAGAGCCCGGTTCTGGATTGCCTGATACGGGTGGGTAAACGTCATTCCTGGCGGACGCCAATCCTCCGGGTTTTCCCAAAAGTTCAGAAAGCGACCGCTCGGCCCCCCTCTGCTGGGTGCATTCGGGGCCAAGTCGAGAACCGTTGGCTCACCTCTCAAGCAGTCTTGATGGGCATGCTATAATTCTGCCAGCGTATTTCAGGTTTTCTTCTTAAGCGAGAATTTTTCCGGGAGCCTCGGTTGGATGAGCACACAAGTCGTTAATGCCGCACAAAAACTGACTATGGTGGACCAGCACTGGTCACCCAAGATCATTGCAGAATTGAATGGCCAGCAAGTGAAAGTTGCCAAGTTGCTCGGTGAGTTTGATTGGCATTTTCACGAACATGAAGATGAATTGTTTTGGGTTATGGCAGGTTCTCTGGAGATGCATCTCCGTGATCAGGTGATCCACTTGAATGTCGGCGACATGTTTGTTGTACCGCGCGGGGTCGAGCATAAGCCTGTCGCTCAGTCCGAATGTCACGTGGTGCTGTTTGAACCGGCAAGCACGTTAAATACCGGGAACCTCAGCAACGAGAGAACCGTTGCCGACTTGGACAGAATTTAGGGCGATTGACGGCTGATCGATTTGACCGACCGTGCCAACGCGCGATCCAATTGTGCGCTGCGGGATGGCCAAGTTGTTTCTGTGATTTCGGGGATTGCCCTGCGCGGTCCTCGTCCTGCTCGGATTTCTGATAGGCGTTCGCTACAGGACGAAACCTGCTGGACGCACTGATCGAGGTCATCGTAGAGCACGACTTCGCCCGACGAGTTTGCGAGTCGTTGAGCAATTTCCGGGTAGGCCAGACGGTTGGGTAGGACAGCAACCAGTCCGGCCGCCAGGCCTTCGATTACGGACAGTCCGTAGAATTCATGGATTGCCGTGGAAAGGAAGAGATCTGCCTGCGATAGGACGCGCCAGTAGGAGTCTCGGCTGGACTGGAAACCCCAATGGAGGATCTTGTCTTGGAACTCTTGCCGGATTGCGTCAAAAGCAGCTGGCTGTTGGCGGAAACTTTGGCCGATGATGCTTATTCGAAATGCGAGCTGACGTTGTTGCAATGCTCGGAGCACGTGCAACAGGTCGTCAGGGTTCTTGTCGTGCTCCCAACGAGCAGCCCAAACTAAATGAATGGGGCCGGCGCGTTCCGCGGACAAATTTTCAGCTTCGGGAGGAGGGTGGATCCCCGGCGCTTGCACTTCCGACTTGGCGGTGATTGTTTCAATTTCGCTGTAGGGCGCGAAATCGGGCCATTGGCGGGCCGCCTCGCTCAAGCCGGATACGAGCGACGCGCGGTTGTACTCGGAGTTGAACCAGACGTAATCAGCTGCCAACGTACTGGTCAGATTGGTGAACGCAAAATGCAGATCCCTTGGATCGTTGTGACGGTTTGGGTAGGCGATCTGATTCTCGTGAAAATAGAGTCCCGTCGGTATGTCCCGCGCCTTCGTTTTTAGCAATCCTCGAAATTCGGCAACGTTCAGCATGTCCGTGGTAAATATTGAATCCCAGCGGGAGCCAGCTTGCCATCGTTGGTCTACCTCGTTGGCGAAATAAAGCGCCGCGTGTCTCATTCTCCATTTCCAGTGGCGGGGCGGCAATTGAAGGTTTTGCCACTGGTGGATTGAGTATTGGCTCCAGCCCTCCATAAACGCTTGATGACTCCCCCCGCCGAAAGGTTGAATCGATAGTACCTTGAGTGATTCGGGATTGGCCATAGGGAGGTAGGTTTCGGTTGAGTGGTCCGGCTGACCATCAGCCGGGCGGCCAGGTTCAGGTGCGGGACGGAGGTGGCGTGTCTGCGATGCTCGGTAATTCCAAGGATTCCCAACAAGCGGGCAGGGGGGCGGATTGTGAAACGGTTTGCTTGGAGATTGGGTGTGTGAATTCGAGCGTTCTAGCATGGAGGGCGATCCAGCGTTTGCGGAGATCGTTGGTATCCGGTCCGAATGGGTGTTGGGAACCATACAGCTCGTCGCCGTAGATGGGGTGGCCATGTTTGCTCGCTTGCAAACGGATCTGGTGGGTGCGGCCGGTCTCGAGTTGAATCTTTAGCCATGTTCGCCCAGACCACTTTGCCTGAACCTCGTAGTGAAGAACCGCTCTTTGTGCGTCCGGATGGTCGGCCGATACGATTTCCGAACGCGCCTCGTCCGGTAGCTTACGCATCGAGTCCTCCCAGGTTCCTTGCGCTGGCTGGACCTCCCCTTCCACAACTGCCCAGTACGTTTTACTGAGGGTCCGCTCTCGAAATTGTTGGGCCAGTCGCTGGGCGGCCCGTACGTTTTTCACCATCACCATGACACCCGAGACCGGCCGGTCGAGACGGTGTGGCACTCCGACATAAACCTTCCCGGGTTTGGCATCCCTGAGCTTGAGAAACTGTTTCAGGCGGGTTTCCAGGGAATCGATCCCGGGTGGACCTTGTGTCAAAAGACCTCCCGGCTTGTTGAGTAGCAGGCAGGCTCCTTGCTCAAGCAGGATCTCTGGCGGGGGTAATTTCGATCGCACAGCCATCTCTCTACATCGCCTTGAGTTCTACTTGGTAAGCGAGGTTGTCCGAGTCTGCTTGGGGTGAGCTGACCCAGAGTTTGATGTTACCTTGGGGCAGGGGGATTCCTTGGAAAACGACGCGATGTTTGCCTCGGGCGTGAGGTATCTGGCTGCTGTTGAACTGGCGACCATTGCAGTGCAGGATGACGGTTTGGAATTTGAGATCCCGGGGGAAATGGATTGTCACCTGATATTTTCGCTCTGTCGGGTTGGACAACAGCCACTGGCGTCGACTCTCATTGGGAGTCTCGTGACGAGGGGACCGCCGCCAGTCTTGCCGAGATAAGACCGTCACCTTTTCGTCATCCGCCCCAATTTCAATTCGGGGGACGTCATAATTGTTGACCCTTGTTTGGCTTACGTCCTGAAACCAGCGATCGTAAGCCGCCTTGATTTCCCGCACGCGGCCTCGATTTTCGGGGCCGATGTCTTTCATTTCATACGGATCGTTCTGCAAGTCAAACAGTTCGAAGTTGGGCTCACCGTCGGGTGTCTCTTTGCCAAAGCCGCTGTGGTTGACCAATTTCCATCGTTGGCCAATCGCGGCAAAATGATGATAGGCGACCGGTTGGTTGCCTCGATGGGTTTGAATAAAAAGTGTCCGGTTGGGAAGCTGGCGGTCAGAGTCTCGGCAAACGGCATAGAAACTCCGACCATCCAACTCGACAGGCGGTGGAGGGATATGACACGCTTCTAATAAGGTGGGTAATACGTCGATGTGGGCTGCCACGACGTCGGATGTTCGTTCTCGCTTCCCCAGCCTCGGCCAATCCCAAAGGAAAAGTGTGCGGATTCCCCCCTCGTAGACAGACGTCTTGGTTCCTCGAAGTGAACATCGATAACGATTGCCATTTGGTCCGTTATCGGTCATGAAAATCACGATTGTGTTTTCCCGAATCTTCAACTCGTCGAGGAGACTGTAGAGTTGGCCAATGTTCTCGTCGATGTTACTGATCATTGAGAAAATTTGTTGTCGCTTTTTGAGATTGGCCTGCTTGCGCAGTGGCTCACCACGACTGGTCGGGAACTGATCGTTACCGAGGTCGACCCCTTCGTACGCTTTCATCCAGTCCTTGGGCGCGTCCTCAAAAGGGCCGTGGGGACAATTGTCCGGCAAGTAAACGAAAAAAGGCTCGTTGGCTTTTGCCGCTTCCCGCATGAATGCCAACGCGTTCTCATAATAGACGTCGGTGCAATATCCCTCGAACCTTTTCGGCTCTCCATCGTCCATCAGGATTGGATTGGTATATTGGCCAGCCGCTTCGAGCGGATCGGAGGGTTGCCCAATGCCTCCCCCGCGATGGACCAGTGAGCGTTGGAATCCCTGATCATTCGCTCGCATTGGGTAGCAGTCACCCAAGTGCCATTTGCCAAAAATACCCGTCCGATAGCCGTGGTCGCGCAGAACTTCGGCCAAGGTGATTTCGGTTGGGTCCATCATGGCACGGCCGTTGAACGTATCGACCACACGGGTTCGATAATTGTATCGTCCCGTCATCAGGCAGGCGCGAGTCGGTGCGCAGACGGGACTGACGTAAAAGCGATTCAGGCGCAGGGAACGCTTCGCCATGGCATCTATGTGGGGCGTCTGGATCACGGGGTTCCCTGTGCAGCCAAAATCACCTATCCCCTGGTCGTCGGTCATGATTAAGACCACGTTGGGGCGGCTCTCTGCCAGCAGGTGGGAGACGGTGCAGAGCAACAGCAGGAGAGCGATACACAATTTATTCAACATCAAAGGTTTCTCCCGGTCGAGCGTGATATCAGTATGGGTAAAATCGAATAGAAGCCGTACCAGGTCTCTATCCAATGGTGCCCGCTCCACCGTTGGTTTCTTTTTAAATTTACTTTCACGCTACTGGCGTTGATCTGTGCCCGTGTCAAAATGCAGATATCTTCCGTTCCTATCTTAACCTGTTTGAAGGTCCGAGTGAATTCGCTCGGTGGGCTTGATATGTTGTACAGTAAGGTTCGTTACATGGCGTATCTCGGTCGTTTCCTGGTCATCGCTTTCGCAATCTCTTCCCTGTCGGCTCAGGAGGAGGATCGTAACAGTACCAAGAAGATACGGGTGCAACCGGGTGAACTGGCCAGTCGGGTTGGCTCGGCGGTCGAGTGGCGCGACGACGTGGAGCAGGCCTTACAGGAGGCCCGGAAGAGTGGGAGACCGGTATTCTGGTATGTGCCGACTCTCAAAGGGAGTTTCATGGACCGGAAGGTTGAAATAGACCGCTACATGTTGGGGGGGCCCTTTTCCCATCCGGAAATCATTCGTTTGCTGAACACGGAGTTCATACCGTTGCGAGCCAAAGCGAAGGGGGCCAACTCAGAGAAGTACGAACTCCTTCCCTTTAAATTCGTCGAACCTGGTTTTATCGTCTTGAATCCGGATGGATCTCTCAAGCAGTCGGTCGATCGTTTGACGACGTTTCAATCTCGGTGGCTTTTTCAATTGATCGCCGGAGCTGCGGGAAAGACAGGTGCGCAGTTCAACGTTACATCAAGGTTGGCGAAACAGTGGAAATCGGCGGGACGTGGGGATTGGCAATTTGAAATCCCTGCCTTTCCGGCCGATGATCCTGACGCTGTGGAGGCTGGGTTATTGCGTGGCATGCAGGCGTTCCGAAATAACCAGCCGGGCAAAGCGACGCGCATCTTTGC
>JAYZCF010000039.1:0-18785 GCA_036338455.1 Planctomycetota bacterium
ACCGCTCCATAGCGGCCCAGATATTGCCGCAAGTTTCGGCCAGCCACATATTCCTGAGCAATGAAGTGGTAACCCTCCACTTCACCGACTTCATAAATCTGGACAATGTTGGCCTGGACGAGGCCGGCTGCCGACTGCGCCTCCCGCCGAAACCTTTCAATATAGGACGGATCCCCGGACAGATTGGCGTGCAGAACTTTGAGCGCCACGTTTCGTCGGAGCGACAACTGCTCAGCCAAGTAGACTTGAGCCATCCCTCCACGACCCAACCGACGAATCACGCGGTAATCGCCAATCGTCTTACCCGTCAAGTCTTGGGCTGGAATTTCGGGTTGGTTCTGTTCCAAGTTCATATCAGGAGATTTCAGACCGGTTCAATACCGCGATTTCCGAATCGACGCCAATCGGTCCATTCAGTTCCAATCAACAGTATGAATCCAATTCCGTTTTTTGACAATGTTTTCCCATTAATTGAAACAGCTATCCTCTGCGGGCATCTGCTGAACACCAATTCTGCTAAGATATTCCTGTTGATCTGACAATTCTTACTCTCGATTTTTGGACGCTTTCCCTGATGATGCCATCTCAAGCAATAGGCCGGTTGTCTCGCAGACGTTTCCTTCACACTGCCGCCATCACATCGGGTGCACTCGGTAGTTATACGTTGTCATCGGGCCTGGGGTTCAAACAGGTGAAGGCATTGGGTGGCATTCCCAACTCGTTGCAGGACAACCGTGGCAGAATCTACAAATCGGTCAAATGGGGAATGATCCAGGACGGCCAGACCGTACTCGAAAAATTCCAGCTCTGCAAAGACCTAGGGTTTGATGGAATGGAACTAGTCAGTCCCACCAAGCTAAATCTTGAGGAAGTGCAAGCCGCCTCACGAGAAACAGGCATGCCCGTTCATGGCCTGGTTAACCAAAAACATTGGCAAGTCCGGCTCTCTTCGTCCGACCCGTCCCAACGCGCGCAGGGGCAACAAATTCTCGATCAGTGTCTGCGGGATGCCCGCGCGATGGGAGGCGATTCCGTGTTACTGGTTCCTGGCCGTGTGAATGGCGAGGATGAAAACCATGACCACGTCTGGCAGCGTTCTATCGTTGAAATCAGAAAATCCTTACCCCTGGCCAGTCGACTCGGTGTACGCATCCTGATTGAAAATGTCTGGAACGGCTTTTGTGAAACCCCTGAACAACTACGGGACTACCTGGATGAAATCAACAGCCCTTGGGTCGGCGCTTATTTTGACATTGGCAATGTGCGTAAATTCAGCCCGCCCGAGAACTGGATTCGCGTATTGGGAAACCGCATCGTCAAGCTCGACGTCAAAGACTGGGGGAAAAAGGGAGGGTTCTGCAAAATTGGCGACGGGGATGTCGACTGGAACCAAGTTCAAACAGCGCTGGCAGAAATCGACTTTACCGGCTGGTCAACCGCTGAAGTTTCCGGGGGCAACCAGGAGAGATTGGCTGACATTGCCGCACGGATGAATCGCTGCTTGGCGCTTTAGCAATCGGTTATCAGCGGGAAACGAAGCATTCAACGGCCTGCGCGTTTCAGAGCCAATTCGGAAAAACTGCGGATCGCATCAAATCCTTCGTGCGCGACCGGTTCATTGCCGGGCCGCAGGCTTAGGCATGTTTGCATTCCAGCTTTTTTGGCCGCTTCCAATTCGGCTATCACATCGCTGATAAACAGCACACTGCCAGGTGAAACTTGGATATCCGCAGCAATCGCAAGATAACTGGCAGCTTCCCGTTTTCCTCCCACTTGCGTGTCGTAATGCCCACCAATCAAGGGGAGCAGGTTCCCATTGCAGGTGTGGCCAAAGAAAAGTAGCTGAGCCCCAACACTTCCGGAAGAGTAAATACGGACTGGGATTCCATCCGCATGCCACTGTCGAATCGCCGGTGCCACGTCATCGAAGAGGTGAGAAACGATCTCTCCCGACTCAAAACCCTCTTTCCAGACCAAGCCCTGGATCTTCTTTAAACCGGTTGCTTTGACGTCAGCATCCATCAACTCGATGACGGCTGTCTGCACGGCGTCCCGCTGCTGCTCCGGTTCACCCACCAGCCATTCCTCGCACGAAGGCTGGTTAATATCCAACGAGAGCAGTGGTAGACAGTCCTGAAACGAGGGATCGGACCAGTTCTTGACCAGGAACGAATTCAGATTTTCCCTTACATAAGGGAACATCACATCGTAGACGAAGCTGATCGACGACGTCGTACCCTCGATGTCGAGCAGGACCGAGTCACATTGGAAGGAGATCACGTCGTGTGCAATCCAGTCGGCTAGAGTTCGACAATGGGGTCAAATTGACCATCCTGATCCGACTTGAGGTAACCGGGACCCATGCACAACGGTTGAAATTTCTCGTGTTCTGCTTCTTCCTTGTAATGCGGCGCCCACCCTGACATATCCTCAAAGAGACGAATGCATCGAATGGTGCGGTCACCACACAGGTTGAACCAATGCCGAGTCCCATTGGGCACACTGATCAGGTCCCCCGATTCTACGGTCACACTAAATACCGGCGCCGTTTCCGGATTGATGTGGAACAGGCCAGAGCCTTTGACGGTAAAACGAACCTCATCTTCGGTATGAAAATGTTCTTTATCAAACTTGGCGAGCATTTCATCCAAGCCGGGCGTATCAGGACTGACGTTGATCACATCGGCCGTGACAAATCCTCCGGCCTCCTTCAATCGCTCAATTTCAGGCGCGTAAGCTTCCAAGATCTCTTCGTTGCTCGCATCCGGTCCAACCCGTCCCTCGACGTCCCACTTCTCGTACACAATTCCATAGGGCTTAAGGAAATCGGCAATCTCGCGAGGGTCATCAATTCGCTGGTCGGTATCGGGAACATGCACGCTGGCCACGGCATCACTCCAAACGGGTTAAGGGTTGGCGATAAGCTTCGCCCATTGTATCGAAAACAGGAGATCGAATCAGGACTATTTTACCGGCAAGCTCAATTTTCTACCAACACACTCAAACAGGAATTCAAAAATCTCGACGTGGCGACGTGCGGCAAAAAGATCGGGCCCCCACGTATAGAGTCCATGATTGCGAATCAGAAATCCGTGTTGCAACGGATCCTTTTCCCGGGCCAAGGCCTCTTCAACCTGGCTGGCCAATGCAGGGATATCCTGGGTGTTGTCAAATACCGGAACCCACTGGCGGTGCTGATGGGTCTTTACGCCCTCCAGGCCTTTCAACATCTCGTAACCCTCAACCTCAAATCCGCGCTCGGTAAAAAAATAATCCGATAACAGAGTGCCCCAGACACTATGCGTGTGAAGGATACATCCGGTGCCAGGAACTTGAGCCAAAACCACATGCAACATCGTCTCGGCCGAAGACCGGGGTTGATTTTCAAACAACGGATTTCCGTCAGGACCGATTCGGACAAAATCGTTCCGAGTCAATCGCCCTTTATCCATTCCGCTGGCGGTCACAATCAACTCTACCGGATCGTTGCCGAGCACCACGCTATAATTACTGCTCGTGCCGACCGACCATCCACGACCGTGGAACAGGCGACCGCACTCCCGCAGCGAATCCAGATGATGCTCTTGCCCTGCCAGTGGATGTCCCGAGGGCAGGGGAGAACAAGCCGTCGTTTCAAAATCGGATTCCATCATGTCTCGTTCTTAACAGGTTCAAAATGGGAAGAGCGGAAACAGCCGCTGGAAAAGGGAAATGCACCAGCCATCAGTAACTCAGCTGTGCATGCGTGGGAGCGGATCACCCCGGTTAATAATTTCTGTCTCCAACGCCGACAATTCCTCCAACCGAACTCGGACCACCTCGTCACTACCGAAAAACTTGGCCATTCGGACGTAGGTTGTGTGGTGTCGCGCTTCGGATTCAAACAGGCTGTCGTAAAACTGGGCCAACTCCGGATCCTGGACGTTGCGGCGAAGCAAGTCAAAACGTTCGCACGATCGAGCCTCGATCAAGCTGGCCACCAACAGTCGATCGATGGCACGTTCCGGTTCGGATTTCCGAACCAAGTCGTTCAACTGTCGCCCGTAATTACTGGGCACCTGGCGACGAAATGAAATTCCTCGCTTTTTCAGCAAATCCAGCACCATTTCGAAATGCTCCAGTTCCTCCCGCACAATTTCGGCCATTTCGCGGCAAAGTTCTTCGTTATCGATATAGGCAAAAATCAGGTTCATCGCACAGCCGGCGGCTTTCTTTTCACAATGAGCATGATCGATCAGGATTTCTTCCAAATTCTCATCCATCATCGACAGCCAACGTCGCGAAGATTCCGATTGCAAGTTCAACATGGGTAATAGGGCCGTAATGGAGTTGGTCGGTACAGCTTCTTTCTCCTCAGCTCTGACTAAGTCGCAGCTGATCGGGGAACTTGAGTTATAGGGACCAATGATCATGTTTGCCAGCAGCAAACCCGATATCGAACAAGCAAAACAGCGATATTCCAAACCCCGGACAGGACCCGAACGCCACGATATGCAAAATGAGGCCAGCTACAAAGGCTCGACAGAATGAAGCCGTCCGATCGGGTATCGGATCCGAGACTTGATTTTGGTCCGCCGTCGTTGGAGAATTCAGGCTCTTCACAACTCTGATTTGGAATCAAACATGGACACCCAACCAAAACGTCTCTTTATCTTGCTGGCGGCTTTTTCCCTTTCTCTCTGCGCGAATCTGGAAACCGACGCTCAGGACGGAGCGACAAAGGCACCTCGTCCCAACGTGATCATCATCTTTATGGATGACATGGGCTGGGGCGATGTTGGTTTCAACGGGGCGACCGGTCCCAACACACCACACCTCGATCAAATGGCCCGCGATGGCCGACGATTCAACGACTTTTACGTCGGCTGCAGCGTCTGCACCGGTTCCCGTACCGCCTTGATGACCGGCTGTCATTTCCGACGACTGGGCATGAAACCGGTCCTTTTCCCGGACTCCCCGCAGGGACTCCATCCGGAAGAGGTCACCATCGCTGACCTCTTGAAGGGTGCCGGTTACCGCACGGCCTGCGTTGGAAAGTGGCATCTGGGCCATTTACCGCCTTGCCTGCCCACCTACCAAGGATTTGATGCCTACTTCGGCATCCCGTACAGCAATGACATGTGGATCGACCCGGCCAACCAACTCGCCTCGGACTTTGTCTTGCGGGAAGGTTTAACCCTGGAAGAAGTCAAAGCGGGTCACAAGAAGCGGAACTGGGTCCCCTTAATGCGCGATGAGCAGGTGATCGAGTATCCCGTCGATCAGACGACGATCACCCGGCGCTACACCGAAGAGGCGATCCGCTTCATAGAATCAGGAAAAGAAGACGAGCAACCCTTCTTCCTCTATTTGCCTCACACAATGGTCCACTTGCCACTGGCCGCCTCTCCCAAGTTTGCCGGCCGTACGGACAAACTAATCTGGGACTGTATCGAAGAAGTCGATTGGTCTGTTGGTGAAATCCTTAACTGCCTCGAGCGAAATCAACTGTCAAAAAACACGCTGGTCATCTTTACCAGTGACAACGGGGCTGCCGTCGGCTCCTCGCTTCCGCTGCGGGGCAGAAAATTCACCGTTTACGACGGGGGAGTCAAAGAGCCAACCGTCATGCAGTGGAAGGGGACGATTCCCGCCGACACCGTCTGTCGTGAGATTTGTGGCACGATCGATCTGCTGCCAACATTGGCCCAATGGGCCGGCGCCCCGTTACCCGCGCGGAAAATTGACGGCCGCAATATCGCGCCTTTGATTCTAGGAGAAGAGGGAGCCAAAACACCTCACCAGACCTTTTGCATCGCTCATTCCGGGGGAACGGTGCGGAGCGGTAAATGGAAATACTACCCCTGGCAGGAAAAGGCGAAAGGACGGGGCTCGGCTGGCGAACTCGGACGGGAGCCCTCGCCGTTGCCGGTGCAACTGTACGACACGTCCTCGGATATCTCCGAGAAAAACAACCTGGCCGAGGAGTACCCGGCAGTCGTGAAACGTCTGCAAGCTGCCTACGAAGCGCATTTACAAGAAGTTGAGAGCGAAGCACGGCCGACCGCTCTGCTCAAGCGACCAGCGGGCGGACCAACCCCCGGGCGCCCCGGCAAGTAGATGACGGGCGCCTGCACAACGGCCAACAACTCAACTACTGGATACTTCGGGAACAGGTTCTCCTGCTCGGACCTTGTCCAACCACGGATCCATATCGTCGAAAATTTCGCCAGCATTCCCCTCGAAAACTCGTCCGACCAACAGGTTGGTCAGATTGGTTGAATGCTGCGGGTGGGCTTTCATGAATTGGCCAAAGCTGAATTCTTTCGTATAGAAGGCGCGCACCAGGCGACGAATCAGATCGACCCCCTTTTCGTAATCCCGCGTCCAGTTACCAAGCTGTTTCTCAGAGACGTCATTGCGATGCAAGCCGTCCGTCACCGCGTCAGCTGCCATCACCGCAGATTTCAAAGCCAGGTAGACGCCCGACGAATAGATCGGGTCGATGAACCCACCGGCATCTCCCACCAGCACCCATCCATCGCCAGCTTGCTGGGTAGTCCTGTAGGAAAACTCTTTCGCCACATTCAAACGCCCCACCTGATTAGCATCGAGCAACCTCCGCTTGATGCCATCGCAGTTTCGAATCTGATCTTCAAAAGTTTGTTGTGGTGAATTACCCCGTTTGAGGACATAGTCATTGTCACCTACCAGGCCGACGCTAACCGTTCCATCTCCTAAAGGGATATACCAGAACCAAGCATCCTTGGACGAGGTGTGCAGGATACAAGTGACTTCAGGTTTTCCACCACCTGCTCGTTCCGCGCCTTTGAAGTAACCCCAAATGGCGGCTTTCTTGAGATCGGGGTAATAGTCTTTCAGGCCCAGTCTGGAGGCCAACATCGCCTGTTGGCCAGAGGCGTCAATTATCACACGGGCGCTTATTTCCTGTTCTTTAACATCCGCCGTTTTGAGCGTCAGGCGATGGGGCGACTTGTTGCGAATGTCAATATCCAAGACCCGTGTTTCATCAGCGCAGGTCGCACCCCGGTTGTAGGCCGTCTCGTACAGCAGTTGATCAAATTTGTCACGTTTGACATGCCAGGATTCACTACAGTCGCGATCGTCCATTTCGCGGAAGATAAAAGGCGCAGTCTCTTTCCCACTACTGTTTACGAACTGGACACCGTTTTTCCGGGTGAAGCCGATTTTGTCGAGCTCATGGAGAATTCCCAGTCTTTCAAAAATCCAATAAGTCTCCGGCATCAAGGACTCGCCGACGTGGAATCGGGGCATCTTATCCCGCTCCACCAGTAAAGTCGAAAATCCATGCTCGGCCACCAGAGCAGCGGCTGTGCCTCCACCGGGTCCCGCCCCGATCACGACGCAATCATAGCTACGATTTGCAATCATCTTTGAATCTCTTGAAAATAATGATGAAAGGTCACTGGCGACCGATGCCCCTGTTTGTAATACGGCAAAAAAGCAGAGACGTATTCACCGTTAACCGAAAATAGCAGGTGGTTCGTAACGATTTCAGTCCGAATTCGGCGATCACCCCAGATTTTCGCAGAATATCGTTTGGCGGCCGTTTGTTTCGACTGGAAAATCAAGCGTTTATGTCAGAAAATTCCTGATTCGACGTGAATAATATGAAGAGAATCAACCTATTTCCACGCAATGAGCAGGACTCGAGATGGCCAGAATGCCAAAATACGCTCCCAGCCCCCTCAACGATTCAAAATGGATGGTGGTTTTGACCGCCAGTATTCTGGGACTGGCTGGCTTTACAGCGGCTCAGAGCGCCTGGGGCCAGAGTACCCCGCCAACTGTCTCGGTCGAATCAAAATTTATCACGCAGCCACGCCAAGTGACATTTGAGGGAAAGCGGGCAGGGGAGGGGTACTTCGGTGCAGATAACTCCCAAATGGTGTTTCAAAGTGAACGGCGAGAAGACAACCCGTTCTTCCAAATCTACCTGCTCGATTTTGAGATTGGTGAAATCGAACCAATCTCCCCCGGTCACGGCAAGACCACCTGCGCTTGGCTCCATCCCGATGGGAAAAAAGTTCTGTACTCGTCGACCCAGGATGATCCAAATGCCCGCCAGAAACAACGAGAGGAAATCGAGTTTCGAGAATCCGGGCAATCGCGAAGGTACTCCTGGGACTATGACGAGCATTACGAAATTTATTCTTACGACACCGATTCAAAACAGTACCAGCGATTGACCAATGAACGTGGTTACGATGCTGAAGGATCCTACTCTCCCGACGGGAAAATGATCGCCTTTGCATCGAATCGTCATGCCTATTCGAAACCAATGACAGAGGAACAGAAAAAGGCATTCGAGCTTGATCCCGCCTACATGATGGACATTTTCATCATGAACTCGGATGGATCCAATGTTCGGCAGTTGACGGAGGTCCCCGGTTACGATGGCGGGCCTTTTTTCTCACCTGACGGCAAACGAATTTGTTGGCGCCGCTTCTCGGAGAACGGGGCAATTGCCGAGATCATGACGATGAACATTGACGGCAGCGACCAGCGAAAACTGACGAACATTGGCGCGATGAGCTGGGCCCCTTTTTATCACCCCTCAGGGAAATACCTGATCTTCACAACCAACCGACATGGGTTCGCGAATTTCGAACTCTACCTGGTCGACGCGGACGGAAAATCGCCGCCCGTCCGGGTCACGGATACGGAAGGCTTTGACGGCTTGGCCAGTTTCTCCCCTGATGGTTCTAAATTGACATGGACCTCCAATCGCAATGATAAAAAGGAATCTCAAATTTACCTGGCCGAGTGGAACCACAACGCGGCCCTGCAAGCTTTGGCTGTGGGAGACGATCAACCGAGCGAGTGGGCAAGTGCCACGAGGTCCGGCCAGGGGGCGGCGGAAGCAACCACCCCCAGCTTCGACCAAGCCGATTTAATCAAGCACGTTGATTATCTCTGTCGGGAAGAACTGGGAGGCCGGATGACGGGCAGCCCGGGTGAAAAAAAGGCCACTGCTTACGTCGCAGCGTACCTCGACTCCCTCGGAATCCAAGCCGACGGGGATAACGGTACGTGGTATCAGAATTTTGAGTTTCCAGCTGGCTCACGACTGGGTCCCGATAATCAACTCAGCAGTCGTTCCGAATCAGGCAGTCAGGAGCGGGGTTACGAATTGGATCGCGAATGGCGGCCTCTTTCCTTTTCTGGAACTGGAAAAATCCAACCGGCCTCAGTCGTATTCGCCGGATACGGAATCGTCGCCCCACCCGCCGAAAACCAGGAAGAGTACGACTCTTACGTCCATTTGGACGTGAAGGATAAATGGGTGCTGGTTTTCCGATATATGCCGGAAAACATTTCGGCCGAAAGGCGGCAGTACCTGCAGTACCACAGCAGCCTCAGGAAGAAAGCGATGGAGGCCCGCGACAAAGGAGCTCGAGGAATCATCGTCGTCAGCGGACCGAACTCCAATGTCAAAAACGAGCTGGTCCCCCTGCAAAACGATTTTGCCAATGCCGGTTCAAGCGTGGCTGCTATGAGCATCAGCGACGACGTCGCCAACAGATGGCTGAGTGCCCAAGGAAAAGATCTGCAAGCCTTGCAAGAACGACTGGACACAGGGCAACCAATGATGGGATTCCCCATCAAAAACCTCGAATTAGGTGCCGCGATCGATGTAGAGCAAGTTGTGGGCCGTGGGCGAAACGTGATCGGACGACTGATGGTAGGAGACGAACCTGCGGAACAGGCAGTTCTGGTAGGGGCCCACATTGATCACTTGGGACGGGGCACCGGCGGCTCCCTGGCCAAGAACGAAGAGCGCAACATGGTTCATGTCGGTGCTGACGACAATGCATCCGGTGTCGCTGCCATGCTGGAAGTAGCCGAATACCTGGCGGACCTGAAGCGGAAAGGGAAGCTCGACATGAAGCGGGATGTCATCTTTGCGGCATGGTCGGGCGAAGAACTCGGTTTGCACGGGTCCCAGCATTTCGTCAACCAGTTGCTCGAAAGCCGGCCTAACGCTGCGCCCAGTCGACCGACGCCCAAACCGATTCCCGAAGGGACCAACCCGCACGATATTACTATCGAACAGATCGGAAAACTGATCGAAACGATCAGCAATGAATTACCTACAATGGATCGCCAGAAACTGAGATCGTCAATCGTCGAGCTGACTCTGCTTTCCCAGTTCATGGAGCAAGGGATCAAGAGCTTTGACGCCCAAATCAAGGCGTCGGACGACCCCGATCAAGCAGCCGACTGGCGGCGTCAGAGGAACGAGATTTCCGACACGTGGGATCAGGCTCAGACGGTACTGATTGCGTTGAATAAAGCGGAGGCGTCTGCTGTGGATCCCAATGAATCTCAACCTGCCAAATCCATTTACCCGACCATCTCATCCGTTCTCAATATGGATATGGTGGGACGAATGGAAAAGCAACTGGTACTCCAGGGGATTGGTAGCAGCGATTACTGGGCGGGCGACATTGAAAAACGAAACGCGGTCGTCGGGCTGCCCATCAAGCTGAATCAGGACACACAATTACCAACGGACGCCAGTTCTTTCTACCGAGCCGGCGTCCCGATTCTTTCTGCCTTTACCGGCTCTCACACCGACTACCACACACCTCGCGATACTCCTGAAAAGCTGAATTACCCCGCCGCCACCCGCATTGCCAAGTTGATGGGGTTGGTAGCCCGCGGTCTGGTCGTCAACGAACAGGTCCCCGGTTATATCCGACAATCTGCCCAGGAAAAGAAGCAGTCCCGCGGCGTGATGCGGGCGTACTTGGGGACTGTCCCGGATTACGCGTCAGACGAAAAAGGGGTGCTCTTGTCGGACGTTACAACCGGTGCACCGGCAGATCAGGCCGGCGTTCAGGGCGGCGACATCATTGTCGAGCTGGCGGGGCGAAAAATCGAGAATATTTACGATTTCACCTATGCGATTGAAGCGTTGAAGATCGGGCAGGAAACAAACATCATCGTCCTGCGGGGAGAGAAACGCCTAGAAATGAAAATTGTGCCCGGTTCACGCGAGTAAAGGCGTATCCCGGCCCTCCCATTCAGCGGTAGTTCTGCCTTTTTTTAACCTCATTTGGGGAACTGAACGAAAGAGTCACCATGAAAACAATACTCCTTTTTTTGTTAACGACTGCCCTTTCGCTTTCCACGGTTTCCACATGGGCTCAACGACCTGATCGTCGTAACGCACCGCAGGTTCGCCGCATCGAGCCAGAAGATCTCGACTTCGAATTAGGCGTCGACGAAATACCGGACCGAGAAACGTTCGAGAAGCTTTCCTACCAAGGCCCCGAGGTCTCGCGCGACGCTTATCTCGCCAATCTGGAATTCGTCAAGTTCGTGATCGACAAGCACGACCCGAACGACCACAAGGTCTACTTCATGAACACCCAGAACTACCGGGGGCATCCACCTTGGATGCGACTGGTCGGTATCAACAGTCGGGAACGGGGGGCCATTACCTATTTGCCGAGATTGCTAAACCCGTCGGGGACTGCGGGGTTGTACATCATCGATTTTCAGCCGAGCGACTCCTACGCCTTTGAAGATATTCAACGCATCCAAAACATGCTGATCGAGAAGATGCCACTGCTCAAGGGGCGCGTGGCGTTTCACCCCCTGTCAGGCAATCTCGCCCGTTATCAACAGGAAAAGGAGAAATACGCCAAAGCCAATCTGGCCGTGCACCTCGATAGCGATCTTTACCGAAACATCGCCTTCCTGCCGCTCAACCGTGCCAAGTCATACGGTCGCCTGCGAATCATGGAACCTAACGAACGACCATCTCCTCAAGACATTGTCGTTTACCGAACACTTCCCAATCAGATGCCACGTGTTGCCGGTGTCATCACCGAGGTGCGCCAGACCCCGTTGTCTCACGTAAACCTGCGCGCCGTGCAAGATCGAATCCCCAACGCCTTTATCAAGGATGCTTCCCGCCAAGAGGAGATTCGCGCCTTGGAAGGCAAGTTGGTACAGTACGAGGTCACACCCCAGGGGTTTCGGCTCCAACCGGCCAGCCGGGCTGAGGTCGATCGGCACCTCGTGAACCTGCGACCGAAACACTCACAATCACCGCCTCGCAACCTGAGTGTTCAAGAGATACGGCCACTGGCCCAAATCGATTTTGAACAATCCGACAGCTTCGGAGTCAAGACGGCCAATCTGGCAACCTTGCAGCAAATCCAATTGCCTGAGGGCGCGGTCCCCGACGGCTACGGCGTCCCCTTCTACTTTTATGACCAGTTTATGCAACATAACGATCTCTACCCGGAAGTGGAACGCATCGGGTCACTGGCTGACGACGGGGCAGAACCGGACGTTATTCGCCGTGAGTTGGACGGACTGAAAAAGCGGATCACAGAGGGGAAGATGCCGGAATGGATGATGCAGGCATTGGCAAAAACCCAGCAGCAGTTCCCACCCGGTTCTCCGATTCGCTGCCGCTCGAGTACCAACAGCGAAGATCTGCCTGGTTTCAGTGGAGCAGGCCTTTATGATTCCTGCACGCACCGTTCGGATGAAGGACACTTGGCCAATTCGATCAAACAGGTATTTGCCAGTCTCTGGAACGCGCGTGCTTTCGAAGAGCGACAATTCTTTCGCATCGATCATCGCCAGAGCGCCATGGGAGTCCTGCTACACCCGAACTTCGAGCAGGAGCAATGCAACGGCGTAGCCGTGACCGATGACATCCTCTACGAAACGGAAGGGAATTACTACGTCAACACTCAGCCGGGAGAAGACATGGTAACCAACCCGGGCCAGGATTCGTCGGCGGAAGAGATGTTGCTTGGCTGGTACGATCGTGACGGTCGCGAGATTATCCGCGAGTCACCGGACAGCGGCACCCGCAAAAGCCTGCTGAATGAGAGCCAGATCAAAGAACTACGGGAGGCCTTGGGACGCGTTCACTACCATTTCGAAAAACGGTATCAGCCGAACGAGGGAGAACCGTTTGCCATGGAGATTGAATTCAAGGTAAATCGGGACGGTCAGCTGGTCATCAAGCAAGCGCGACCCTGGGTATTCTCCTCCAACAGAGGTGAGACAAAAGGCAAACGCTAACACCGTTCAATCTTCGGCGGAAAAGCAATAAAGCTCGGAGAAACCACGCAGAATCAGTTGACCATTGACCACCGCAGGGGACGCTTTGAAACCTTCGCCGATCTTGACTTTCGCCAGTGGCTGGAAGGTATCACCCGGCCGAATCATGTGGATGTCACCCGATTCACTGCAGGCAAGAATCTTTTCGCCGTCATAGATGGGGGAAGACGAAAAAGCGCCTCCAATTCGTTCTTGCCAAATAATTTCCCCGGTCGTCACATCAATAGCCGAGGCAATCCCCTTGTCGCTGATCATGAATAAACGATCGCCCACAATCAGCTGGGAAGGTTTGCGAGTCACTCCTTTAGAAATCATCCACACCGTATGTGTATCCGTAATATCGCCCTGGCCAGATGGATTCACGGCCACCATTTTACCCATCCCATTGGTCAGGATCAGCAACCCGCCCGGTGTCATCAAGGGTCGAGCTGATGCGTTCATGCCGTCGTGGTAAACCTTCCATCGCTGCTTACCTGTTTTCACGTCGTAAGCATTCGTTGCCACCGCGCTGGGGTAGATCAGCAACGGCTCACCATCCACCTCAAAAACACGACCGGTGCCATACGCCTTTTTCAGATCCCCATTGGTCGTCCCGTAATCGATATCTCGGTCGGTACGCCAGACGGTTTCGCCCGTCTGCTTGTCCAAGGCAACCACGTACTGGACATCCGCGCCGTCAAAAGCAACAAACAGTTTGTCGTCATATAAGATCGGCGAAGAGCCGGGACCTCGGAAATGATCGCACTTGAGGTCGGTTCGTTGCCAAATCACGTCACCCGTCACGGTGTCCAGGCAGGTCGTCCCATAGCTGCCGAAATGCACGTAAACCCGGCCCTCCTCAATGGCAGGTGTGGGACTGGCGTAACTGTTGGTTGGATGGCAGAATTCGGGCGAGTCGTTTTCGTGCATCACCTGGTCGCGCAGGATGGCCCCTGACTCCAGGTCAATGCAAAGTACCGACATCCGCTTTCCATCTTCCGTGGCGGTAGTCAACCAGACCTGCTTGCCCCAGACCACGGGAGAGGACCAGCCTTTGCCATGAATCGGCGTTTTCCATCTGAGCCGCCCCGCCCGGTCCAAGTCCGTCGGCAAGGGATGCCCAGACGCATGTCCATCAGCCGTAGGCCCTCGAAACTCGGGCCAATTTTCCTGCGCCGAAACTGGAAAGTGGAGGAGGCGAACCAGACACCAAGTCAGGCCAGATCGAACGCAATACTGAAACATGGAACGCATGGGACACTCATCAACGGGATCACGGGAATCTGTAGTTTACACCAAGGCAGCTGGCGGGACCAAGCAGCTCAGAGACCGAACCAACGCTTAATTGAGCCATTTTCCCGGGCAACCTCGGACTGCCCCACCATGACTCACCCCGCTCTACGAGCAAAGAGAAGAACCCCGCTCATCGCCGTTTTTTTCAGGAAGCGCCGGCTGTGGACAAGTCTCTTCTGGCATCTCAGGCCAGGACTTGTCAAAATCAACGGCGTATGACAACCTTTGCAAAGCTTTCATTGAAGCAGGTAGAAGACGAGGAGATTTCGTTTGGCCAAATACTTTTCATTTGTACTCCTGCTGGCCGTCATCGTCCTGTTGGGTCTGCTCTTTTTCCGAGTCATGGTCGGCTTCCTCATCCCGATGTTTCTGGCCGCCATCCTGGTCGTGATATTTGGTCCCTTCCACCACTGGATTCTCAAGAAAGTTGGAAAGCGAAAAAAAATCGCAGCGTTAGCAACCACCGTCTTGATCATCGTGGTGGTACTTCTTCCCTTTGGCATCATGTTTGGACTGGCCGCTGCCGAAGCACGACAAGTCATTCGCAATTTCAACACATCGCAGGTACTAGCGGAACTTACCAAAATCAAAAAAAGCATCGGTCTCGATTTCCCCGCCGGCTCCGAGTTTCGGGCGATCGAAGACGACTTCATGGCGATGCGGGCGAGCACACCGTACACCGATGCTGATCGAAAATCAGAATTGGACCGCCAACAGGTACTACTCGGTGACATCAGACAAAATGCTGAAAAATTATCAGCCAATTTAACATCCCGGCAAGACTCCTCCTCCCCGAAGAAGGATCCTGCTCAGTCGCTCGATTCTACCTGGCAACAGTTTCAGCAAGAATTTACGGAACTGTCCAAACTACACCAGAAAATCCAATTTGAATCCGACCCGGCCAAGCTGGCTGCAGCCTACCCGCAGGTCCATGCCAAAGCGGGCAAAACCTACCAGGCTTTCAACCAGTTCAAGAATCGACAGCTGGGGGGGAAGCTCTGGTCCTGGCTGCGAGAGCAGGCTAACCCAACGAATGAGCAACTGATCAAGGAATCCCAACCGATGCTGGCCTATGCGCGCGACCAGTTGTTTGAACTGGGAGCCTCCACGACCGCATTTTTAGTCCACATGATGCTGGGCATTGCCATCACGGTCATCAGTCTCTATTTCTTCCTGTTGGACGGACCCGGGATGATCGAATCAATCAAGGCCCTCTCGCCGATTGATGACATGCACGAAGACGAGCTGATCCGTGAATTCGGACAAGTCTCACGAGCCGTGGTACTGGCGACCCTCCTATCCGCTTTGGTGCAGGGGATCTTGGGGGGCTTTGGGTATTACTTTGCCGGGCTGGATTCGATATTTCTATTAGCGATGGTAACGAGCTGCATGGCTCTCGTGCCTTTTGTGGGAGCCGCCTCGGTTTGGGTGCCTTGCTGCCTGTACCTCTACTTCGTGGACCATAGCTTGGTCGCCGCAGTGGGCCTGGCGGTCTACGGAATCCTGGCCATTTCCTTCGCCGACAACGTGATCAAACCGATTGTGCTACACGGCCAGTCCAATATGCACCCCTTGATCGCCCTGCTCAGCATCCTGGGCGGAATTGCCACGATGGGCCCCATCGGCCTGCTGATCGGCCCGATGATCGTAGCCTTTCTCCAATCGATGTTGCGAATCCTCCGCCGAGAACTGGCGTCCATAGACCGGGAAGAATCGATAGAAAGTGTGCCATCCAGCCTGCAACTGACCCGCAACATTCCGGAAGATTTGCGTTGGAGGCAGCGGCCCGCAGAATCGCCCGCTTATGTGTTGGCAGGCCCACCGCTGGACCATGTCGAGCCGGCTTGACGCAAGCGGTTCAGCCAGCGCTGTTGGGGACGTGGGGCTTCCGCATCGGCTGACGTTTCCACAAAACAAGGGACCGCCAAAGCCATTCCATCGGCCCATAGCGAAAACGGTTCAACCACCATTGAGAACTGATCAACTGCAGGGCCCAGATCCCCAGTACCACCAACGCTTGCTCCCAGCGATTCAGGTAACCGTGGTAGCCCAGCCCGTAACCGTAAAAGATGAAGCAACAAATCAATGTTTGCGCCAGGTAGTTGGTGAAGGCCATCCGGCCGGTTGCAGCCAGCGCCCCAACTAGCGGTCGCAACAGTGCCCACCCCGTTTTGCTGACGATCATGACCCCGCCGATCCAGGCAGCAGCCACGAACAGGCTGCCCCAATAATTGTATTGCATACCGGTAAAGGTGACGTAGATCGGATCCCAATCATGTTCGATCGTGACCGCCACCCCGCGAGCGATCAATGGCAAGCCGACCGCACAACCGGCAACCACCATCACGAGATAGAACCCGAGACCTCGCTGTGCCTGTAACAAACCCCAGCGCAGAAAGACCATTCCCAGCAACATCAATCCACTCACCCGCCAGAAGTGCAACATCGGCAACAGAAACGTCTGAAAGAAAATCGCATTGGACGCACGATGCTCTATTTGATCCAGCCAGCCGCCACGATAAATCTGCAGCTGCCTCTCAATCTCCACCTCGTCGGGAAAACTATCAGCGCGAAAAGCTGCCACTTCCTCGGCAGGCCAAAACGGGACGGTAGCCGCCAGGCCACTCATCAGCAGGCTGGGAATCAGGAGCAGGAACAAGGCCAGCGGGATCAGCCACCGGTTCCGCAAACGATGCAGTGGATAAATGCAGATGCCGCAGATTGCGTAGGTCACCAGGATATCGCCGTACCAGAGAAGGTAGGCATGAACCAGACCGAACAGCAATAGCCAGAACATGCGTCGATAATGCAAGGCGGCCGCCGAGCGGCCACGGGCCAAGGCGCGGTCTGCCATCAAGGCGACCCCCGCACCGAACAAAATCGAAAAAATCGTGATGAACTTTGCGTCGGCCACCAGGTGAGTAATGTACCAGACCCAACCGTTGATCCCGGAAAGATCGCCAAACGACGCCGGGTACAGGTAGGCCGAATCGATCATGGCAAACACCTGGATATTGACTGCCAGGATACCGAGCACGGCGACGCCGCGCAATAGATCAAGCGAGAGAATCCGCTGATTCGCGGGCGTCGGATTCAATTCGGGGAGGGGATTCATACCCGCATTTCTGAAAAAAAGGAACGAGATTGAAGAGCTACCGGTTCATCGCACGCTGCATTTTAAGATCGTCAGAAATCAAAAGGAACCTTTCGGAAAACGAAAAATATTTTAAATTGAAAAGAGCGAAAGACCCCCATCGTGACTTACATCTGGAGCGATGCTCCTGGTCAGACGCTACCCTCAATTCAAAAGCCCTCCAGTAAGACCACCCAGGACGACTTGGCCTTTAATGTTCGCCCCGTCTTCCCCGATGGAAATTTACGAGGCCCCGTTTCGCTGGCGGGAGTCCGCCAGAACCGATACGGGGGAATCCAGTATTCGACTGCGAGGGCGATTCGCTTCAAAACATTTTCAGGTAATCCTTGGTGGCAAAAATGAGTGAGCAAGAAACTCGAGTACAAGATGTTTGCGAGCCGTCCGTGGCGAACCGAGTGGAATCATTCCTCTCCGACAATTGTCCACCCATGGGAATCTACGAGACCCTTTACGCATTCCGCGACTCCTTTGGGCAATTCATGGGAACCGAAGGGACCCACCCTTGGTCGCAAGGATTCCCACTGACAACACCCCTGGAAAAATTCGGCGGTCCTGCATTACCCGACAGTGTCGAGGTGACTTGGGAAGATCGCTTTTATCCCAAAGCCTGGGGGCATCCAGCCCTGCGCGAAGCCATTGTCCAATACTACAACTCACAATACGGCTCATCCATCACACCCGAGAACGTGATGATTTTTGCTGGCGGTCGTCCCGGAATCTACACCGTGATGGCCTTTCTGAAAGAGCACATCAAAGTCCGAATCGGCAACATCGAGTGGCCTGCTTATCTTGATATTTTGACTCAAACTCAAACCGATTATGAAATTGTCCCTTTCACCAAAGAGAACAACTTCCATCCTGGCAATGCCGAATATTTTGACCGCTCCGCACTCGACGCCAAGAGTGGCCTGATGCCCATCATCTCCAATCCCCAGAATCCTTCTGGGCAAACCCGTTCCGGTGAAGAACTACGTGAGCTGATTGAAATGGCCGAGCAATCCGGTAATGGGATATTGCTCGACGAGGCTTACGAGATGTTCCACTCTCCTTCCGTCAGCGGCATTGAGTTTGTTCAAGATTTAGACAACAGCAATGTGTTTATCGCCGGTGCCTGCACCAAGGGGCTCCAGGCACCCGGGATTCGGATTGGATGGATGATTGCCAGCAAACGCAATGTGGAGACGATGGCCAACTACTCGAGTTTCGGCATGGGGGGCGTCAGCCACCCCTCACAGCATTATGC
>JAYZCF010000040.1:0-14417 GCA_036338455.1 Planctomycetota bacterium
TGAGGGAACTTTCCCAGTCAAACTCCATCGGAGCCATCGATGCCTCATCAATCGGACGGATGACCTGGCCATCGGTCGCCGCAATCCCCATCAACCAGCGAAGATTGCTCTCGGCCACCAACAAGTTGTTATACGCCTCGATTACGGACGAATCGAAGAAATAGTACTGCTCCCCTGCCTGGGCCACCTGCTGAATATTGACGTCGCCCCCCTCCTCAAACTGATCTTTCAGGATTCGCCATGTTTCCAAGGCTGCTTTGCGTCCCGTCTTGGCGGCATCGAGGTTTCGATAAGCCGAGTAAAGATCCCAATATCGGATCTCAATATTGGTCACCATGTTTTGCAACTGGGCTTCCATGTTGGCCAATTCCTGGTCGGTCCCGATTCGTGAAATCACGACAGGCATCCGTTGGATAAAGGCGCCCCGGCCCCGCAGCAACGGTTGTCGGAATTCGAATTCCAGGGCCGTTCTGTACCAGTTCGACAACTCCTGAAAACCACCCGTCACCGGACCACCAGGAACGGCAGGACGCTCGGCTAACGGATTGTTGTTGTCGGTATAAACATTTGTGTTACGAAAGAACAACTGGGTTCCATTGGCAGTCTTCTTCGAAAATTCGTAGTCCCAATTGACGAGGTCCTGCTTGAAAATCTGAGGTTCTAGCGGGTTTGTGGAGTTGCCACTATTGGGGCGCGTATTACGAGGCTCGTTGCTATGATTCCAAAAGACACTGGTCGTATACTGGGCGTCGAAATCAGCCAGAGCCGCTTCCACCCCTTGGTTCACATCCAGACCCGTGTTGGTCAGGACCGTGGCAGGATCGCCATACTGCCCCGAGTTTCCGATAAACCCGGGTTCCGTCTCACGCACCGCCACGTTGAAAATCGTGCCGACGGCAGCTGGCCCCTGAATCAAGTTATCAATCCCGGGTACCACGCGGGCACCTTGCAGGCTCGGCGTACCGTAACCTCGCAAGATCTTGGCGTTCTGCAGGGAAATGGAGACGACCTGCTCAAGCGTCATATCTCGGAACGACTCGAAATCCGGGTCGACCACTGTCATCGGCGCCTTCGCTTGACTCACCTCGGCCAACTGGGCAACTTCGACGTCGGGGTATTCGATGTCGGTCGCCTGGTCGATGTAGTACGAGAGATTCCCCCGCTCGTGCAGATAGAGGGGCCGTGACGGCGAACAGCCGACGACCCAGAACGACAAGATCGCCGTCCATATCAACAACCTGGGGAGCTTCCAGCTCATGGGATTTCCATATCCTGCTGTCTGTTCGAAAAAAACGGCACGACTCGCAGCTGTCGCGACGTTATTCCAACGAGCGAATTGCCCGTTCTTCGAACCCCCCTGGTTGCGCACTGACCGCACGCCTGTGGCGTAGATCGGTCCGGGAACGCTTCCACAAAGCATTCATCGACCCGCTAATCGTCAAACTTTGGGGAATCCGCAAATTTTATCAGGCCTACCCGAATTCCGTGCTAGCATCGGCTGGTCTATCGCTCACATCGGGGGCGGTGGCGGACCAATCCGGCCAAGTTCGCCCATGGAACGTGGCGGATTGTTCTCTTTTTGGGTAAATATCGACAATTCCCGACCATTTCAGCCGTTGAGGCATTCCGGCCAACTGGATACACTACGAGATCGAAACTTTGAGAGACGTTCTGGCCACCTGCCAGACCAGACGAGGTAAGTAAGAAATGGCCGTACCAAAACGAAAACATTCCAATTCGCGCAGTGGTAAGCGACGTTCGCACGATCGCTTGCAGGGACGACCTTTGACGGTCTGCCCCAAATGCAGTGCCACCGTGCCAACCCACGTCGTCTGCCCCGAATGTGGCTTCTACATGGGCCGTGTGGTCAGTCCCGTCGACGACCAAATCGAAGATAGCACAGCTTAATCCTCGAGCTGTGATGGAACGTCCGCGCCCACGGTTGAGGTCGGGTACGACATGCTTTGCCGGGCTCAGACTCGTTCGCCGCTTTGCCGTTCGTGACTTTCTCTTGGTAAGCCAACAGATGGCATGATCGGTCTTTGCCCTGATGGCTCGCGGCATTGGTCGTGGTGAGCTAATTCGAAACAGCAGGATCGTTGGACCATCCGTCCTGGAAGCAATCCACGAGACCGGTTTCCCCCTCACTCCGCAAATAAGAGTCTGGTAAAATTGACTCAAATCGCTCGCCCCTCCAGGGCCCCTTTTTGACCGACAGCTGCTTGGCGAATCTCCGCCACGGTTTGACAAGCTTTCTCAGTGACAGGAACACCCCGTGACAGAAACCAACCGAGAGAAAAGTCATCAAGCGTACCAGCGGGCTCAGCAATTGATGCCGGGTGGTGTGAACAGCGCAGCCCGCGCTTTTGGCGCTGTCGGCGGCGAACCGATCGTCTTTGAGCAAGGGCAGGGGGCTTACCTGCAAGACATCGACGGCAATCGGTACATCGATTACATCGGCTCTTGGGGGCCGATGATCCTGGGCCATCAGTTCGACGCTGTCAAAGAAGCGGTCCACCAGGCCGTGGAACGCGGCACCAGCTTTGGCGCCCCGACTCTGGCTGAGAATCGATTAGCCGAACTGATCATCGAAGCGGTGCCGTCGGTTGAGATGGTAAGGCTCGTCAACTCGGGAACCGAGGCGACGATGAGCGCTATCCGGGTCGCCCGCGGCTTCACCGGTCGTGACAAGATCATCAAGTTCTCAGGAAATTACCACGGTCACGTCGATAGCCTACTTGTCTCGGCAGGGAGCGCCGCTGCCACACTCTCCGTACCCAACTCCCCCGGCGTCACCGACGGCACGACTCGAGACACGCTGATATTAAACTACAACGATACCGAACAACTCCAGCAGGCTTTCAGCCAGCAGGGGGACCAGATTGCCGCCGTGATCCTGGAACCGGTCTGCGGCAATATGGGGGTGGTTACTCCCACGCCGGAATTCCTGACGTCTTTGCGAGAATTGACCACGCAAACCGGTGCCGTCCTGATTTTCGACGAGGTGATGTGCGGCTTCCGAGTCGCCTTCTCGGGGGCCCAATCTCTATGGGAGATCACGCCAGACATGACCACGATGGGTAAAATCGTCGGAGGTGGATTGCCGCTGGGCGCGTTCGGTGGCCGCCGCGATATCATGCAACATGTACTGCCGGCAGGCAAAGTCTTTCAAGCCGGCACCCTGAGTGGCAACCCGATTGCCACGGCAGCGGGGATCGCCATGTTGACCGCTCTGCGGGACAACCCGCCCTACGAAAAACTGGAAGAATCCAGCCGGCGACTGGCCGAGGGACTGGTCGACGCCTGCCAGGCCGCCGGCATCGAACATTGCCTGAACCGGGTAGGTAGCATGCTGACCCTCTTTTTCCAAGCCGGCCCGGTCACCGACTGGGCGAGCGCCGCCCGCTCTGACGTTGATCGGTTTGCCCGCTTCTTTTGGGGCATGATCGAGCAGGGCGTTTACCTACCTTGCAGTCAGTTTGAAGCCCTTTTTGTTTCGACCGAGCACTCGGCCAGCGATATCGATGCGACGATCGAGGCCGCTCGACAGGTGGCGACCACCCTCTAGTAAAAAAGCCCCGCTCATTCGAACGGGGCCGTTGTTTTCACCATGATGGCGGCCGGTCCTAGCTCGTCTTGGCGCTCCTGGCTTCCGCCTCTTCGATCAGTTCGTTGATCGAGTAGTCGAGGTCCCGCGGATTAATCGAGCGGATAACACCGAGATCATCGATCAAGATGACTGTCGGGAACGCGTTGATGCCATAGCTCTGGGAAATGGCGCCCTGGCCATCGTAAAAGGATCGCCAAATCAGGTTTTTCTCGGCCACGACTTTTCGAATCGTATCCAAGTCATCATCCGTATTGACGCCAACCAGAGCAAAAGGCTTGCCGGACAATTCGGTAACGAGCGACCGCTCGTGATCGTACATTGCACGACAGGGCGGTCACCAATCGCCCCAGAAGTCCAGCATTACGACCTTACCGCGATAATCGCTCAACTTAAAAGCGTTACCGTCCAGATCATCTCCTTTAATCTCTGGGGCGAGGCTCCCCTCGGCGACGGCAACCGACAATCCATTCGGGTTGAACTCCCCGGTGTAATTTTCGGGGATCTTGATCATGGTTCGAGTACCAGGTGCTTTCGCATCACCCGTTTCACCTGTGGTCGTCTCGGCCGGTTTACACCCGGCGGTCATGCCCGCCATCAAGGCGACCACGATTAGCCAATTCCGTTTCATATTTCTGAACCTCCCCATTCCACAAAAACAAGTCAGACAATCCTGTCGCACGGACCTCCCGTGGCTTTCACTCTTCCTGCGCCTCTTGCCGATCGAGGGCCCGAGCACCGAGCGTGATCGCCGCAAATGCACCGAGAAAGGCCAGCAGCATCATGATCCATGCGAGGGCCCAGTACCCCATACCTGGTGCAAACATCAATTGCCTCCCGGGTTGCCAGCGGACAGCCCTTCATATTCGTAAAACGCAAACACAAAATGAACCATCAGTACGTAGAGTGTTGACCAGAGAATGGTGGACGTTACAGCCCTGCTGACATCGCTGGTCGAGTATTTCGGCAATCGCCCCAGATGGTAAGAGATGACGGCCGCCCCAAATCCACAGACCAATAATTTTGCCAGAAGCCAGCCTGTACCTCGATACCAAATGGCGCCGATTTCCAATAATCCGCGGTGAAAATGATAGCTCCAGAAATCGGGACCCAATTCCGGGTTTGCGTGAACGAAGGTAATCAGGCTGGTCGTGCTGGCCGCCAGGTAGGAGACGAGGGTCAGCAAGGGAGTACCGATCAGGAAAGACCAGAGAATCGGGGTCATCAGGTAATCCCGTGGCGAAGCGCCCAGTGTTTTCAATGCGTCGATCTGGTTGCCGAATTGTCGGCCGCCAATATCCGAAGTAATGGCCGCGCCGCATCTGGCTGCAATCAGGATGCAAGCCAATACGGGTACGAAGATTCGGTAGGTGGCAAAACCCAAAGCCGTCAGTAGATCCTCCAGCAAAAGGGGTTCCGTGTAAGCGGCATACGGCAAGAACTTAAAGGTGAAGTAGGTAACCACAAAGCCGGAAATAATGCCGGCGATTATCAGGTAAATCCAGGCGGTGGGTCCGGCAACCAATCCGGCAAAGTGCGCCAAGAAGCGCAAACCCCACCGCGGCGTACGCCAGGTAGGCACCAGGCTCAACAAGCCATCGAAAGCGGACCGTGCAAAGCTGGCAGTCCCCTCCAGGAATGCTTCTCCGCGGACCCTCAACCGGTCAAACCACCGCCCTCGGGCCCTCGGCTCGTTCTCCTTCCGGGCAATCTGAGCCATCCCCCGCAAGCGTTGGGGAATTTGCTCCCACTGCGCCTTGGGGACCTCCAGTAAGGTTTGCTGCTGCGGGTCGAGTAAATAGACACGGTCGGCGATCGGCAATAGCGACTGGTAATCGTGGGTCACCACGATCGATGTTTTACGGTGCTGGCGATGCGTCCGCTGGATCAGCTCCGCCACGTCGCAACCTGTCGACGGATCGAGCCCGGAGGTCGGCTCGTCGTAAAGGATCGCCGGCGGATTGAAGGCCAAGGTTCTGGCGATAGCCAATCGCTGCCGCTGACCGCCACTCAGCCGGGCCGTGGGGACATCCATGGGAACGTTGAGTTCTTGCAAGAGTTGCTCCGGCGTCAAATCCGACGGCCCATGCGCGTTGGCGCGGGCAAAAGCGACGTTCTGCAGCGGCGTTAACTCATCGAACAGGGCAAATGCCTGGAACACAACGCCGACATCCCCAAGCCGGTTAGGACGTCCACGGACCGTCACCGAGCCGGTATAACGAACGCTCCCATCCGCCGGTTCGAGCAAGCCGGCCATTATCCGCAGCAGGACCGACTTACCCACGCCGCTCGGGCCCACAATCAAGGTAATCTGCTCAGCTGGGAACGACGCCGACACATCCTCCAGAAGTCGCCGTTCACCCGCCGTGACCGTCAGCTTCCGGATTTCAATACCGACCTGATCCGCTTGTCCCGGCTGCCGGTTCGGCCCGACCTTCGCATGCTCCTCCCGGTTCATTGGCGGGGACTCCGCGGGTAATAAAACGGGTCTGGCCCCAATTCCGGGCTGCGAATTACACGAATCGTACCGTCCTGATCCGTTCGCAGTTCGGCCTGGGCCGGTAATTCAGCCTCCTGGCTGGTGGGCTGTCTCAGCACAAACCAACGCTGATCCTTCTGCATGATTTGACTGCGCAATACCCTGGCAAATTCGGGCGTGATCTCTGTATCCGGCGATCCAAACAAGGTCTGACCAATGCGGGTAACGGTTGGCTCTAGCCGGCGATTGGTCAAAGCCATCGCCTGCTGCGCTTCGGGCGAATTCCAATTTTCCGCTAACGCTTGATGCAGGCGGTCATTGTCGACCAACACGTCCTTCATGATGTCACCGACCAGGCTTTGAAATTCTTCATCCTGGACTACCATCCGCAAGCTCTCCGAGACAGTTTCCCGCACTCTTTCGTTGCGCGATATTTCCGACAGTATCTGCTGTTGAACGGCAATGATTTCCGGCAGGTTTTCGGCAATGATGGGTGCCGCCTTTTCACTGGCAAAACGCTCAAATTCCTTTTGCACCAAATTGCGCTGGGGTAGGGGAGTCTGGTCGTACAGAAAACGCCAACCAAAACGCCAAATCGAAGCCTCGGCCCACATCTGTTGACCAATCTCGATTACCAACGGTTGTCCCAAGCGTTCGATGACGGGCCAAATTTCCTGCTGGACCAGGGGGACCAATTCTTGCTCTACCAACTCCACTTGGTACCGCTGGCCCAGTTCCTGGATCTGCTCGTCGTGCCGCTCAACGCTCTCACGGAATTCATCCTTCATGATCTGAGCAGCATCCTGAAACGTCTGTTCCAACACCGGTCGCAGTTCAGCCAAAATTTCGGACTGATGTTCGCGGTACGCGTCAACCACGAGTTGACCGATCCGCTGGCGAGTGGCCGGGGGCAACATCGTTTGCACGACCCACTCGATGGAATCGGGCGTGGAATGGTAGCTGAGATGCATCCCCTCCATTTCCTTCGGTGCCGAGGCAAACAGATCCGCGTAAGCTCGACTCGTCGTGACCAATTCCCCGGATACCGATTCGGGTGTTTCGACGTGGCGAATGACACCAACCATCTTGGCAGAACCGGCCTCAAACTGAACGAGTGGGTCGCCCACTCGAACGGGCAGCGGTGATTCGAAATGGAGCTCCAGCTGGCGGGGTGAACGAGTCCAATGCTGCCAAAGCTGGCTGGTGGCCCGGCGCTGCTCCACGGAGTACTGCTGCCACCCGGCCCAGGCGACCAGTAGAAGCAATATCCAGATTGTCGCACCGATCCATTTTTTCATGATGGGGGATCTTTTCTTAGGAAACCTCGAGCCTTCAGGCTTACCCGCCAATCCGCAGAAAGGTTTCAGGCAAATGACCGAATGCCTTCCCTTTACGGGGCAGGGATCTGCCGGACCGGGCGCTGACGAGGACCGGGCGCTGACGAGGACCGTCGCATGGCGTCCGTCTCACACAGTGGAACCACCTCATTATTCGTGTTTGGGCGAGAAATTCAATCTTCTCCCCGGTGGAGTCCCAAGGATTGCCTCAACCGGCATCCTCTTCGTCTTCCTCCTCGAGAGTCGAAGAGTGATCGTGAACGATTTTCCAGCCCTGTTTCATCTTTTTCAAGACCAGCGAGAAGTTGCCCTCCTTCTTCTCGCCCTGCAGGTCGAGATGCCAGCGGCCCAAGACCAACGCCACGCGCTTGGACAAAAGTTCCACTTCCAGATCTTCGAAATGGAGCTTTCCCATAGAACCAGCCGGGTAGCTCTTCTTGTATTGGTCGAGGGTCGCCTGCCAACCACGTGTCGTTTTCCCGCTTCCGCTAAACGTCAATTTATCCGATTTCCAGTACGTCTGCATAAATCCGTTAATGTCCTCCCGGTTCCAGCAGTCGACCTGTGTTTTCAGAAGACGCTCAATTTCTTGCGCCTCGGTCTCTTGCAAGTTGGCCGCCTGCCCCATAGCCGTATTGCAACCGAGCAGGATGACAAAACCGACCATCGGCCGAAGCCAGGTGACAGTTGCTGGACTGATTGAACTCATGATGGACTCCCCTTGTCAAAACACAAAAAAACAAAATTTCCGGCAATCGACAGCCTCTCTCTGGAAAGGACGACCACAGGTGGAAACCAAGGACGAGCCCCAATGGGTATCGGCGGCTCCTCCCCAAACCATCCTAACGCACAATGGCGGACAGGGCGCCACCCGACGTCGTTCGACCGACGGGACTGCGGCCCAACCTACGGCCTACCACCCCCAGATCATCCCGCCCGACTACGTGATTACGAGTCGATCAAGGTCCACCCGTCTGGATCCATATTGAATGCCTCAACGCGGATTTTCCGAGTCCGTTTGTCCGGCAGGACCAGAACGGCGCGATACTCTGGATGCTGCTCACAAAAGGCAGCGACCTCCTCGGGCGTCATGAGGAAAAACGCTGTGGCCAGCGCATCACAATCGGCTGCCGAATCAGCAATGACCGTCGACGAGAGACAGTGGTCGGAAGGATAGCCGCTACGAGGATCAATAATATGACCATACCGCCGACCCTGAAAATAAAAACCTTGGCGCCCGGTCCCGCTGGTCCCCAAAGCCTGGTCCTTCAAATAGATCTCTGCCAACCGCCGGCCAGGAATCAAGGGGTCACTTAAACCGATGTTCCAGCCATTTTCGGCAACCGCATCCTGCCGCGTCTCGCGACCACGGGCAATCACGCTGCTCTGACCCCCATGCAATACAAAATCCTGCAATCCATTCTCCACCAGTCGATCAGTGGCTCGATCCAGTGCGTACCCTTTCCCGATGCCTCCCAAGTTGAGCTGCAGGCCTTCCTGCCGAAAGCGAACACGCTCCTGGTCCGGGTCCAACTCGACCCCTTGATAACCTACCTGGGCCAAAGCGGAAGTGATCTCCGCCTCTTCGGGAACCCGCCCTTGCCGCTGCTGGAACCCCCAAACCCGCGAGAGCTCGCCCGAGGTCATATCAAACGCTCCCCCGGTCCAACGGGAGACTTCTAAACCTCGTTGCAGTAAAGCGAACAGCCCACTTTCGACGGGCACCCAATCTTTGCTGGCGTTCCGATTCAAGTGGCTGACTTCACTGGAGTCCCGGTAAACGGTCAACTGCTCCTCCAATTCATCGATCAAACCGAACGCATCGAGGGCCGAGGTGCCACTGCCGGAATACTGTTGCATATTAAAGAACAACTCGAATTCGCAAGCCATCGCATGCTTGGAGAAATGTTCCAGGTAATGCAGGGAACGGTCCCCCTCCCCCATCACGCCCGGATTCGTCGCAGCCGTTTCGGCCGACGAATCGGTCACGTTCTCAGGGCTGTCCACCCTGCCGCCAGTCAGAAACTCTCTGCGAGATGATTTACGTTCGGGTTTCATCGATATCTTGAGGTCGGGAAACAATGCATGTTGTCGATTCTGCTTACAGCCACCATAATTGTATCATAATCATCGTTGTTTCTATTAGCGGGTAGCGCCCAGATGTATTTCCACCGATTGGCAAGTGCGTGCCTCGTTTCCGTTAGCCTGATCACCGGCACCCTGACCGCTTATGCGTACCAGGAGCAAGATTCGCGACGCCCCAAGATGATCCAGCGCGCCAAACGGCCCAACTTCAAGGAACGTGATTGGAACGGGATCTATTTCGAGAACCTGTTTAAAGAGGGTGTCGTCGGCGAGCGCCCTGTCCCGAGTTCGAATCCAGCGGTCAACCCAAACCAGGTTGCCGGGCCACAGAATCTCCCCTCTTCGGGCGATCCGTCGGCCAAACCATCCGAAGCGAGCGGCTCAGGCTGGAGCCAAGTCATCGCTCACACGGTGATCGAAGACGAAGTCAAAGCGTTGCAACAAAAACTGACGATGGACGTCACCACACCCGGGCGATTCAAAAGCGATTACGGAAAAGTCCACCAGTCTTATTCGATGCTTTCCATGCTGTTCGGCATCATCCTCGAGTACGATGCCGATGTGCGATGGAAAGAGCTGGCACCCGTGGCTCAACCCGCCTTTGCCCGCGCCGCGGCCAACTCACGGGTCGGCTCCCTGCAGGCTTACAACAACGCCAAGCTCCAAAAGGACAACCTGACAGAACTCGTGCGGGGTGGTGGCTTCGGCAACCAGCAGAAACCGGTGGACGCTGTGGACTGGGCCTCCGCCGTCAAGCGGAGCCCTGTGATGGTCCAATTGGAGGATGCGGTTGCTGAACTCAAACCGTTTATGGCGAACAAGACCGAATTCACCCAGAACAATGAGACGGTGTTGCATGGGGCAAGCCTGATTGCCGCCATGGGACAAGTCCTCTGCAAACCGGACATGGACGATGCGGAAGAAGAGGACTACCTCGTTTACGCCGAGGCGATGAAGAAAGCAGCCGGCCAGGTGGTACAAGGATGCGAAACAAAAAACTACGATCTGGCGTCCGAGGGATTCAACCTGATCGAACAATCGTGCAGCAATTGCCATGACGAATGGCGTTAGCCCCCCTGACTTCCCGGTAGAGATCAAAGTAATTCACCATGAGCGCAACCCTCGAATTGTCACCTTGGGCGCACCCAAAATCACAGGCTTGGTACGAGATGCTACTCAAGCAATCCGGAATGCTGGATGAGCTGGAACGTTTCGTCGAACAGCCAGTAGACCGAATCAACATTCCAGAGTGTCGAATGGTCCTGATGCTCCTGATCACCTTGGCCCGTCCCGGGATCTGGCCACACGGCTACGACAACATCCTGGTGCTGGCCGAACAGAAGGTGACCGAAATTGTCAAGCAAACCCAGTCCAAAACGAACCGAAAAATGACGATGGCCCAGCATCAACAGCACGGCGCCATGATGGACGAGATCCGCTATGAATTGGAGGTGCTAAGACGTCGCATTGGCAAATCCAGCTTGAAGACCCCACTCCATCGGCCCGCCACCTGGAAGAACTTTTGGGCCTGAATTCGGGCCGCCTCACGCCAACCGCAGCCTGCTTCCCAGTCTTATTTCTTGAAAACACCCTTCACCCATCTGCCAAGGCAAACGAACATGTCCCAACGAATCAGCCCTCCAAGTCCGTGGGCGGACGAAGACGCACAGGCTTGGCTAACCTCCTCCGGCGGGTGGCAAAAAATTGGCCGGCTGATCCGCTCCACCTTGTCCCTCGAACCGTCGGAACACCCTCATCAAATCCGTGCAGCGGCCTCGCTAGTCATTCTGTTTGGACGGCAGGGCCTGTGGCCCCAGGAAACCACCGACGATCTCGACGAGGTAGTCGACCTGGCCCGGCGGAAACTTGTGTTGATCAAGGCCTTCTTCACATCCGAGGCACGGGTCAAGGGGAACCTGACAAGCAACCCTGCCTTCAAGGAACTGATGGAATCTCTCGATCAGGAAATCCGGATACTCGAATCGCGGTCGAATGATGAACCGACGGGCAAAAGCCAACAACCGCCAGCCAGCTGGGGGCCTTTTTGGCAAACCTGAGCCGGAGCCCCAATTTGACCAGGCCTTCGGTTTACCATGGAATTGGGTAACCAAAGTACGCCATCGACGGTCCGCATATCTGCTGAAACAGGGTTCGTTGCTCACCCGTCCAATCCCGCCATCGTTCTGATCGCGTCACCAAGACGTCTGGCTTGTCGGAAGCCTGCTCCGAATCCGAAGTCGTGTTAATCAGGTTCTGCTGAACATAGTGACAACAATCATCTGAACCTGTCAGCCCGGCCCACTGTTGGATTTCCGCGAACAACCTCGGCAATTCGTCGGTGAGCAACTGCTCGTGTCTCACCAGTTTAAAAAACGAGTCATCGCCGGCCCATTGCACCACGTCCACCGCCCGCGACCAGGCGCGACAGTGCCGTTCAAAAGGGAGTTGCCCGATCGCCCGATGCCGCATCCGGGAAGAGACAACCTCGATCCCGTTGCGCACGATATTGAGCAGCTTCACCTGCGGCAGGAGCTCCCTTAAAAAAGGGAAGATTTCCTGCCTGAGGGAGCTGAAAGTTGACACGGCGCGGGGAACCTGGTCCGGCCAAATCTCCCCGGGGAACAGGATTTGAAAGGCCGCCTTACGAAAGATAGCGGAAAACTGCTCAGGGCCGACAAGGCATTGTCGCATCCTGCTTTCATCATCCAGGTTCTGGTGGAGCAGCTGCATCAAGTCCCGCAGCCAGGTGCTTTCCAGCCCATTGGAGAGCACCGACGGGTGAGCGGCCATGGCGCGGGTCAAGATCGTGGTTCCGGAACGAGCCTGGCCCGACACCAGGATAAAGGGCAGGTCTGTCAGCTGTTCGATTCGCTTTAATTCCACAACGTCTCACCGTCCATTCTGCTCAGCGCGAGTCCCGGCCTGTCGGCTTCGGCCAACCCTCTACTGTTTTTGAATCCGGTACAACGATTCTTTGGTTCGGACCAGCAACTGCTCTCCCACCGCCGCCGGGGTGGCCATAATATCGCCGTCCATCTGATTCGTGGCCAACAGATCAAATTCGCGCCCCGGCCGGATCACGAACATTTCCCCCTTACGGTTACCCACATAGATCTTGCCGTCGGCCAGAATGGGCGAAGAAGCAAAACCGCCCCCCAGCCGTTCCTGCCAGAGCTTCTCACCGGACATGGCATCCAGGCAGGTGGCAATGCCGCGATCACTCACCATCAACAACAGGCCATCGGTCAGCAGCGGTGTCGGCATCGTGGGAACCTGAGTCTCGTACCGCCAGACCACGTCTTCTTCTCCCGGCCCGTCCGGATCATCGAGGCGGATAGCAAACAGGGAAGATCGGCTATAGCCAGTACACAGGTAGAGCATCCCATCCTGATAGATCGGCCGAGGCACATTGGAGAAACCAAGCTTGCCGTAGGGCATCCTCCACAACTCCGCACCCGTCTCTGGCTGGTAGCCATACAACCAGTTGGCACCCGCGGAAACCAACTGGTCCTCGCCACCCATCGATACCACGATCGGCGTACTAAATGCCTTCCTCAAACTGTCGGTCTCGTTCAATTCACCGGACCGTGTGGTTTTCCAGGCGACCTTTCCCGTTTGGCGGTCCAGCGCCACCACGAACTGACGATCGATCCCATCGCAATGAAAAATCAACAGATTCTGCCACAGAATCGGCGACGATCCGGGGCCTGTCTCATGGTCCAATTTCAGCTCCCGGTTGGACCACTTGACCTGACCTGTTTTGCGGTCGATGCACCAAGTGCCAAACGCGCCAAAGCTACAGTAGACCGAATCGTCATCGAGTACCGGTGTGGGCGACGAAAAACTATTGAGACTGTGAATCAGGGGGGGATCCGAGCTACCACCCAATTTCAATTCGGTTTGCAGTTCACCCGTTTCGGCATCAAAACAGAACGCGAACAACTCGATACTCTGCACGGGCACCAAACCCGGAATTTTGGCCGTTTTCATCTTCTCTTCACGCTCGGCCGGACTCGACTCCGTTTACACCGCCGAAGTCAGCCAAACTTGCCCTCCGGAAACCACCGGTGAGGACCAGCCGCGGCCAGGGACCGCTTTTTTCCAACGCACGTTCTGCCCCTCAGACCAATGGCTTGGCAGGTTGGTCGCCGAGGCAATCCCGCTCCCGCCTGGGCCTCGGAACTCGGCCCACTGCTGGGCCATTGAACGGGTGTCCTCCAGACTGAAACCCAGCAGAAAAAAGAAGGCGAGAGACCAACCGAAAACGCGAATCGTTAACATTTTTTTACTTTCATTGTTTGCAAAAGAGGCACCAACGCGCAGGCAGACGATCACTTCTTGCGCAATTGATGGATCGTAATCCGAGGCTCTGCGGTGTCACTCTTCCTCTCGTAAAGGATCGTTAATTCCAGGCTGTTCTGCCCAGGCTTGCCCACCGGTTTGCGAGACAAGACAACGAACTGCTCACCTCGAGCGCCACCACTGACATTCAGCACTTCACTTTTTTCCATTGGCCGAACGTCCGGGTGCTTTTTCTTTAACTCACCATTCACCTCCGCCAGCATCGCCTCGACGGCCGCGCGGTCCCCCAACTGAACCAGCGCCACCAGGTTGCGAAGTCGCATTTCGATGGCCGAAAGACGCTGCAAAACCTCTAACTGAGGATACTGGCTCAACTGGAAGCTGAGCGCGTACACCTCAACCTTGTGCCGCCCCCGTTTCAGGTTGAGTGAAAATCGACTGGTCATCGCATCTGCGATCCTGGGCCCATTGCCCGCCTCTTCGATCGCCGACTTAATCTCATCGGTCTCAGCTTCGTAGAAACGATTCTGAACCACGATAAACTGCAAAAGCTGGAAGAGCTCCTCCCGCGTCAACTTGCCGTCGCAAGGCTTGACTTCGGGCCGAT
>JAYZCF010000041.1:0-6695 GCA_036338455.1 Planctomycetota bacterium
CCTGGTCATTGTTGTTCTCCGAGAGCACGACCGTTGCAAAGGCTGCTGGCAACTGTTCCAGAGGGATCGCCATCACGGAGAGTTGTTTACCGTAGTTTACCGGATTCACGTCGGACTGCTGTTCCTTCCACCGTCGCCGAACGCGTTCAGATTCCGCATCGCTCCGGGTAACCAGCAGGACATTGAACTGGCTGCCAGAGGCCAGGGACCGGGCCTGTTCGGCCATTGATTCACCGACCACGATGGCCAGCCCGCGGGGGTTGGCAGCTTCTGAAATGATGGAATCGACTGGGGATCCCGGCTCAGCCTTGTTGCTTCTCGACCAGTCAAAATGGGTATCCAGCGAATAGCTGCTGGTGGTCTCGGCATTGTCCGAATCGGCGCTACGCAACTGAAATTGAATTTCCCTGCGGTAGGGCAAGTCGGAAACGACCACTCGATGAGTACGGGCTCCTTCGGTGGATTCGGAAATGCGACGAATCGAATCTTCGCTGATAATATCGACAACGGTGGGGCACGCGGCTTCGGTTCCGTACTGGATTTCCACAGTGCCTGGTTCAAGGTAGTTGGCGTAGGGACCCCACGTCACAAAACGGTTCTTTTCGGGTTCGGGTTGAGGGGGTGGTGGGAACTCGTCTTTGCGTGCCTCGTACAAACGTCTCACGCTGGGTCCGGCCAAGGTGGTTGAATAGACGCGCACCTCGTGCAGGCCCCCTTGCAGAGGAAATTTTTCATCCGAGTCCTTGTACGCACCAAGCGTGAAATGGCAGGCGTCGGAATAACTGATGGGCCCCTGCTCTGCCTGGCTGCTGGCCGCCAAGGAGCCGTTGACATACAGCCTCATTTCCTGGCCATTGTAGGTCCCAACCAAATGGTTCCAGGTTTCTGTCACAAAGGTCTTGGGACTGGTCAGGTAGGTCAGCCCACCTCCCGTTCCCGCGATGGCCAAACAGAATTTGTCGTCGCAAAATCCAAGTAGCCATCCATGTTCCGTTGACCCGTCATCCTGGATGCAACCGATAATCCCTCCCCATTTCAGCGGCGCGTCGACCCGCACCCAGGCTTCGACGGAGATGGCATCGCCCGGTAACGACTTGATGAAACTCTTGTCGATTGGAAAAAAGCCACCTTCCATTTCGACACCTTCAACCTTGTCCGAACCTCCAATCAGGACCGATTGGGCGGTGCCCGACAGCAACGCATCGGCGCCCCCTTCCTGGTCCAGGACCTTGGTGTTTTTGAGTTTGGTTTCGGAGACAGGTTGATCCGACGGGTTCCGCATACCCGAGCGATGGAACACCCAGCGGTGAAGCAGGTTTTTTTGGCGGACGGCGGGAACGGGTGGTGAAGGCCAGCTTTCTTTACTGAAACGGGTTCCCGGCTGCCAGGCCGATTCGGCCGTTTCCGAAAATCCATACAGGTTTCCTTCATCGGTGGAGACGATCAAGTGCTGGCCGGCAACGGCCAGACCGAATGCGCGACCGTCGATCTGGGCCGACCAGGTGATTTCACCCGTTTCGGCATCCACCGCCGTGACGTGGTCTCGGCCGCCCACTAGTAGATGTTTGCCCGATCGGATCAGCTCCAGGGGTTCATCGACACTCCGCTCCCATTTCAGTTCGTTCCCCTCACGTTTGGCTGCCAGTAATTTTTCGCCATCGACGACAAAGAAAAACTCCGGATCAACGACGATCGAACGGCCGCGAGGAAACGAAGCAACGCGTTCTTTGCCCTTAAAGACGCCGACTTGCCCACTCCGCGCTTGGCTGCCGCCCTCGGTTCGAACCACGTCCCCCGCGGGAGTCAACACAATCGTCACGCCACCACCACCGGGCAGGCTGCCCAGTTTCTTGCCGTTGGCCCGGTCAAACAGCAATGGCGCAACGCGCCCCTGCGGTACGATCAGTCGATCTTCGGCGACCAGCAACGAGCCCTCGAGGGTTGCATCCTGGTGCTGGGCAACGAAGGTGGGGAGATCCGAAGAAAGTTGGCCCGTTTTTGCATCCACGGCGCAAATAAAAGACTCCCGCCAAGGCATGAATGAGGCTGCAAAATAGGCGATTCCATCCCGTACCGTGACGCCCGTTCGAATGGGGTAGCAACTGATCAATCGGTCGTTGTTGATCAGTCGACGCGCCTCGGCATGTTGCTGCACACTGGGGCTGAATTTCCATTTCAGTTTGCCATTCGTCTTGTCAAGACAATAGGCATAGCCGTCGTCACATCCGAAATAGACTCGGCCTTCAGCAAGGGTAGGTGCCAGGCGGATCGGGCCATTGGCAACAAACGTCCATTGCGGCTGACCCGTTGCCAGATCGAGGGCAAACAGGGAATCCTGGCTGGAGGACCCAAAGAACAGCAACTTTCCATCACTGACCGGATGAAAGCAAGCGTCGTATCCACGCATTGCCGGAAGGTCCCGTATCCCGGCGAATGCGTCCCAGCGGGCTGGACCATCCCAGGCCGGGTCGGGCGCAACGGGTGACTGCCAGGACCAGGCAGGTTCGAGTTTCGAGCAGTCGAGCTGGGCCTCCGCGTTTCCCGAACGGGCATTATCTGCACGGTACGTCGTCCAAGATTGCGCATCGCACCGCGCGACCATGACTCCACAAATTAGCAACGCCAAGACATGTTTCACGGGGACTCTCCAAACCAACCGCATGAGTATCGAGGTCTATCTTGTACGAATTATTCGCAAAAGCCAATCATTGGATGACGGCTACCCCAGATTTTCCGGATAACGGGACTCAATTTTGCTGACATTTTCCCGATATTTCGATTTCCATTTAGAATAGTCTTTATCTTTTGCCATGGTGAAGCCGTTGGGCGCATTTCAGCCGGTCGACCCCTTCACCCCACGCTAACCCCTGGAGAATTTATGTTCTGGGAACTTTATCAACAAGGCAACATTCGCGCAGCACACGCGTCGGCCGGCCGAGCCAGAGCGACCGCGGATCAAACGGGCCGGCAGGTAGAACGATTGGAAGAAAAACTTGACGCGTTGGCGTTGGCTTGCCAGTCACTTTGGGAAATTGTCCGTGAGAGTACGGACTTTAGCGAGGAACACTTGCTGGCCAAAATGGAACAGATCGATCTTCGCGATGGCAAGGCGGATGGAAAGATGTCTCCAATGGGCCAGACTTGCGCTCATTGTGGAAGAAAAACGAGTCGACGCCGTGATAATTGCATCTACTGTGGGGAACAAATTGGCCCGTCAGAGCTGTTTGGAAAGCGATAATACGGCATAATGGCCGTTGGCAGTGCTGCCACGAATTTCCCAGCCCGGCAGGACCTGGCCCTGTAACAGCCAATCATCTTTTTTAGGCATTGCACGGAACCGAGTATGACAACGCAAACATCTTCGTCGGCGACCAATCCTGTCGTCCGCACATTGAAACCCGAGACGTTATGGAATCATTTTGCCGATCTGAATGAAATCCCAAGGCCTTCCAAAAAGGAGGAACGGGTGATTGCGTTCATGAGGTCCTTTGGAGAGTCGCTGGGCCTGGAAACCGAAGTTGATGATGTCGGCAACGTCATCATTCGCAAACCGGCCTCGCCCGGGATGGAGAACAGGATTCCGGTCGTCCTGCAATCGCACCTGGATATGGTTTGTCAGAAAAATGCGGATACGGAGTTTGATTTTGACAACCAGGGAATCGAAATGCGGGTCGATGGCGACTGGGTCGCGGCTGCCGGTACAACGTTGGGAGCCGACAACGGAATTGGTGTCGCTGCCATCATGTCGCTTCTGTCAGCCAGCGACATTGAACATCCTGCCATCGAGGGCTTGTTTACGATCGATGAAGAGACCGGGATGACCGGGGCCCAGGGACTGCAGGGCGGCGTTCTCAATGGCCGGATCCTGCTGAACCTGGACACCGAAGATGACGATGAATTGACGATCGGCTGTGCCGGGGGCGTCAATGTGACCGCAGTCCACCATTATGTTCCGGTCGACACGCCTGCCGGAACGGAAGGCTACAAGCTGGCCGTGCGAGGACTACGGGGCGGCCACTCGGGGATGGACATCGCCCTGGGACGTGGCAATGCCAACAAGATCATGAACCGCCTATTGTGGGGCGCGGCATCTGAATTTGGTATTTCAGTGGCAATGGTCGATGGGGGTGGACTGCGAAATGCCATTCCACGTGAGTCATTTGCATTGATTGCTGTTGAGAGTGACAGGGCGGATGAATTCAAGGCTTGGATCGAGCTCCAGGCCGACCTGGTTCAATCCGAATATTGCCAGACCGATCCCGATCTCCAGATTTCGGTAGAACCTCTGGACCATTCTCCCGACCAGGTCATTCCCCGGGAGCTGCAGAAGTCCTTGTTGGGGTGTCTCTATTGTGTACCCAACGGGATCTACCGCATGAGCCCGAGCATCGAGGGTCTGGTGCAAACATCGAACAACCTGGCCAGGGTGTTGATTAAAGAGGGCGAAGTTCAGATCAAGAACCTGACCCGCAGCAGCGTGGAGAGTGAACGAGCCGACCTGGCCACTGCGATTCGCGCCGTGTTGGAATTGACCCAGGCTGAGATCGAAATCTCGGGAGATTACCCAGGTTGGCAACCGGAACCAGGCGCAGCGATCGTTGAACTGATGTCGAGCCTGTACGAAGAAATGTTCGGCGAAGCGGCCCATGTGGCTGCCTGCCATGCCGGCCTGGAGTGCGGGCTGTTGGGTGCAAATTATCCGGAGATGCAATTGATCAGTTTTGGACCCAACATCCGGGGCGCCCATTCCCCTGACGAGAAAGTGCAAGTCAGCAGTGTTCAAAAATTCTGGAGTTTCCTGCTGGAAACCTTGAAACGGATTCCGGCCAACTAGATTGCCCCGCCCGCTGTTGACAACCGATACCGGATTAAATGGGCGACTCTTGCGCTTCTGGCGAAGCGCGGTCCAAGCTGGAAGTCCTCATTGGCTCAGCCTGGCCCAAGTCGGTCCGCAGGTCGCGGACTTTCGGACGACGGAGTTTCTGGGTTTTCCGGGGAACCATGTCTCTCATCAACTCCAGTTTTCCAAAACAGAGGAGTCGATCACCCGGTTCCAGTCGACGTTTCAAACGGGGATTGGGCACGACGGTCGTTCCGCGGTAGAGCGTCAGGACATTGATGTCCTTTTCAGGTAATCCCGATTCGTCGATTGTTTTTCCGATAAACTCGGAGCCTTCCGGGATGTAGATTTCGGTAACGCCATAGCCACGGCTGACGGTCAGGCGTTGCCGCAAATCGATTTCCGGAAAATCGACCTGGGCGGCAATATAATCGATAATGGCACCGGCGATATCGAGCTTCGTACAGGCCTCGATCCCCTCCAGTCCGGGTGACGAATTGACTTCCATGACCTGCGGCCCATCGCGTCCCTCCAGCATGTCGACACCTGCAATTCGCAGTCCCATGATCTGCGTAGCCCGTATCGCGGTCTGGCAATAGGTTTCATCCAGGATGACCGGCTCTGTCTTGCCTCCGCGGTGTACATTGCTGCGGAACTCCTGTCCCTGCGCTACCCGCCTGATAGCGGCAACGACCCGGTCGCCAATGACAAACGCGCGGATATCGCGTCCCTTGCTCTCCGACACAAATTTCTGCAGCAGCACGTTCTGCTTGGTGGACTGCAAGGTTTCGATAATGGCCTCGGCAATACTGACTTTGTCGGCCAGGATGACACCGACTCCCTGTGTCCCTTCCAGCAACTTGATGATCACCGGGGCTCCACCGATTCTCTCGATAGCGGGCAGTACATCACTTCGCGAACGAACGAACGCCGTTTTCGGGATACCGATGTTGTGACGACTGAGGATCTGCAGACTGCGAAGCTTGTCACGGGAGTTTGAAATCCCTGACGAGCTGTTGGCGCAAAAGACCTCCATCTGTTCGAACTGCCTTACAACGGCAGTCCCAAAATACGTAATCGAAGCACCAATTCGTGGCAACACAGCATCGAAATCGGGTAACTGCTCTCCTTGATAGAACAAATCAGGATCACCACGATCCGAATCGATCGAGAATTTGAGCGTATCTAGGACTTGAACCACTTTGCCCCGGCGCTTTGCTGCTTCGCAAAGTCGTTGAGTACTGTAGCAATGGTTGCTTCGAGAAAGGATGGCCAAGTTCATTGAGTTGCTCGCAGGATTCCGCTTCGGTCGTCCAAGAATTTTAATGGGACGAATTCCGAAGTGTAGGCGTTAAATCTAATTTTCCCTGTCGGAAAACAAATTCGGCTTGTCGCCCTTCGGTTTTGGCTTGCGACACGCATAGGAGCGAGAAGGATCTACGACGAATCGCCCCCTTAAAGCGTCCCGGCCCAACAACATTCGAAATCCCATTTCGCTTCGATCAACAAGCGTAAGGTCGATGTCAAACCGTTGGCCGGCTAATCGAATGGCTGTTCGTATAACGGGTCGGTTCGTCTTGTGGCCGGTGGAACTGCGGATTTGCCGGTACTCGAGCAATGGGGCCTCGACATGAACGAGCAGCTCGTCGGTTCTTTGCCGGGGTGCAATTTTGAAGCTGACCAACGACCCTTGGTCGCCATTCACAATCTCCACATCAAACGCGTGGATACACGATGACTTGGCACCCGTATCAACCTTGGCCTTGATTCGGCGGATTCCCAAGTCGGGAATTCGGACCCACTCTCTCCAGCCAAGTGTTTTTAATTTGGACATGATAACGAAGTGACCCATGAA
>JAYZCF010000042.1:0-3515 GCA_036338455.1 Planctomycetota bacterium
GTGGTCATGGGAAGCTTAGTCGTTGGCCTGGTAGGGATGCTACCCTGCTACCGCCTTAGCTACATCGTACTCGACCGCCACCGCGAAACGCTGATCTGGATTCTGATGCGAAACCCAATTTCGCGATGGGTTTTGGATCAATCTGACTCCGACTTGCAAGAAGCCAATTAATCATGCGCTGGACCTACCTGATAACTCGCTTGTTTATTCTGCTGTTGATCGCCATGGCGCTCTACATCAGCAAGGACTCGCTCATCCGCATGGCGCTGGTCCGCGCTGGCCAATCTTCGATTGGCGCTAAAGTGGAAATTGGCCAAGTCCGCTCTTCACTTGGGGATGGGAAGCTATACCTTCGTGAACTCGCCATTACCGACCCACGCGATCCGATGCGCAACCTGCTGCAAGCCGATGTCGCCTACCTTGTCGTGAACCCACAACGCCTCCTCCAACGCGAGCTTGTGATCGAAAGTGGATCTGCAACGCAAGTTCGATTCGGCGCCCCTCGATCACTTTCCGGTTCACTACCCGACCGGCAAGCGCCGGAAGGTAAGTTGCTCGAGGAAGGCAACACCGTATTGCAACCGAATCGCCAACAGCTCTCGAAGCGTTGGCTGGAACAGTTTGCGTTTCTGCCCAAAGGTTTGTCCCAAGGCTTCTCCGAAGACAAATTGACGACCTATCAGATCTCCCATGAATTGGTACAAAAATGGGAGCCTCTGATGAAAACCCAACAACAGGAACTCACTCGACTAACCGAACTGGTTCAGCAACTCGAGAAAGAAACACAGTTTGAAGTTTCGAACCCGCTGAGAGATCAACTGCGCGTCGAAACGGCAAAGCGCCGAATGCAAAAGGCGGAAGCCCAATTGAGTGAGCTCCACCAAAACCTGAGCGACTTGAATGTGGCGGCCAACCGCGACCTGGTCAAGTTGGAAGCCGCCAAGGACGTCGACCTCGGCAACCTGGAAAGCCTTATCGGCAGCAGCCCTTTTGACACCGACCTGGTCTCAGGTCACCTGATGCAACAGAACCAAGTCGCCTACACGCGCGAAGTTGTCAATTGGTTCCACTGGTTCCGCAACTCCATCCCGGATCCGAAACGGGACTTCCAACCGATGGACTCGGCCGGGGCCGATTTTAAATTAACCACAGGTGACCCTGCTCCTCAATTCCTAATCAAACATTTGGACCTCGACGGTGAAGGGAAAGTTGCGGGGCATCATTTCCACTTCTCCGGTTTCGCCAAGAACCTATCCACACAACCAGAACGTCATGATCAACCCACCTCTTTCCACTTGCGGGCCCAAGGGGAAACACATTTGGTGATTGACTGCACTCTGGATCGGCGAAAGGCAATCTCACGAGATACACTCGTGGTTCACTGCCCCAATTTGAGTTTACCGGCCCAGACGATTGGCGATCCTGAAAGCATGCTCGTCAAAATGACACCGTGTAGGATGGAAGCCGATATTCGCATGGAGCTGCATGGGAACGAACTGTCAGGCAACATGGTTTTCCGGCATACCGACCTGATGATGCAGATCGAGGAGATGAAAACACTCTCTGACGAATCGCAAATGGCCGACGAAATTAATCTCAACCTGGCCAGCTTGAGCGAGTTCGAAATTATCGCCCAACTCGGCGGTACAATGGACGCTCCGGAAATCTCCATCGATTCCGATCTGGGACCCCGCTTTGCAGCCATCATGAACCGGATCGTCGAAAAAAAGGCCGGCCGACAGATGGAAGACTACTGCAAGCGAATTACCGAGATCAATCACGAACACGTGGACGGCATGAACCAGTTCGTGATCAAGGGTCTTGCCAAAATGCTGAACGACTTGAAGAGTCACCAATCGACAGCATCACAAATCCAGACACGGATCCCAAAAAATCTGGGCGGCTCAGAAATTCGACGCTAGCAGCCAGGCTTGCCAATACTCCCTCGGCAGAACCGATGCGTGTTCACGCCAAGGCCTTCTCCTCAAGATACCCAGCGTCGTCGTTCTTCGCGGACCAAACCCCGACCCGGGCCGACAGCGATCCATCAGGTGATGGCTTCGGACCGCTACTGCCAATCGAGCATTTATGTTTACACGATTTCCGAATCGGGTAATACTTGACGCCTCAATCCTTATTCCTTGATTCATCCAAGAGGCAAGTGAATGTTCAGGCTTTCCGTCAGCCAGTTCTGCAGTTACCGCTGGTCATTTTTTCAGGATGTGGTTCGCTATTCCAAGTCAGGCATTTCCGGGATCGGGCTGTGGCGACCAAAGCTGGATGATTTTGGGCACGACGAGGCAATCGACCTCCTGTCAGAAATGCAAATGCAAGTCTCAAGCCTGAGTTGGGCTGGCGGATTTACCGGAAGCAATGGAGCCAGTTTCCAATCCTCCGTCGACGATGCCATTGAATCAATCGTGCTGGCCCATCGTCTCCAAGCGGGCTGCCTCGTGATTCACCCGGGCAGCCGCAACGGCCACACCAACAGCCACCTGTCGCGAATCTTCAGAACGGCGTTTCAAACATTGACACCGATTGCAGAAGACTACGGTGTCCGCCTGGCGATCGAACCCTGCCTTGGGTACCGGCAAAGCCCGTTCGATTTCTTCCGATCCTGGCAACAACAGTTCGAGGCAATCCTGGAATTCCCACCCGATCAACTCGGGCTGGTGATCGACCTGTATCATCTTGGCGACCAGACGGAACTCCTTCGATTGCTGGAAAATTTCCTGCCGCGGATCGCCCTGATCCAATTGGCCGATTTTCAAAACCGACCTGCCCGCGAGGAAAACCGCTGCCTGCTGGGAGAGGGGGAAGTACCGATCGGGGCCTGGCTGGAGCAATTGGCCCGCATTGACTACCGCGGCTTCGTGGAGCTGGAACTGCATGGAGATGGGCTGCAAGATCTTCGTTACGATGAGATCATCAAGTCATCCCAGTCCTTTCTCAGGTCGATACCAGCCATTCAGCAGCGGGGCGCCGCTCTTTGAGGCCGTCCGTTCGAAAGCCTCCCGGAAGGTCGACACGCAGACGCACCTCAGGGAACCAACTGGAAGCAGATCAATCGGTTTCGACTTCTGACGTAAAGCCTGCCCCCCGAAATAACAGGCGCTGCCCAACAGGGGTATTTCAAGCTTTGCACCTGGTCCTGTTCACCCGGTGACCAGCTTGTCACTCTTTGAAACTTTTCATCGCTTGCACGGACCAGGAATAATTCACCTCGCTCGTCGACAACGACCAAGTGCCCATCCACGAAGGTCAGCGAGGATCGACCATAACCGTCAACCGACCATTTGACTTCACCCGTCTCCCAATCGACACATCGCAATTGGGCACCCGCAGTATTTCGACCGCTACTTCCATACAGTCGCCCTTCGTGCAGGATCGCCGTATTCCAGTGGGTGGCCAGTGATGGGTCTCGCCGCCCCCCGTCAGACCAAACAGTTCGGAGCTGAAACTGAGGGTCCAACTCAATCAACAGGCTACCCGGGCCGTAGCATTCGGAGACAAAA
>JAYZCF010000043.1:0-12723 GCA_036338455.1 Planctomycetota bacterium
CTGTCGTGGAACCTGATGAACCTGCAGCCATTACAAAATCGTGATCTCGAGTCCGGCGAGAGGCCAGACGGGATTTCCATACTCGAGGACACCGGAGTAACACAGCAGGTCTCTCGGACGGTCCAAGACGGATGGGACACCGTGATGGGCTATTATCGGTGTCCGTTTGAGCCCGGTCAGAGGCGTTCGATTGTGCATGTCGCTTTTCAGCCAGCCATGCCCAGCACACCAGAAGTCGAGACGATGGTGCTGGATGCCGATGACGCGCGGATCCGTTTGACGGATAGCAAGGTCTACGGTCTGAGGATTGAGGTCGTATTAAGTCAGCCTGCCGCCTCCAATACGAGCGTCCTGATCGAGGTCATTGCCACCTGTCCGGCAAGGGTTGGCAGTCAATAGGACATCCAGCTTTGAAAACTCTTGAACAATTAAAATCGATGTTGGATTGCTTTGGGCAATCACACCTGCTGAGTTTCTGGGAGGAGCTTTCACCGAGTCAACAAAACGGGCTCCGTGAACAGATTGAAAATATCCAGTTTGAACAACTCGTTTCTTTACTCAAACAGGATGACGCCGACAGCCAGTTATCGGGATTAGCGGAAAAAGCTCAGCCTCCCCCCGCGATTACCCTCGAGCAATTCAATGACCCTGCTGTGCACCGCGATGCGGTTGAACTCGGTAGCGATGCGATTGCAGCGGGTAAAGTGGCGATGATCCTGACCGCGGGTGGGCAGGGAAGTCGCTTGGGGTTTGACCACCCCAAGGGAATGTTCCCTATCGGTCCGGTCAGTGGGTGCAGTCTGTACCAGATGATTGTCGAGAAAGTAATCGCGCGGGCGCGTCAATTTGGAAGTTCCATCCCTCTGTACGTAATGACCAGCCCGCCCACTCATGTCGAATCCTCGAATTACTTGGCGGAACACAATTATTTTTCCTGCCCGCCCAGCGACATTCGGTTGTTTTGCCAAGGTGTGATGCCAGCCGTCGATGCGGATCACAAAATCATTTTGAAAGATAAACATTCCATCTTTCTCAGCCCCGACGGGCATGGGGGGGCAGTTGCCGCTTTGACCAATAGTGGCTGTCTACAGGATATGCTGGAGCGGGGTATCGAATATGTTTTTTATGGGCAAGTGGACAATCCCTTAATCCAGGTATGTGATCCGGCCCTGATCGGATTTCATATTGCCCGTCAGTCGGAAATGACAACTCAGGTCGTCCGCAAAAACGATCCGCTGCAAAAAGTAGGGAATGTCGTCTCTGTTAATGAACGTGTGCAAATTATTGAGTACAGTGATTTGCCAGTTGAATTCGCGCGTCAGGAAAACGAGGATGGAAGCCTGAAACTCTGGGCGGGTAGTATTGCTGTTCATGTTTTTGATACGGCCTTTCTTCAAAGGGTCAGCCAGGATGCGGACTCTCTACCATTTCATCGCGCTCGTAAAAAAGTCCCTTTTGTTGATGAGCAGGGGAAGACCCAGTCACCGGATCAGCCCAACGCAACGAAATTTGAACGCTTCATATTTGACTTGTTGCCGCAGGCGAGTAATGCGATTGTTTGCGAAGTGGATCCGGCTGAGGGCTTCTGCGCCGTAAAAAATTCAGCACCCGCTGATTCGGAGACCCCGGAGCATGTCAAAGCCGCCATCAGTCGCCTCCATCGTCAGTGGATACGGCAAGCGGGCGTTCCGGTCGAGGAAGCCGTACCGGTTGAAATCAGTCCGCTGTTCGCGGTCGATGAACGGCAGTTTGCCGAGCGTTATCGGAAGAAGGAGCCGATTTACGAGCCAACTTATTTTGTAGATCCCGGGCAGGGCAATTAAAGTGTGGAATTTGGTGTTTCCATAGGGACCCTGTGTCCGTTTCCAATCGAGGGTGTTAACGAGGAATAGAGGCTAATGTTACACGCGACGATTATGGCAGGGGGGGCGGGGACTCGGTTCTGGCCGGCAAGCCGCCAAGGGCAGCCAAAGCAGCTTTTGAAATTGGCCGGTGATCGCAGTATGTTGCAGGCGACGGTAGACCGCCTGGACGGCCTGTGTGAATCCGACCAAATTTTGGTCGTCACGAACCAGGCCTTGGTGGATCCGGTCGCGACTCAATTGCCGGATATCCCGCGAAGCTCGATCATTGGAGAGCCGGCCAAGCGAGATACGGCACCTTGCATCGCGTTGGCTGCTTCGCTGATTGTCAGGCGGGATCCGGAGGCGACGATGATCGTCATGCCGGCGGACCACTTAATCACACCGGTCGATGTTTTTCAAGCAGCCATTCGACAAGCCGTTGAGCTGGTCGAGCAAGAACAAGAGAGCATTGTCACCCTGGGCATCCAGCCGACCTACGCCGCGGAAGTTTACGGTTACATCGAGAGGGTGGGAACTGCCATGGGCGATTGGGAGTACCCGACGTTTCCCGTTTCCCGATTCCGCGAAAAGCCGGACGCTGTGACGGCTGGCCAGTTTTTGGAAGCCGGGACCTTTTATTGGAATTCCGGCATCTTCCTGTGGAAAGCAAAAACGATTTTGAAAGCGATCAAGCATTTTGAACCAGGTATCTATGAAGCGATTGAGAAAATTGGAGCCAGTATTGGAGAAGACGATTTCGAGCAGACACTGCAAGTAGAGTTCCCAAAAATTGAAGGTAAGTCCATCGACTTCGCGGTGATGGAGCGATTCGAGAACGTGTTAGTGATTGAGGCTCCGTTTGCGTGGGATGATTTGGGGAACTGGTCGGCCTTGCCGCGCGTTCACGGATCCGACGAGAACGGTAACACGTTGTCCGGGAAGACCTTGGCTGTTGGAACACGCAATTGTATTATTCACGCGGATGAATCCGCTGCAGAACATTTGTTGGTAACACTTGGTATTGAGAATTGCATTGTCGTCCATACGCCCAATGCCACACTTGTTGCCAATCGCGATGACGAGTCAGCGATCAAGCAGATCGTTCAATCTTTGGAGCAAAGGGGATGGAAACAATACCTGTAAGCGTCTCCGCATGGTGTCGCTGGTTAACCGTGTTCGTTCTCTTGATGAGTGGGATGGTTGAAATTGCCATGGGCCAAAACAAAGCTCCGCAAGAACAAGACGAGTCGGTTATGCCGTTTAACTGGCAAACGAAAACAATGGGCGGGCGTCAGTTTTGGACGGATGTTGTCCACATCTCTGGCTGGCGGATTCAGCGCCATGCGATGACCGGACATCATCGCCTGATTGACCACGAGAATGTCAGGCAAGGTTGGGGAACACTTCCGCAGTGCCAAGCGAGATTAAAGGGGATCCTGGAGCAGGGTGCCGTTGCACCAAACGCCGAGAAGGTTGTAATCGTTTTGCATGGGTTAATGCGCTCCAGCAACTCGATGGAGCCGATTTCCCGTTACATTCGGGAAAACAGCGACTATCAAATCATCAACATGGAATATGCCAGTTCCCGATCCGAGGTGGCTAGCCACGCAAGAGACCTTGCCTTCCTGATCGATCACTTGGGAAAGGATGTGAAGGAAATCAGTTTTGTAGCCCACAGTATGGGTAATATTGTTGTCCGGCATTACCTGAAAGACCTGAATGGAAATGGTGCTCAGGCGGATCGAAGGTTTCATCGCATGGTCATGATTGGTCCTCCCAACCAGGGCTCACAGTTGGCCCGTTTTCTGCGGAACAACCTTTTGTTCAAGTCACTCGCTGGTGTTCCGGGTATCGAACTCGGGGAGCAGTGGGAGGACTTGGAATCTCGTTTAGCGACTCCCCATTTTGACTTCGGGATAATCGCGGGAGCACAGACGGAAAGTCAGAAGTTCAATAATTTCATTTTGAGCGGGCCAGACGATTTTACCGTTTCTTTGAAAGAAACGCGGTTGGTGGGTGCTCGTGATTGGTTGGTGCGGCCCTTGATCCACACCACCATGATGAAGAACGAGATCGCCTTCGAGTCGACTGTTCGGTTTCTGAAGAGTGGGTATTTTCTTTCGGCGGCCGAGGCGAATCCGATTCTTCCTTCCGGCCCGGAAATGGAAAGGTAGCCAAGCTGGTTTGATGGACGCGAAACGATCGGGAAAACATGAGTTGCCGCTGCGAGGACGACTGGCTGGGATTGATTTTGGTACGGTCAGAATCGGTGTCGCTGTGAGCGACGCGGCGCAAATCATTGCCAGTCCCTTGGAGACATATCATTGCCGTAGCCAGGATCAGGACGCCCGTTTTTTCCAGGAACTGGTTGCGCGAGAGGAAATTCGCGGCTTCGTTGTCGGGCTCCCTGTTCATATGAGTGGCGACGAGAGCCAAAAGTCGGCCGAAGCGCGTGCCTTTGGCGATTGGTTGGAAACCACTACCGGTCTGCCTGTCGATTGGATGGATGAACGATATACGACGGCAATGGCTCGCGAAACGTTGGCCCAGAGCGGCCTGCGAGGCAAGTCCCGCAAAGCGAGACTCGACAAAATTGCGGCGCAATTGATTCTTGCTACTTATCTTGAGTCTCGGTCCCGGGGAAATGGGCTAGAGTCGATCGATTGATAAGTCGCGACAAGCCAGGGTAGTTTGGGACCCATACTCGGCGTAAAGGTAACAGGCGGCGCTTTTCAGGGCGCTTGTCGATTTAGCGAATTCCTGTGGCCAGTCGCTTGCGATCGGACTCGAGTCGTTGTTGAGTCTTTTCACCGTTGGCCATTTGTTCCGTTATTGGCTTAAGTTGTTCCACGGATTCCTCACTCGATTTTTTGAGTTCTGCCAAGCGGGATTCGATATCCTTCATCATTTTGCCCAGTTCTTCTTCCCGAGCCTTCTGTGTTTCGAATTGCATTTGGAGTTTGTTTTGCGATTCCGTGAGGTCTCCATTCTTAACGATCAATGCTTTCAGTTCCGCATCGATACGCTCGATTTTGTCCTTGTTAACGACGGAGGGCATCATTTTCCCCGTTTTTAGTTCCTCAAGGATAGGCAGGATGATTTCGGTCGGTAGAGCAAGGCTGTCAACGCGCCCTGATCGAGCAATGTTGATTCCCACAACATTTCCTGAAAGATCGACTAACGGGCCGCCGCATTGTTTGGCTTGCAGCGGAGAGTCGTGTTGCAGGGCGAGTTCAAAATCATTTGATCGCCGACTCAGTGAGCTTCCCATTCGATTTTGCTGATTGCTTCGATCCATCATGGGGTTGATTTGATTACCGTCACCAAGGGTCAGGGAGATGTCGATTTCTTTGCCACGACGGAGCAGGGTGATGGTAATGCGGTCTCCCGGGCTATAGGCCGCCACTTTCTCCTGCAAAACGATGCGAGTCGGCGTCTCGACTCCATCCACCGCGGTAATGATGTCGTTGACCAGAATGTTCGCTCGTTCCGCGGGAGAATTGGCAGTTACCTGATTGATTCGAACACCCTTCTTACCAGGTTCCAAGTCGGCAAGAAAGACGCCCATCATCGCTCGAGACCCGCGAATTTTTCGGGCGTCACAACCAATGACGCCCACGGTGATGGGTGTTTCCCCGGGCCCCACGGTTGCTACCCATGCCCCCACTTTCGGTTTGTCAGCCGTTTCCAGCTTTACTGCCGCCAGATTGTTGGCGTCGATTTTCAGCAGTGCCAAGTCTGTCTTGGGGTCAATGCCAACCATCTCTGCCGCCATTTCCCGGCCATCATTGAGTTGACAGCTAACGTCTCCTTTTAATTCACTCGCTTTGGTCAGGATCAAGCCGTCGGATTCGACGATTGTCCCGAGTGCAATTTGGCGTTTGCCATCGGAGATGACCACGGTGGCGGGGGAGGCTGCGGCCACGGCTGGTGAAAAAACGGAGATGAAGTCAGAGGCTCCCCGTGAATATCGGGAGGAGCGATTGGTTCGTCTCGAGCTGTTCCGGGGGGGGGCGTCTGATTTCTCGTCTGATTTCTCGTCTGATTTCTCGTCTTCCTGTTTCTCCGATTCTTGCGGTAAGGGAACGCAAGGGGCTGTCATCGCTGCGCGGGACGTTGGCGTTAATAGGAACACCAGGAGCAGGCAGGCTAAAAGGGCTGGGATGAACGGGTTGGATTTGAGGTTTTTCATGTTGTGTAAGCCTAGTTTAAGGGAGCCGAATAAGGGGTGACGCGAGCGTGGGCATTATCCGTAGCCAAGGGTGACGGGAATCTCCAATTCCACTTTCTTGGTTTTCTTCTTCGGTTCCTGCTCTTCATCATCGGCGTCTTGCTCTTCATCATCGGCGTCTTGCTCTTCATCATCGGCGTCCTGCTCTTCATCATCGGCGTCCTGCTCTTCATCATCGGCGTCTTGTTTCTGGTCTTCCGACTTTTTCCGATTTCGATTGCGGATGGTTTCCTCGCGGATGACTTTGACGGTGATCTTGTCACGAGGCTTCTTGTTGCGAAGAGCCTTCCTCAGGTCAGCGGGCTCTTTGATATCCTGGTCGTCAATGCTGATAATCCTGTCACCCACTTCAATTCCCGCTTTGGCGGCAGGTTGGTTGGGGGTAACCCGGTTCACGCGGTTACTATCGGAGTCAAGGCTCAAGCCAAGGAAGGCCGTCGTGCTTCCGACAATCACACCAAAATCATCCGCCAATAAATCCCATTCCTCGGAGAAAATGTCGATCGGTACATGCAGATTGTCGGTAAGGTTGGAGCCGATCCTGCTGTGAATGCCGATCACGTATCCGTCCATATCGACGAGAGGTCCACCGGAGTCTCCGCCAACCAGAGTGCAGTCGGTGCGCAGAACGTTTCGTGTTTTGTAGATCAATCGACCGACGCGAACGACCAGCCCTCGATCTCGATCGAGGCCGCCCGGGTGGCCGACAGCGATTACCCATTGCCCACGCTTTAGTGGTTCGGATTCGCCCACATCCAGGTAGGGCCACTTGCCCGGTTTGTTCAGCTTCAGCATCCCCGAGTCGATACCGGGGTGTGTTCCGAGAGTCGTTGCAAAAGCGACCTGTCCATCGGGGAAGGTGATTCGCGCGTTAAGTCCTGGACGAGAAATGACATGGGCCGCCGTCAGGATGTAGCCGTCTCGACTAATAACGACGCCTGTGCCCTGAGACTCACCGACTGCAATGTTGACCGTTGCAGGCTTGACCATGTCCGCGATTTTGCGGACGTGTTCCTCCATCAACTTGAGTTGCTCGATCGAAGTGGGAGCCGAGCCCTCGTTGAGGAACTCCATGCTGATTTCTTTTGCCGTGGGCGTCGACGTCTGGCTGGAGGCCGTCTCTTCCTGTGCCACAAGCTGTAATGGTTGTGCTACGCATAGACCCGAGAAGATCAGGCAGGATACGATTGAAAAAAATGGGAAATGTTTTTGCGGGAAGCCGAATCGCATAGGAATCTCGTTGGTTGATGAAGAGCCGCAGCTCGGATTATGAGGTTTGGGGTGGGTGTCCTTGTTGTTTGCCATCCTTGCCTCGTTTATTGTAGCATTGCGTTTAAGATTTGGCAGGAAGTTGGGTCAAGTTGAGTCTGATTGGTCGTTTAATTTTAGCGGTTTTGTCGGTTTAACTATCAGGAACGAAGCGGAAATTTGGTGGAAATGAAGTGGATCGGCTCGTAATTGGATGCGGATACCTCGGTTTGCAGGTCGCCAAAAGATGGCTGCGAGCGGGTGATAATGTGTTGGCGATGACTCGTTCTCCCGAGAGAGCGGAGCGCCTAAAGGCTCTGGGAATCGAGCCAATGATCGCCGATGTCAGCGTGGCTTCCACTTTGGAGCAACTTCCCGATGCGAAAACTGTTTTGTACGCAGTTGGCTTTGAGCCTTGGCAGAAAGGCAACGCTGCAGAGACTTATCTGGCTGGCTTCCGGAATGTGTTGACAAAGTTGCCTCCTCAAACGGGACAACTGATCTATATCAGTACCACCGGTGTTTACGGCGGCTATCAAGGAGATTGGATTACGGAATCAACACCCGTCGCTCCGTCGCGCCCAAGCAGTCAAGCCTGTCTGCTAGCCGAAACGGAATTGCAGCAATCTCCGTGGTGGGAAAGATCGGTCATTCTTCGTTTGGCCGGCATCTATGGGGCAGGGCGGATTCCGAATCGGAGCAAGATCGAAAATCGAGAGTGGTCCGAACTTAGTCCTCAAGGTTATGTCAACTTGATCCATGTGGATGACGCCGCGCTAATCGTGCAACAGGTTGCCAACATGCGGATGGGCCAAGAGACGTTCCTCGTTGCGGACGGCAACCCACCCTGTCGAACGGATTTTTACGAATACATTGCCGAGCGATTGGGCGTCGGCCCCATCTGCTGGGATAATTTAGTTGAGACTGAATCTCTACAAGGTCGTTCTGCCAACAAACGGATATCCAATAGCAGGCTTCTGGAACGGACAGGCGTCGTCCTGGGGTTTCCGGATTTTCGGAAGGGAATCGATCAGGCTTTGATCTGAGTACGGATGTTGCCGCGATCGAGTTTGGCATTTACAATTTTGACTCCTCCAGTCGTCTTTCAAGAAATTGACATGATTGAACGCAAACCAATTTTTCCAAACATCATTGAACTGAACCACCAGTTGGGCCACGTGATTGGCTGCAACGTCTACCTGATCTATGACGGAGATGAATGGGTCCTGATTGATATCGGGTATGAAGAGGATGTGGACGAAATTGTCGAGTTGATTCGTGAAATGGATTTCCCATTTTCCCAGTGCAAGACCTTGATCGCGACACACGCCGACGTCGATCACATTCAGGGGTTGGCTAAAACCAAGCAGATATTGCGGACGACGGTTTCAGCTCACCCTCTCGCGGCAGCCCCTTTGCAGCAGGGAGACCGGATCAAGACCTTTGCTCAAATCGAGGCTCAGTCGATTGATATGCCAATGCCTCCGGTGGAAGTCGAAACGTTGATCAATGATGGTGACATTATAGAAGTGGGGGACTTGAAGCTCGAAGTTTGGCTGACGCCGGGTCATACTGACAGTCAGCTTTCCTTCCGCATGGGCAAGTACCTATTTTCAGGTGACAACATCTATCGTGATGGGTGTATCGGTGCCATCGATGCCCACCACGGGAGTGACCTGCAGGCGTTCATTCAATCATTGACACGTATTCGTGAGAGCGATGTCGAATGGCTGCTGCCCAGTCATGGACCAATGTTCCGTAAGGACAACGCGCAGCTGGATGAGGTCATTGCCCGGGTGACGGGTTATTTAAGTATGGCCGATTTCGGTACCTGCGCGGTCGAGTGGCCTTTGATGAACCAGTACGAAGAAGATATTGCGGCTGGCAAGATGCCAGAGTGAACTGGGCTGTTGGCTCTGCGTTTCTTTTGTTGCACGGCACTCAGGCTCCCGACTGATCGGATGAGCCATCTCTAACTTGTGGGAAGACAGTAGTGGACCACCGGTGCGGTGGATGCTTCACGAAGGCTGCTAGCGGTCAAGCGTCTCAGATCGCCTCGTGGCCGGTCCTTGCGCGTTAAAGTTTATCCAACCCTGAGGCTTGGAGGCAGGTTTAATTCCGTTTGGACCTGTTCACCATAATGTGCCGATTTTATTGGATAAAACTTCAATCAGTGTTGCGATGACTGCCGATTCATTAGTCAGAATCTGATAGTCGTAACGCGGTAAAAAGCAAATTGGCGCCGTGTCTCAGATGAGTACCGTGCTCGTGCACGGCGTGGCATCGCCTTGGCAAGTCGAGCTACATCAATTTGACCCACTGTGAGGAGGATAGACTCCAATGATTCGTCGCTTTTTGATTACTGCAGTTTGCGCAGTTGCATTTATGGCGGTTTCGAGCGCGGACTCGGCAGATGCACAAGAGCGTGCCTTTGGTGCGGTCTGGGGCCAGCAGAATTCGGCTGGAAACCTTCAGCGATTTTACCATTACCCTTACGTGACTTACCCCCAGAACTATTGGGGTAACAATTACTATCGCAGTGCCGATAGTATGTACTACCGATACCCTCAGGAAATGAGAATTCCTGTCTACAATCGGAGCTGGCAGAATTATTATCCGGCCCCCCGGCGTTACCATTGGGGGAACCATTTTGTAACGGACATTTTTTAATCCGTTACGCACATCGAAAACGTCGAGCCGTAGTTGTCACTACGGCTTTTTTCATGGCTGCTTGCTAAAGCCTGAGTTGCGGCTGAATTGCCGATGGAAAGCGGTTGGCGGGCTTTTTTCTTCTCCGCTGTAAAAGCGCGGGCCGTTGACAGGGCGTCTGGCAGCAAACCACGTTTTTTTCAATGTCATTAACCCCGACTGGTTTGATCATAAACGGCCTGTAACAGCGATTCGACATCCTTGTACTTCGCCTTAGTGGCCAGTGGTGCTTCCAATAAAGTCCTTGCGTCTGACTCGGAGTGGCCGAGTGAGAGCAAGATTTGAAAGGTTTCATCGACAACGCTACGTTCGACCGACTCACTTTCACCCAAGTCTCCTGTGGCCGTTACCATCAAGGCAAACTTCGGCATTCTCCGCCGCAGCTTGGCGACAATCCGTTCGGCGGTGGCTGGGCCAATACCGGGTAACGTGGCGATCACCTTGGTGTCCTGTTGTTCAATGGCCCTGGCCACATCCTGGACGGGGCGAACCATCGCTCGCAATGCCTTCTTGACGCCTAAGCCGTCGACTGAGCAGAAGAGCTCGAAAAATTCTCTCTCGATTTCACTATTAAAACCGATCAGTCGGGGGGTCATACGGCCCCCTTTCTGGACGTTGCCATCGATGTACTGAATCGTCAGCAGGCTGACCTCCGAGCCGACACTCATTTGCAGGTGGCGGCGAGTGAAGTCGGGGATCAGGATCTCGTATTCAAAGGGATCAACTCCCAGCGTGGCCGAGGTTTCATCCAGTCTCAACAGGGTGCCTTTTATTCTGGTTATCAAAGTAAGCTCGCTGGTTTCCGGGATAGGAAGTGGTGACACATGGCGATCGCCAAGGCGTCGGCCACATCAGGCGGTTCAGGGATATCATTTAGGTGCAGTTGCCTGGCGACGGCCATTTGGACCTGTTGCTTGGGCGCCCGGCCGTTTCCGGTCAATGTTTTCTTAACTTGAGTGGCGGCGTAATGGTAGAGAGGTAAGTCATGCTGTGCTGTTGCCAAGCAGAGAACACCTCGGGCATGGCCCATGAGGATGGAGGTTGTCGGACGATCATAATGACTGTACAGTTCTTCGATCGCGACCACACCCGGTTGGGCGGATTGGAGCACGTCGACGAGTCCTGCGTACAAGGTTGCCAAGCGGGTTGGCAAATCGTCCGATTTCTTGCTGCGAAGGATCCCTGCCTCGACCAATTCCGGTTGTGATTTACTCACATCAATCAGGCCATAGCCGGTAATGTTGAGGCCCGGGTCAAGGCCGAGCACCAGGTTCGGATTGGTTTGTTTTGGACTCGACAAGCTGAACCTCTTCAATCAAACAACTTACTCATCGGACCGGTAGAGTAAGGCGATGCACTCGGCCATCATGCATTCTCCTGAGCCAATGGCCCCCACCCCTTCACCGGTCTTCGCTTTGACATTGACCTGGCCGGGTTCCACCCGGGTGGCTGCCGCAATCGCCTTGGCCATTTCCAATTTGTATGGTGACAATTTTGGCCGTTCTGCGAAAACGATGCAATCGAGATTGATCAACTTGAAACCTTGCTGGACAACCTGCGAGAACGCCGTTTGCAGGATTTCTACTGAGTTTCTGTCTTTGTTCTCGCTCAGGTTGTCAGGAAACATCTCACCAATATCCCCCAATCCGGCGGCTCCCAGCAGGGCATCGGTCACGGCGTGCAACAGGACATCCGCATCACTATGCCCAGCCAGGTGCTGATCATAATCGATACGAATGCCTCCCAGCACCAGCGGTCCTCCCGGTATCAGGCGATGCGTGTCGTGCCCAATTCCAATCCTTAAGTTTGCCGGATTCATACCTTTTTACCCGTATCTTGGGGCCATTTCGCTAGGGCCTCCCTTGGATAGCTTCCCGGGACCCCGTATTCGACCCCATGCCCTCGGTCAACTGACCAGAGAAGAGGATCTTAGCGTTGCTGTCGCACGTCCTCAATTATAGTCGTTATTTGAGTTTTTCGAACCTTGGTCGAACACGCCTGTTGGCCGGTAACGGCCCTCTTTATAATCGAACCATGTCGATTATTGAGATCAAGAATTTGAGCAAGTCCTACCGGGTCTACCAGAAGCAGGAAGGCGTTTGGGCTTCGATTCGCGGCCTATTCCGTCGTGAATATCGAGAGGTGCAAGCCGTTCGGGATATCAGTCTGCAGGTAGAGCCGGGTGAATTCGTCGCATTCCTCGGTCCTAATGGGGCCGGAAAAACAACCACCTTGAAGCTTCTATCCGGGGTGATCAATCCGGATTCGGGTGCGTGTCGGGTTATGGGACATGTGCCTTGGGAGCGGGAAAACGAATATCGCCGGCGGTTTGCTTTGGTGATGGGACAGAAAAATCAGCTGTGGTGGGACCTCCCGGCGGCGGAGTCCTTCCGCTTAAACCAGCATATCTATGCAGTCCGCGCGGATGAGTTTGACCGGACCCGGGATGAGCTCTGCGATATGTTGGATGTCACTCGCTTGCTGGGTCAGCCAGTTCGTGAACTCTCCTTGGGCGAGCGGATGAAAATGGAGCTGATAGCCGCCTTGCTGCATTCACCGGAAGTTCTGTTTTTGGACGAACCGACGATCGGCCTGGATGTCGTTGCCCAACACAAAATCCAGCAATTCCTGAAGGCTTACCAGGAGCAACGGAAAAACACGATTGTTCTGACTAGCCACTACATGAAAGAT
>JAYZCF010000044.1:0-5707 GCA_036338455.1 Planctomycetota bacterium
ACAGGGGATGACATTTACCGACGCACATTCCCCCTCGGCCGTTTGCACACCGACTCGGTACGGCTTGGTATGCGGGAGGTATTGCTGGCGCACTCATTTGAAAAGGGGGGTGCTGGGCGGATATTCTCGGCCCCTGCTAGACAAAGACCAGCAGACAATCGCTTCGGTAATGAAATCAGCCGGCTACCAAACGGCCTGCGTCGGCAAGTGGCACCTCGGTCTCGGGTGGCAATGGAAGGAATCGGAACCAAACAACATCAATCATTTTGGCATCGCAGGTGAACCAAAATCTGTCGATTACTCGAAGCCACTGACGGACACCCCGATCTCCCATGGATTTGACTGGAGCTACATCATTCCAGCCTCGCTGGATATGAGTCCCTATGTTTACATTGAGAACGATCGGGTTACCCAACCTGTAGAGCAGGTAATCGAGGCCAGCCCGTTTCCCAAGTTTTATCGAAAGGGAGAACTGGCCAAAGAATTTTCGATCACTGACAGCCTCGACCACCTCTCGCGTCAGGCGGCAAACTATATCGAGGAACACGCCCGGGACAAACAGCCTTATTTCCTCTATGTCCCTCTGCCCGCCCCGCACAAACCTGTCATCCCAACAAAGGCTTACCAAGGAAAATCCGGTTTGGGGCCCTACGGAGATTTCATCATGCAGGTCGACGCCGCCATTGGCAGAATCATAGGCGCCGTGGACGATTCAGGCCAAGCAGACCACACCCTGGTAATTGTGACGAGCGACAACGGCTCCTTCATGCATCGCAAGGATGAGGCGGAATTCGTTGACCATGTAACCAACGAAAACGTTCAGGCTTACCGGAGTGATCACCACACCTCCAACGGCCCTCTGCGCGGCACCAAAGCCGACGTATGGGAAGGCGGACATCGTGTCCCCTTCTTGGCTCGCTGGCCAGCCGTCGTCAAACCGGACCAGCGCTGCGACACCACCGTCTGCCTGGTAGATCTATTGGCGACCTGCGCCGACATTGGCCAAGCTTCTTACGACTCAAAACAATCGGAAGATAGTTTCAGCCTACTGCCCAACCTGAAGGACGCCGATCATGCCTCGAACCGCCCGCCGGTCGTTCACCACTCAGCCGGAGGGATGTTTTCCATTCGCCAAGGCAAATGGAAACTCGTACTAGGTAACGGCTCGGGAGGACGTCAAGCGCCGCGTGGAAAACCGTTTGCCGAACCGTACCACCTATACGATCTAAGCCAAGATCTGGCAGAAACCAACAACGTCGCATCTAGCCACCCAGATATTCGGGACCGACTGGTCGGCGAATTTGAACGAATTTCACACAACGATCACTTACCCAACAATCGGAAATCAGAATTGCCATGAACTACCAACTCCTTGCCATCACCTGCATTTTAAGCCTGTTTACCTATGGCGGAACATTGGCCCAAACCGATAAGGATGCCGAAACACAACTCTGGTGCGAATACCAACCGGCCGGCAAGAGCAACGGCAAGAAAGTTGTCCTCATCGCCGGCGACGATGAATACCGCAGCGAAGAAGCTTTGCCGATGCTGGGCAAAATCCTCGCTCGGCGACATGGCTTTCACTCGATTGTCCTATTCCCGATCAATCCCGAAGGGAATGTCATTCAGCCAGACTTCCAAACCAACATCCCGGGAATGAAGCACTTGGATGATGCCGACCTGATCATTCTGGGTTTGCGATTCCGAAACCTGCCCGACGAGCAGATGAAGCATTTCGACCAATACCTGCAGTCGGGAAAACCAATTATCGGCTTGCGCACGTCCACGCACGCCTTCAATATCCCTGGCAATAGCGAAAGCCAGTACAAGCACTACACTCACAACTCCCGTGATTGGCCAGGCGGATTCGGCCAACAAGTTCTGGGCGACACGTGGGTCAGCCACCACGGTCGACACAAACGGGAGAGCACGCGCGGGGTGATCGTCAAAGAAAACGCCTCCCATCCAGTGCTCAAAGGGGTCGAGGACGTTTGGGGACCGACTGATGTATACGGGATCATCCGCCTGCCCGAGTCGGCAACCGTTCTCTTGGATGGCGCGGTCCTGGAGGGAATGTCACCCGATGACGTCCCGGTTCAAGGTAAAAAGAACGACCCGATGATGCCCCTTGCCTGGGTTCGCGACTACCAGAATCAATCAGGATCGAAGAATAAGATTTTCTGCACCACGATGGGTTCATCCACCGACTTCGAATCCGAGGACCTGCGGCGAATGATTGTCAACGCTGCCCAGTGGTGTACCGGGCTGGAAGACCAGATCAGCAGCTCCGCCAATGTGGAATATGTTGACCCCTATTCGCCAACACCCTACGGGTTCGGAAACTTCAAGAAGGGAACGACTCCGGCGGACTACAACCTGAAAAACGAATCGACCGAATAGGAGGCCCGAAAAATTCGAGGCCCACAAAACCGAAGCCAAAAGCGTGCTGACCGCAAGCCCTTGCTAGTCCAGGTCGGTCGCGTTTCGTTTCGGACCGGGGGAATGCTCGACAAATGTGACATCGGCTGACGGCAACTCCACCTGCGACCGATCTTTCGCGGGAACGGCTACTTGCTCGTCGATCCGCACCTTTTTGGAAAACTCAATATCTCCGAGGTATTTGCGGCGCACCTGTTCGTGCTTGACAATCTCTTCTGCCGTACCATCCACCAGAATACGGCCCTCGCTTACCACGTAGGTGCGATCCGTAATTTGCAAGATTTCCCGGGCAGCATGATCGGTAATCAGAATGGCGATTCCCTGTTCGGCCAAATCTCGAATAATCGACTGTATATTTTGAACCGTTACCGGATCAATCCCGGCAAACGGTTCGTCCAACATGATGATCCTCGGTTCTGAAACGAGGCAGCGGGCAATTTCGAGCCGCCTACGTTCACCCCCTGACAGCCGCCCCGCCTTGGTCTTTTGGATATGCTCAATCTTGAATTGCTCCAGCAACCTATCACACCGCTCTTTCTGCTGCTTCCGACTAAAACCGAGCATCTGCATCATTCCCAGCAGATTGTCTCGAGCTGAAAGCTTGGCAAACACGCTCGATTGCTGAGGCAGGTAGCCCATACCACCTTCCCGGGCGCGTAGATACATGGGCCAACGGGTCACATCCTCGCCCGACAGGCAAACCGAGCCTTGGTCAGGCCGGACCATTCCGCAGATCATCCGGAAAGTAGTCGTCTTGCCCGCACCATTAGGTCCGAGCAAACCGACAATCTCCCCCTCTCCGACATCCAGGCAAACCCCGTCCACGACACGGCGCCGACTGTAAGTTTTCACCAACCCGTCTACGTTCAATATGGTCATTACGAATCCTTTCGCACGTCAATTCGGTACGGCCGCAGCCAAGCGACCTACTGAATGAAGCCCATCCTTTGGAAGTTGGGGAAATAGGGAATGGGTGAGTTCAGGCTATGGGGCCAGTAGATAAACATGGCACGCCCAATCAGCAGTTCTTCTGGAAGGTAATGCGGACCACTCCATACCCGGGCATCCAAACTGGAAGGGCTGTTGTCACCTAAGGGAAAATACTGCCCCTCGCCTAACGGAAACATCGGTTTGTCACGCCCCTTGTTTTGCTGGAAGACCTGCTTCGATTCAGGGAGCGCCCATTGACTGGGAGACTGGAACAGAAGCCGCCTCTGCCGGAGTTGCTCGTAGGGAGACAGCCGACCCGCACCCAAAAACTCGGCACCAATCTGATCTCGATTCGTAGCCGCCGTGTAGTAAATATCTCGAAACACCTTCAAGCGGCTCACCGTCAGTTTCAAGTTGCGGGCCCCGACTGCAAGAGGTTCCGCGTCACCGTGGTTTTCTGAGGTCCAACTCGGCAGTACAGGGCTGGAACGGACATAATCAGGCGCGTCAAATTTGATCAACCGCCCATTGACCCAGAGGTAGATTCGGTCATCTGCATTGGCGTACATAACCTGGTAGGACCCCTTACCGCGGATTTGCGTTTGACCGCTTGCTTCGGGAACCTGACGATCGCCCTCAACAAATTGGACCGTAGCATCACTACTGGTCAGCTTCGCTTTTCCGCTGGCGACATCAATTTCACACACGAACTCCGCCCCACCTTCCACTAAACGGAAGAAAAGCGAACCCTGCTCGGATTCAACTTTCAGGTCAGCTTCGAGCGCCAGGTCGCCAACCCAATGCCCCGCCACACTACGGTCTTCACGAACCCCGCTACTGGTACGGACGACCTTATCGTTGTAGGCATAGTAATCGGTGATCAACTGGCCCAGATCACCCTCGATACGAGGCGGCCGAATACCCTGCTCAATATCCCCCCACTCCTCACTCCGTGGGACCAAATGCCGGTAGCTCAACCAACTCGTTTCACTACCCGCATCGACCACAAAATTCGGGTGGTCACCAACCATGGCAACACTCCATCCGTTCTGTGCTCCCTCCTCCCAGGTCTGCCAACGCGAGGGCCACTTGACAGCTGTCAAATTGGGAGCGATGTAATCGGTGTCGTCGACCAGCTGCAGCATAACCTTCAACTTGTCGGCAGGCTTGCGGATGATCTCTCGTTCCCACTTCTCGGAACCGGTGGGCACCATGTTATAGATATCCCCGTTCTCGATGAGCAGATTATCACCTGGCAAACCGACGAGCCGCTTGATGTAATTCTGTTTACCATTATTTGGATTCTTGAAGACAATGACGTCGAATCGCTCGGGGTCACTAAAATCATAGACGAACTTGTTCACCAGAATCCGATCACCACTATTCGATTGGTGATCCGGATTTCGTCCATCCATGACCGTCTCATACTGACAGATCGGGCAAACGGTGCGTGTTACAGTGCGCCGTTCGGAAGGAGGGGTGGAACCACTGTCAAAACTGGCCCCAGTCCGATACTGATAGCCACATTGCTGACACTCGACATCCATATGCTGGCCCTGCAAAGTCGGGGCCATCGAGCCGGTGGGAATGATGAAGGCCTCGGCTTCGAAGGCTCGAAAAAGGAGGGCCAGAACGATCGCGATAATGATCGATTCGATCGTCTCTCGCACACCAAAATCACGAAAAAAAGCGAACAGGCCCCCGCTTTCATTCGGGACCGCCCTTGGGCGGGCATAACGGGAACCCCGTGTCTCAAACGGGCGCTGTTTTCGTCTTTTTCCCATGTTCAAGAATCAACCTTAGGTAGCTTCGCTCAAAATTTGCTGCTGTATCGGCAATCTTAGACATTTTTGCCTTCAGAGACTATGTGAACTGGGCCGTCATTCACCTCAAATTTGCGGCAAAACCTGTTTTTTCAGGCTTTTGATGCGAGTCCCGCGGAGATCTACGGAGTTTCGGAGACCACGCCGAGTATCTGTTTTCGGTCCACCCCTGGCTCGTCCCAATGACGGGAGTCAGTCGATACGGGAACATTGTCACCTAGCAAGAAGTATTCCGCGTCACCTGCTCGAGGCAGATCGGCCTGGGAAAAATGGTAACAACCCCCGTCGTGAAAGTAGATATCTCTCCAAACTTGCAACCGGTTCAGGCGACAGGGGCCACCCAAAACCTCAAGTTCCAGCGGGGGACTGGAACGCTCCTTTTCTTCGCCCCCACCGACCCAAGCTTCCACATCAAAGATCTCGCAATCATTGACAAGCAACTGAAGCCGCTCGTCAAAATTTGAAATTTCAATTTTGAGACCAATCCCCTGGCGCGGCGGCATCTGGAAAGACTG
>JAYZCF010000045.1:0-21123 GCA_036338455.1 Planctomycetota bacterium
CCGATTTGCTTCATCTTCTCCAGACGCCTCTTCCGCACGGCTTGATAGCCCGCATCATAAGCTCCTTTGTATTTCTCGATATCACGGGGTCGCGCGTGCATTGGCCAATGCGCCGCCGTATAGGAAACATACATAAAAAAAGGCGCGTTCGGGTCGTGCTCTTTGACAAACTTCACCGCATTATCGCTGATGGCGTCGGTAAAGTGATACGGATCTTCCGGTGCGTATTGCGGGTCGTTCACACAGGTAATCAGCTCGTTCCCCCGAACCAGCGAATTGGGATCCCACAAGCTGGAAGCCCCGTTAATAATCCCGTAGTAACGATCGAACCCTCGCTGTTGCGGCCAATTAAATTTCTCGGAATCATCTTTGGGATTCACATGCTTGGTGACATGCCACTTACCGGCCATATAAGTTGAATAGCCTGCTGGCTTGAGCACTTCAGCAATCGTCATCGATGAACGATTCAGCTCGCCGCGGTAACCATCCAGCCCCTGGTCATTCATCATCCAGCCGACCCCCGCTTGGTGCGGATAAAGGCCGGTCAGCAAACTTGCCCGCGTCGGGCAGCAGCGAGCCGTGTTATAGAACTGGGTGAAACGGAGACCATTGGCAGCCAAACGATCCAGGTTGGGGGTCTGGATCTCACCCCCGTAACAACCGATATCCGAATAACCCATGTCGTCCGACATGATCAGGATAATATTGGGGCTTTTAGAAACCCCCGATTCAACACCCAGCAGGGGAGTGGTCGCGGCTAACAGAACGAAAAGTGCAACTATCTGAATGACGCGGTTCACAGGTTATCTCCGTCGGTGAATTCTATGTGCAGTGAATGCCGCCTCAGCCCCAACCGCCAGGTCAAGTTGTTGCGGTATTGCCTATCAAAGATTGTCAGTAATCATGAATATTTCAACCACCTATTGTTACCAGTATTTGCCACAAGGGGTTAGAATGAGCGAATTCTGATGGGCAAATTCTTTCTTATTTGACTCAAACCGAACTCACTGACAGGCAGAAACCATGGCTCGCTACCTGATTTTGACCGCTTTGGCCGGCCTTTGCCTGGCCACTCAGGTCCCGTCCTCGCAACTTCTGGCTCGACAAACGGTCCAGCCACCGGGCAATCGGGACAAGATGAACCTGATTGTGATCATGACAGACGAGCACAATTTCCGCACACTCGGTTGTTATCGAGAGACCATGGAGGGCCGCCAGGCCTACATGTGGGGACCGGACGTCGTCGAGACACCTCACATCGACTCACTGGCAGAGCAGGGGGCCCTGTGCTCCAGTTTTTACGCCACAACACCCGTTTGTAGTCCGTCACGCGCCTGCCTGATCTCGGGCCTGTATCCGCAAAAAACCCCGGTCGTCACTAACAATATCCCGCTGGACGACGACGTCGTCAGTTTTGCCGAAATCCTCGGCAAGCAAGGTTACGCCACCGGCTTTGCCGGTAAATGGCACCTCGACGGAACATCCAAACCAGGCTGGGCACCGAAACGAAAATTCGGGTTTGCCGACAATCGTTTCATGTTCAATCGGGGACACTGGAAAAAACTGGAACGGACCGAGACCGGTGCACGGGTTGGTGCAAAAAAAAATGGCGGACCGAGTTATGACGTAGACGGTGCTGACGAGCAGACGTTTACCACCGACTTCCTGATTGACTGCCTGATTGACTTCGTCGACGAGCACCGGTCCCAGCCATTCTGTTACATGGTCAGCCTGCCCGACCCCCATGGCCCGGACACGGTCAGGGAGCCTTACGCCTCGATGTATCAGGAGCATCAATATCTGAAACCGACCACGTTCGACAAACCGGACGAAGGCCTGCCCGCCTGGGGTAAAAAGCAAAAATCCGGATTCGGCATGGCCAGTTATTACGGGATGGTCAAATGCATCGATGACAACGTCGGCCGCCTGATCAAACACTTGGACGAAACGGGAATACTGGATCGAACCGTAATTGTTTTTACCGCGGACCATGGGGACCTTCGCGGAGAGCATCATCGCCAGAACAAGGGAGTTCCCTACGAGGGATCGACTCGCATCCCTTTTCTTGTGCGGTTCCCCGGCAAAATCAAGCCAGGCACGCGCATTGACCAAGCATTGACGAGTATCGATTTTGCACCGACGATCCTGCCCATGATGGGTGTCCAAACTGATCAGGCGTTCGATGGCCGCGACGCCTCTTCACTGTTTCTTTCCGAACCGGCCGGCGACTGGCAGGACATCTCGATTGTGCGAGGCACCGGAGACAAACAAGGTTGGCTAATGGCCGTCACGGATCGGTACAAGCTGGTTGTCTCGGCAACCGATCCTCCCTGGCTTTTTGACTTGAAGCGGGATCCGGATGAAGTCGTCAACCTGTTTAGCCATCCCGGCTACCGGGAAATTGTCCGACAATTGGCGACGTCGCTGCGAGAATACGGCGAGCAACACGAAGATCCGTTTATCCGGCCAGCCAAAGTAGACGCCGACATGACCTGGGCGATCCGCGGCTCGGGAGAGTACCCGGGACGTTAACCTGCCTGGATCCTTTGCGTCGACGGCCCCAGGGCGATACACTGGGCACCAGTACCCCATTCCTACGAATCGCGTTTACTCCCTCGACATTTGCCTGGTGAAAAGAATGATGAGTCCCATTTTCCGAATCGGCTGTGCCCTGTTGACACTGTCCCTCTTGGTCCCCGGTACCTTGAAAGGGCAAACCGCCCCTCCCGCCAATCCCGTAAAAACGGATAACGATTTCCCCTACCAGGGAGAGTACCAAGGTAATCTGGAAGTCGATGGGATTCCGGGAAAGTATGGGGTTCAGGTGATCGCCACCGGCAAAGGAACGTTCCAAGCCGTTCTCTACAAGGGAGGTTTACCCGGCGCCGGCTGGGATCAATCCGATCGCTACGAATGGAAAAGACCGGGGAAATTTGAAGCGCAGGGAAGTATCGATCCTTTCACGGGCCGCCAAGGCCTGGTGCAATTCCAGGGCGACCCCCACGGAGATGTCGTGATTCAGGACGGACTCTTCACCCTGATGAACCGGCAGGGAAGGCTCGCCGGGAAACTGAAAAAAGTCAATCGCCAAAGTGGATCGCTCGGGGCAAAGCCTGTCAAAGGGGCCGTCGTTCTGTTCGACGGCCAATCGGCTAACGGGTGGAAGAACGGCCGGATCACGGAGGACGGTTTATTGATGCAAGGAACAACCAGCGAAAAGACGTTCGACGACTTTAAACTACATCTCGAATTTCGATTGCCGTACATGCCGGAAAAGAAAGGGCAGGGCAGGGGGAATAGCGGGATCTACGTGCAAGGTCGTTGGGAAGTACAAATGCTTGATTCGTTTGGCCTGACCGGTGAACAGAATGAGTGTGGGGGGATTTACTCCGTTGGAAAACCGGACGTTAACATGTGCCTGCCCCCGCTCTCCTGGCAAACTTACGACATCGATTTCACTGCGGCTAAGTATGACGACGATAACCAACTGAAATCGCATGCCCGGATGACAGTGTGGCACAATGGGGTCAAGATCCACGACAACCTGGAGCTTCCCGACCGAAAAACCACCGCGGCACCGGTCAATGTAGGACCTGAACCGGGTCCGATTTTCCTGCAAGATCACGGGAACCCCGTTCGATACCGCAACATCTGGCTCATGGAAAAAAAACCTAGTCGATAAAATCGATCAGCGTTTTACATGGCCCGTGCCGACCGTTCGAACGATTCAATACGCGCTGTAAGGCCGAGTCAGCATGAGACTTTTTGAGGGCACCAAATACGATCGTCCACCGCGCTGTGATGAGTGCGATGAACTGTTGGCTAACTGCCATTGTCCACCGCCCGCCGAGCCCGAGATCCCGCCAGAGCTGCAGGTTTTAAGAATCGGGGTGGAGAAACGGAAGAAAGGAAAAATAGTGACGGTCATTCGCGGGCTGGCCGGGGAAAACTCGCATCGCGAACTGTTAACCGAGCTCAAATCCTCTTGCGGAGCTGGGGGGAGGATTCCTTCCGAATCCTCCATCGAGATTCAAGGAGAACACGCCGATCGAATTCGCCAACTATTGCGGAGGCGGGGCTTTCAAATCCGGCCGTGATAAAACGAGACACGGCATCTTCCTTGGAAAGCATTACCGATTCGATTCTCGGCTTCCTTGAAAAGACCATCCGAACAAGAGACCAGCCCCTATGGGTAAGCTCTCAGCGAACGGAAACGAGAGCAACTGAATTGACCCTAATTTACCGAAACGGGTGGGCGGTTTTCCTTTCTTTTTTCATGAATTAGACTGGCTGGCGACTTTTTCCTGGTTCCAAGGATAGCCTGACAGCTCAAGGCAGTGTAAAACATGGAGCCTGCTATTTTTAAGGAGACTTTCATGAAAAACTTGTTGTGTGCATTTTTGGTAGCCGCCTCCCTCGCGATTTGTGTCGGTTGTGGTCCGAGTGGAACGCCCGGCCAAGCCTATCCTTATGCGGCGGAGTGGACCGAGTTCGAAACGGCAAAAAAAGAGAAGAATCAGCAGATGCAAATCGACGCGTTGCAAAAGATCGTAGACAAAGATCCCAATGCAATGTCTCCCAACGGGCAACCCGTCGAAACCCTTTTGGGATTTGCCAAAGAGGGTAAGCTGGTTAATTAGTCATAGCGACTGTGGTAGCTCACCATTGGCTACTAAAATGAAGTCAGATACCGATCGAAGGCAGGCCTCAGGCCTGCCTTTTTTTGTTAGGCCGAAAAGGACCGACTGGCCTCCCTCATGCAGCCCATTGACGGAGGACCCACTCCAACCTCAGTGTCCCGGGCAGCGTTTTAATCCTCGGTCAATTTCAGCCATCGCTCTTCGTATTGCTGCAATTCCTCGCTGACCTCGGTAAAACGCGCATGCAGCTTCAAGGCTTCACTCGCATCGGTCGTTTCGAGCAATTGTTGGTTCAACGTTTCGCGGTCCGCTTCCAACAGGGTGATCTTCTGTTCAATCCGCCTCAGCTCCTTTTGCTGCTTGCGATTCATTTTCTGGGTTTGCCGTGGCGTTGGACCAGTGGAAGATGCTTTCCCAGTAGCCGGGTCGACGGTCGACTCCCGATCGCCCTCGACGATTTCCTGGTTGATGGAATAGAGATAGGAATCGTAATCCCCCATGTAATGCCGCGCGTGACCATCCCGCACTTCAATGATATTGGTGGCCACACGACTCATGAAATGCCGGTCGTGACTGGTAAACAGGATGGTTCCCTGGTAATCCAGAAAAGCGACTGCTAAAGCCTCCACCGTCTCCACGTCGAGATGGTTGCCCGGCTCATCCAACACGAGGATGTTATGGTCCCCCAACAGCAATCCGGCCAAGCAAAGACGAGCTCGTTCCCCACCTGAGAGGACCGAGATTTTTTTTTCTACATGCGAGTCCCGGAAAAGCAGGGCGCCAGCCAGAGCCAAGATGTCCTGTTGGGTCGTCCCGGGCATGGCCTGGTATTCCAAATACTCCAGCACGGTTTTGGATTCAGGCAAGGTCGAGTAGACGTGCTGTGCGTACGTTCCGACGTCACTGGCATGGCCCCATTTAAGGCTCCCACCCTGCAACTCGAGGGAACCGACCAACGATCGTAACAAGGTCGTCTTTCCCTGCCCGTTGTCACCCACGATGGCGGTCCGCTGGCCGTGTTCAATCTCCAGATTGATCTGCTGCGCCACCTCGTGGTCGGGATAACCAATGGCCAAATCGGTGGTCCTTAACACGGTTCCCTGTCTTAGACTGACCCGGGGGGCACGAATACTTGCGGTCCGCTCGAGGGATGCGATCTCAGTAGTTTGCAAGCGGTCGAGCTGCTTCTGTTTGGAACGAGCCTGGCTCGCCGTATTGGCCCCAGCCCGATTTTTGTCGATGAACCGTTGCAGCTGTTTTTGCTTGGTCAAGATTGACTGGTTCACCTTCAAGTCATGTTCGATCCGTTCGGCTTGAAATTGGATGAACTGATCGATTTTACCCGGGTACAACGTCAGCTTCCCCCGAGACAGATCGAGCGTCTGATCGCATGTCTCTTTTAAAAAGGCCCGGTCGTGCGACACGACCAGGACACCTCCTCGGAACTTCCTCAAAAAATGTTCGAGCAAAATCTGCGTTCGCAGGTCAAGGAAGTTGGTCGGTTCGTCGAGTAACAAGAGATTGGGATCATGCAGCAACAGGGCCGCCAACTTGACTCGGGTTTGCCAACCTCCCGACAGGTTGGCCACGGGACCCTCCAAGTAATCTCCCTTTAGTTCGAACTTCCCGGCCACTTCGCCACACTTCCACTCCTCTTGCCCGCTATCGCGTTGCAGGAATTCGATCGCTGTTTCACCGGGCAGAAAAGGGTCATGCTGTCGCAGATAGCCGACCCGCAACCTGGGGTGCAGGTTCAGTTGACCAGAATCCAGCTCTTCCTCCCCCAGGATAATCTTGAGTAGCGTCGATTTACCGGCACCATTGCGGCCAACAAAGCCGACCTTGGCACCCTCGACAATGGATGCATCAGCGCCATCAAGCAAGACCTGGTCGCCGTAGCTCTTGTGCGCTTTATTGATTTGAATCAGAACTGCCACCGGGAACCTCGGACCAGGTACGAGCGAAGGGAAACAGACGATTACAATTGACGCAGCATCCGCTGTCAACAACCAAGAAGTGATGAGCCGCAGGTCATCACGAAGTGACAAGTCGCACTTCGGGTAGCCGGGATGGAGGCCTCAGGAGATCTCGAAAAAAAGAACGAACATTATGATCCGGGCGGCTGTTCCTCCTCCACCCAGCAAGAGCGACCCGATCCACCCGAGTCGATGGGCTACCAAAATCGCACCGCGTTGTTTGTCAGGCAACTTTTCCTCTTCGATGGCTCGCAAGTCCCGCCCAGACTGATAACGGACCATTGGGGCAACCGGCCACACGATCAAGTCAACCAACCCCAGGATAAGCAAGGATGTACCCCGCTGCACATGACGGTAGGGAGTGCCGACCGCTGCCTTCTGAATCATCCATCGGCCTGCCTGCACCAAACCAATCCAGATGAAGATCCAACCCACGAAAGAAAACTGGGTCAGGAAAACCGGGTAGCCGATCGAGTACATTCGAGATCGAGGCGAACCGAAAATCATCATAAACTGGAGCAGATTCGGGGCTAGCTCCAACAGCACCAAGATCGCGAGTCCTATGCCCAAACAGTACCGACCCGCCGACACCGGGAATCGGCAGACTGCGATCAAGGAACCCACCAGACAGATGAGTGTCATGGCGAGGCAGAATCCAATGATCAGGATACCGAGAAACATACTGCAGATTCCAAAAAATCAACCGCTGGGAAGTCGGAACTTCGTGGGTCGGAATACAAAACGCGACCGCCCGATCCTCCCGAAGATGTCTCCAATTCAGGGGATTTCCAACAGTCAGTAGTACGGGATCCCCCCCTCCATTCTAGGAGCTTGATGATCCGATGAGAATTAGTCCGTTTTGTGGGAATGGCTTTGGCTTCCATCAAACGCCATGACCAGCGCGGCGGATCGCCTCGTAATCGATCGGCTGCGCCAGGTCGATCGTACCGTGGTTCGCTTGCATCGGGTATTTGAGCCCCGTTGCACAATTGAATAGCACCACGCGCTCTTCGGGCCGAATGCGGCCGGTCGACAACTCCTGTTTCAAGGCAGCCAGCGTGGCAGCTCCTTCAGGGCATAGCAAAATCCCCTCACGTCGGGCGCAGTCCCGCTGAGCTTCTGCAATAGCGTCGTCGCTAACGGCCACAGCAAAACCCGCACTCTCACGCACAGCGTCCAGAATCAGGAAATCACCAAGGGCCGCCGGAACACGAATGCCCGAAGCAATCGTGGACGCGTTGGGCCACGGTTCCGCGTGGCGATCTCCGCGCTCAAAAGCCCTCACAATCGGTGCGCAACCTTCCGCCTGAACGGCAATCATCCTCGGTCGCTTGGAGCCGATCCAACCAATCGCTTCCAATTCTTGAAACGCCTTCCACATACCAATCAAGCCCGTGCCTCCCCCGGTTGGGTAAAGAATCGCATCCGGAACTTCCCAGCCCAGCTGTTCAGCCAACTCGAGGCCCATCGTTTTTTTCCCCTCGATCCGGTACGGTTCCTTGAGGGTGGAAGTATCAAACCAGCCCATGGTCTCATGGCCGCCCGCCACGATCTTGCCGCAGTCGTTGATGTAACCATTGCAAAGAAATGTCGCAGCTCCCTGGAAGGCGATCTCCTGGACGTTCACCGTGGGGGTATCCTGCGGACAGAAAACATACGTTTCCATCCCTGCCCGGGAACCGTATGCCGCCAAGGCCGCACCTGCATTCCCGTTGGTTGGCATCGCCATCCGTTGCACGCCGAGTTCCTTGGCCATGGCCACGGCCAACGCCAACCCTCTGGCTTTAAAGGATCCGGTCGGCAACCGCCCTTCATCCTTGATCAGAATCTCACCACAGCCCAGCGATTGTTGGAGCTGGCCGGCGGGTAGCAGGGGGGTCATCACTTCTCCCAGCCGAACCACATTCTCCGACCTTCGCACGGGCAGGAATTCACGATAACGCCAAAACTCGGGTCGCCTGGCAAGCAACTTCTCTTTACTCACCGCTTGAGCCAACGCCGACAGATCGTAACGGACCCAAAGTGGTTTGCCGTGGTCAGACAGGCCCCGCAGCTGGTCCGCGGGATACGTATCCCCAGTCTCACTACATTCCAAGTGGGTTACAAAAGTCGGGTACTCGTTCATCGAGGCAACAAACTTTGGGCAGGGGAAGATAATTTCGAGGCAAACTACCATAGCTGCCAAAAGATCTGATGATACAACATCTGCCGGTCACGTCAGGAGGCCCCGGAGCGCATTTCACGGTAAGAAGGATCACCGAGTTCCCTCATGCTCTACGGAACCAGCTAACACTCGCGACCAATTTGCCGCAATTCATTTGCATTACTACCGCCAGAGCCTGATAATGGCGGTGATATGTAACATGCCATCGTCCCTCCAAAAACGGACTCGATTCAGATTGAATAATCGCAGGGCATTCATCGCGGGTAGCTTGGGAATTGGAGCCTCGGCGTGGAGTTTTCTCCATCGAGCGGCTCCCTCTCTTCAGCCGGACCATACCGATGCTCGCTACCGACTTCAACACCCGGCATCGTCGGCCTCCTTTGCCCCACCTGCTTTTGCCATCATACCAGTCGTCTCGGATGGCAAGTGGAACTGGAAAGAACCCCCCGAAGATTCGACGGGGTACCTCGAACCTCGCGACTTTGAAGTCTCGGTCGGAATGAGTTTCACGGGCCGGGGGTTTGGCAGGAACTTAAGGGCGACCACCGTTGCCCCTGTTGGTTTTCCAGAACAGGAGATCCTCGACTTTAAAATCGAAAAGGAAGGGTGTTCGGCCAGGATCCTGCCGATCAATGCGGGAGCCGCGCAACTGGCTCTCTCGGCCGACTCGTTAGCACCCGGTCAAACCATCTTTGCCATGGCCCACTACAAAATGCGGGTGTCGAAAGTCTATCATGGCTTCCAGAAGGAGCAGTTCCCCACTCAACAGGAACAGCGTGAAATTTTTTCCAGTCGTTACCTGCGCAACAGCCCGGGGATCAAAGTCAAATCCAAGATGGTTGACGAACTGGCCACGCGGATTGCGTCACCCGACATGCACCCGTGGGACAAAGCAGTCAAGTTCCAGCAATGGGTTTGGGAAAACATTCAAGGGATTCCGGGGAGCTACACCAGCGTTGAAGAAGCGATCCGATTGGGCAAGGGGGACTGCGAGGAGAGGGCTTGCCTGTTCATCGCCCTCTGCCGAGCCGCCGGTATTCCCGCCCGCCAGGTCTGGGTTCCGAGTCATGTCTGGGCGGAAATCGGGCTGCATGATCGGAACGGCCGGCCTTGCTGGATCCCAGTCCATACCGCCGCCTACAATTGGTTTGGCTGGACCGGCGCGCACGAGGTTGTGCTACAGAAAGGTGATTACATCCAGATCGGTCACCGCAAGAAAACAGTCCGTCTGGTGGACGACTGGTACCAGCTCAATGGTCCGAGACCAGAAATGTATTTTTCTGCCCGCGTCCAACCGATCGCTCCGGCGGGCCACGACGCCGGTCCTGGTGGTCGCCTCAAACGCCCTGATGGCCGTTGGCAATTAACAGGGAATCACCCCGATAACAAACATATGCGGGACAAGTAGAGACCGGCTCGTTCAACAAACGAATCGCTGAGAGCAGCGTTAATAGGCAAGAACGGGCGACAACCAGCGCTCCACGTCTTGAACAGAAGCTCCTTTGACTTGCGCGTAGTGTTCGACCTGGTCGCGCGTGATCTTATTCACGGAAAAGTAGCGGGATTCTGGATGGCTGAAATAGCCCCCACACACGGCAGCGCCGGGCCACAGGGCACACGACTCGGTCAAACGGATGCCGGTCGACTTCTCGACATTCATCAAATCCCACAAGGTCGCCTTTTCAGTGTGATCAGGACAGGCTGGGTAGCCGGCGGCTGGCCGAATACCACGGTATTTCTCTTTGATCAGGTCTTCGTGACTCAATTCCTCTGAGGCCCCATACCCCCACTCACACCGCACGCGCTGATGCAACATTTCGGCAAAGGCCTCTGCCAAGCGATCCGCTAAAGCGGCAACCATGATCGCATTGTAATCATCATGGGCCTCCCGGTAACGCGCGGCCAACTCTTCACAACCATGCCCTGTCGTCACGGCGAAACCTCCAAGGTAATCAGGGCGGCCACTTTCAACAGGGGCAACATAATCGGCCAGCGAACGAAAACACTTGACACCGCGCCGCTGCCATTGCTGTCGCAACATGTGAAACTTCGCGATCTCTTGGGTGCGGGCGTCATCGGCATACACAATGATTGAGTCGCCGTCGGAGTTGGCCGGCCAGAAACCGTAAATGCCCCGCGCATCCAGCAAACGCTTATCGATGATTCGCTGCAACATCTCAAGGGCGTCGTCGTATAACTTTCTTGCCTCCTCGCCAACCACCTCGTCGTCCAGAATGCGTGGGAATTTTCCATGCAACTCCCACGCCATAAAGAAAGGGGACCAGTCGATAAATTCGACAATCTGCTGCAAACTTATCTCTTCGTCAAAACGGACTGTCTTGTTTTCCTGACAACCATCCGCTGCCGGCCCGCAACAACATGGGCCGCTATTTTCAGCAACAGAATGGTCGGAAGGGGTGCCCAACAAGCGGGTACCGGTGAAGGCAGGCTCAGCAATGTCGATCGCTTCCCAGTCCGTAGCAAAGCGGGCGGCAAACGCCTCCTCGTACGGAACCAACGTCATTTGACGTTCTTCATAACCCGCCACCAACTTAGCCTGGGTCACCGAGTTCTTGGCAATAAAATCATTCTTGGTTTCCGGGTTGATCAGTTGATCCACAACGCCCACGCTGCGAGACGCATCCAGCACGTGCACCACGCCATACTGATATTGCGGTGCAATCTTGACCGCCGTGTGCCTGTCACTTGTCGTCGCGCCCCCGATTAACAAAGGGATGGTCATGCCGGTCCGCTGCATTTCCTTGGCTACATAGACCATTTCATCCAAGCTGGGCGTAATCAAACCGGACAAGCCGATCATGTCCACATTTTGCTCGACGGCGACTTCCAGGATTTTGTCACAGGAAACCATCACGCCCAGATCAATTACTTCGTAGTTGTTACAACCCAGCACGACGCCGACAATGTTCTTGCCAATATCATGAACGTCTCCTTTGACGGTTGCCATCAAGACCTTGCCACGATAACTCTGGCTTTCCAAACCGGCAGCCAGTTTCTCTTCCTCCATGTAAGGCAGCAAATAGGCCACCGATTTCTTCATGACCCGAGCGGATTTCACGACCTGCGGCAGAAACATTTTCCCGCTACCAAACAGATCACCAACGACAGCCATCCCATCCATCATGGGACCCTCGATAATCTGCAGACATTTGTCGTACTTCTGGCGAGCCTCCTCGGTATCCTCCTCAATAAACTTATCGATCCCTTTTACCAAAGCATGCGAAAGGCGCTCTTCGACCGAACCCTCACGCCATTCAAGATTCTCCTCCCGCCCTTTTTTCTTTTTATCCTTAACCGTCTCAGCAAATTCCAACAATCGATCGGTTGCATCCGGCCGACGATTGAGCAACACATCTTCGACATATTCGAGTAGATCCTTCGGGATCTCTTCGTAGATCTCCAATTGCCCAGCATTGACAATCCCCATGTCCAACCCGGCTTCAATCGCGTGGTAGAGGAACGCGGCATTAATCGCCTCGCGGACCGTATTGTTTCCACGAAAACTAAAACTGACATTGGAGACACCACCGGAAACTTTGGCGGCCGGACAAACCTTTTTGATCTGCCGCGTCGCTTCAAAAAAGTTAACCGCATAGTTGTCGTGTTCTTCCATCCCGGTCGCAATGGTCAAGATGTTGGGATCGAAAATAATATCTTCGGGTGGAAAATTGACCTGCTCGACCAGGAGATCGTAAGCCCGCTTGCAGATACGAACCTTGTCCTCCGTCTCAACCGCCTGCCCCTGTTCGTCAAACGCCATGACCACGGCCGCAGCGCCATACCTGCGAATCAGCCGCGCCTTATCCAAAAAATCTGCTTCCCCCTCCTTCAGACTGATTGAATTAACAATCGCTTTCCCTTGAAAAGCTTTCAAGCCCGCTTCAATCACCGACCACTTGGAACTGTCAATCATCACCGGCACAGCACTGATGTCGGATTCTCCGGCAATCAATCGAAGAAACTTGGTCATGGCCGCCTCGCCGTCGAGCAGGGCGTCATCCATATTGATGTCAATGACGGCAGCACCCCCGTGGACTTGGTCACGGGCAACTTCGATTGCCTCTTCGAAATTCTCTTCCCGAATCAATCGGGCGAACTTACGGGAACCGGTCACGTTGGTTCGCTCGCCAATCATCAAGAAATTGGCATCGTCTCGAAGTGTGAGCGGCAACGAACCGGACAACCGGGTCAGGCGGGGCAAAACATTCTTCTGGTGCGGCTCAATGCCCTTTACCGCATCGGCAATGGCGGCGACATGATCGGGAGTGGTACCACAACAACCACCCACGATATTTAACCACCCATTTTCAGCCCACTCTCGAACATTGGTCGCCATCATTTCGGGCGTCAGATCGAACTGCCCCATTTCGTTCGGCGTACCAGCATTCGGAAAGCAACTGATGTAAGTGGATGCGATCTTGGACAACTCCTCAATATGGGGACGCATCACGACAGGCCCCAAGGCACAATTCATTCCGACGGCCAACAAAGGGAAATGAGAAACGCTATGCCAAAACGCTTCGACGACCTGGCCCGACACAAAGGTTGCACCCGACTCAGCAAAGGTGCCGGAAACGATAACTGGCACGACGTTGCCCGTTTCGTCAAAATACCTCGCGATGGCAAATAGGCACGCCTTGAGGTTCAAGGTGTCAATAACCGTTTCAGGAAACAGCAGGTCCACGCCACCTTCCACCAAGGCCTTGGCTTGAACGTAGTAAGACTCCTCCATCTCATCAAACGTGATACCTCGATACGCCGCATCCTCAACACGGGTCGAAATGGCAGTCTGCTGAGACGTCGGTCCAATCGAGCCGGCAACAAAGCGTGGTTTGCCTGGCGTCCGCTCTGTATATTCGTCCGCCGCACGCCGCGCGTTCGCGACCGCCGCAATATTAATTTCCCTGACGACGTCCACGGGGAAATCAAAATCTGCCAGGCCAACCGGACTGGCATTGAACGTGTTGGTTTCAATGATATCAGCACCCACCGCCAGGTACTTTCGGTGGATATCAACAATTGCCTCAGGGTTGGTTAAGCCCACGACATCCGTGCAATTCTTTAGTTCTACCGGCCAGTCGGCAAACCGCTCACCTCTGACCTCTTCTTCACTGAGCCCCAAACCGTAAATCATGGAGCCCATCGCACCGTCGAGCACCAGTATCTCCTGGCCCAAGCGGTCTAACAAAACCTGTTCGGAATGGCTGCGAGGAACGACTGACAATGTTCACTACCTTGAGGATAAACGTGGCCCGGACGATGCGATTCGGGGGCTGTCGCAAGGACTGTAAAAGGCTGACGGTTAATCCGATTAATCGCCGTTGCAATCCGTCTAATCTATCTACAGTTCAAGTAAGCCACAATGCGAACCGATCATTTAATTCTGTTGACTGGTAAATTCCCGTATGCGCCCTGTGGATGGAACCTATGGACCCCTCTTTTTCTGTCTATACCAATTACGTAACGCCCGCCCCGATCATCGTCCCGACTCCCGACAGTCAACCTAATCGTAAAAACCGCACCCCGAGCGACCGAACCCGAATCCACGAAGCGGACGACTTGCATGACCAGTTAGAGGGAAATTTCGAGACCGCCTCCGGGGTCGAGCGGCAATATTCTGACGATTACTTTCACGGCATCCCGATCAGTTCTTTTTTTGTTCATCCATTGGCAAAAAACGACAGTCATGATCTACCGAATCAACTGGTTTCTGCCGAGTACGGCATCGATAACCAGACTCCCGTATCCAGTATCCCTGGACTGCAGAATGACTCGGGGAACGAGGAAACGCGAGTGAACAACCTGCAGACGATCCATGAGACACTCGGTTCGGTTCGCCACCACCACGCATCTCCCCAACCGTTGGTCGGTAATATCAGTTCACAGATGGGCGATAAAGAAGCGACCCAAGAATCGAATCGGAACCGAGATCAGGCCTTTTCTACGGGCGCAAATAACGGTGACAACAACTTTGCTTGGCCCGAACTCGTTTTAGAGCTGGTAGACGATCCACGAGGGGCGATCGACTCGTTAGGCCACACGACACTTCACCTGCTCGGACGAGGTGAGAATCGGATCGGCATTACTTCGACTCGTTTTGGTGAGGGCTGCTCCACCATCGCCGCCAGCCTTGCCTTGTGGGCTTCTCAACTGGACCAATCTGTCTTGTTGGTCGACGGTCATTTCAACCGCCCAGGTCTAGCCCAGCAGCTCGGTATCCAGGCAGCCCCACCCTGGACCCTTGCAGACCATAATTCGAAATGGTTAGAACAGCGAATCCACCAACCAAACGGCCCATCCATCGGGATCCTTCCGTGGGCAGCCGAGTGTGCCATGTTGGAGAGCCCCCGTCAGACGTTTGACATCCTCGGTGAATCCGTGCAATCTGTTTCCGACCGTTACGACCTGATCCTGATTGATATCGGCCCCGTTTTTCAGCTAATGACTGAATTGGAAACAGCAAACCACCTGATGGATGTCGCGATCCTGACCGCGGCCGTGAATCGAACCAGTATCGAGGAAAGACATCGCTCGCAGGAAATACTGAGTTCCCTCGGTACTCAGAAAATGGTCGTTGCCGAAAACTTCGCTCAACGAACCTGGTTGGAGGCAGGCCGGCAGCTTTAAAGGATACTGGGGGAAAACGGAAAGAGCACCTCACTCGGGTCGGGTTTCGTGTAATATGTCCTCCAGTTCCAGGGCTCTGGCCCCGTTATTACCACGGCTGAAGTTTGCGTGTGACTGAGTGACTTCCTATCGACAAATTGTCTTCGTTAGCTTCGCTTTGCCGGTCGCCCTGCTCGCCTTCTCACTGCGCTGGATGATCAGCATTAACGAGCCGTTGTGGATCGATGAATTACACACGGCCTGGTCGGTCGACGGCGCACTGGATATGGTTGCTGGCCGCGCCGCGCAGGGAAATCAGACGCCCTTGTATTTTTGGGTTGAGTGGTTGGTTTGCCGGCAGTTCGGGCTGACAGAAACCTGGTTGAGATTGCCCTCGGTATTTTACGGCAGTTTGACGGCTATTGCTGCCAGCCTGCTCGTCTGGAACTTTCGACGCTCGCCAACGGCGGCGTTGACCACTGGCCTGCTCGTTGCTATCGAGCCGCTCTTTCTCTTTTACGGCAGTGAAGCCAGACCGTACGCCTTGCTACATCTGCTCACCCTTCTGCAAGTCTTTTTTTTCCTCCGTGAGATCGAAAGCTGCCGAGAGCCGGCAAGAGCCGTTCACGGGCAGCGCAACCGCATTGGACTGGCGATCTTGACCGCATCGATGTTATTGACCCATTTGACCGCCGTACTTCTCGTACTTACCGAATTACTTTTCCTACTGGTCTTCGCCAGGCGCCTGCCGATCAAACGCCCCTTGCTTTCGATTGCAGCCGGTAGTCTGGCGTTACTCCCCTTGAGCTGGCTGGCCATGGATGTTTTCTCCAAGCGTCAAGACTGGCAAGCAGTATCCGATTCAGTCGTCTTGATGCAACAGCTATGGCCGGCGGCAATGATTTGCGTTATCGCTCCTGCCGCGATCTGCTGGCTTTGCAACTGGCGACAGGGAGGATTATCGACGGCCCCACTTAGCGAACAACGCTGGATCCCCTGGTTAGCATGGCCCCTGGCCTGGAGTCTCACCCCGATTGTTCTACTTGGACTGGCCGACATCTCGGGACTCGCACCCGCCGCGATGAGCCGTTATGCCCAAGTAAGCTCGCCTGCGTGGCCGGTACTCTGCGGGGTACTGATCGCCCGCATCCCCGCCCGCGGATACCGTATCTCGGCGGCTCTGGTCGTGCTGTCACTGGCCATGATCTTCAACGGCAACGTGAGTTCCCTTTTGAACCAGGGGACACCAGGACGCTACCGATATGAAAATTGGGCGGCCGCGGTCAATCTGATCAACTTGCAAGGGAACACGGGGCCGGTCTTCCTCTTCTCGAATCTGATCGAAGACCACCAGGCCCTCGACTCCGGTAGAGCTACGCCTCAGAGCGACGAGAAACGTTTGGCTTACCTCGCTTTCCCGGTAACCGGTATCCACAAAATCAAACCGGGCATGACTGTCATCCCCCGACCCACATTGCGGGCCAACCGATTTACCCCGCAGGATCTGGCGGCGGTGCAGAAAAACGGCGGAGCCTGGCTGTTGGTGAGAGGAGCTCCAAGACTGGCCGACGTCATTTCAGCGGAACTGGAAAACGGATTGCCACTCCCTGCTGGGCAGTCCAGCAGGGTAGAAGTCTGGGAACTGACAAACAGTCTTGTTTACGTTGCCAGGCTTCGAATCATTTCTCATGAGGCGGACTCGTCAAAGCGGAGCGCCGATTAAGCGATATCTTCTTTGACCCGGGCCGGGTCAAACGGCGCAAGGTCAATGGTTGGCGGCTTTTGGTCCATCAGGTCGGCCATCACCCGGGCCGTTCCGGTCGATTGCTGCAAACCGACTTTGAAATGTCCTGTCGCAACAAAGCCGTTCTCCCAATTCGGCAATCTCCCCATATACGGAAAACCATCGTACGTTGCCGGCCGCAAGCCGGCCCACTGCCTCTTCAAGCGTTCGGTTGTCAAAGCGGGGAGAAGGCTCTGGGCGAACAACTGCAATTCCTTCAACACGGGCTGGGTCGTCGTTGGTTCAAATCCAGCCTCTTCGGTAGATGAGCCGATCAAGAGGTGACCATCAGGGCGAGGCACGAGGTAACGTGAACCCTCATTCAAGATGGTGACCATACGGCCCTCCGGCCAGTAGTAGAGGAGCATCTGCCCACGGACGGGTATCATCGAAAGGTTCACCCCCAGAGGATGGAGCAATTCCCCGGTCCAGGCGCCCGCCGTGATACAAAACTGGTCACCCTCAACTCGCTGCTGTCCCAAGCGGAGCCCGACCAAGCGACCCGACCGAGTTTCCCAGCTGGAATCGCCATCCGCGTGAAAGAACTCCACTCCCCGCGATCGGCAACCGGCCTGCAAAGCGAGGAGGTGATGCGGATTGCGAATCTGGGCCTCACCCGGCACGGAGAGGGCCATCCGTACCTCGTCAGTCAACAGGTGAGGCTGCCATTGTCCAAGATCGACAGGAGAAAGTTCACCGTATTCAATCTGACACTCGTCCCAATATCCTCTCAATCCCGAAAGGGCCGCCTCCTCACCCAGGCTTCGAGCGAGATAGATGCCTCCACAAACCTGAAAACCATTATCGATACCCGTCTCCGTTTTCAATTCCTCGGCCCACTCCGCATGCAAGCGGTTGCTGAGCGCAGTCAACTGGTCGAGCGGGTGGATCGCCGTTTGTTCATTGGCGGGCACCAGAATGCCTGCTCCCGCCCAGGACGCCGCCGGACCGACCTGCTCTCGGTCGATTAAGCTCACATCGTACCCTCGACCAGAAAGTTCCCAGGCAAGGGAAAGCCCCATCACCCCACCGCCGACCACTACGATTCGTGTCATTCGACCTGCCCCCCCTGTCTGGCTCGGGACAAGAGGCTGCCGAGGTCTCGCAGCAAACACTCGTCCTGCGGGTTGTTTGACTGCTCCAGGTCCCTCAACAGTTTCTCCAAGCCTCTCAGGTTGTCGACATCGATCATCTCAGGTAATCGCGTATAGGAAAGGTTGAAACGATCGAGACGACTCACGGTTTCTGACCAAACCTGATCAGTGCTCCAAGGCATCTCTCTAAACAGGTCGAGATCGGAAGGTATCGACTGAAGATCGAGACCGAGGAGATAGTAACCACCGTCCTGACTGGGACCCAAAACGACCGGGCACTGATCGAGTTGCTGCTCTGCCCGGGCAATCAGCTCGGGGGACAGGTGTGGGGTATCCGAACCGATCACCAGAACCTTGCTGCGACTCCCTGTCGGACAGGAAGACCATCGAAAGAAATCGGCCAACCTGTCCCCCAGATCACCGTCCGATTGAGGGCGGTAGGCCCAAGTGTCGCCAAACTTGGAATGAAATCGATCGCCCGCCTCCGAGGGGGAGAAGACCAGGGTTCTTTGGTCACAACAATGTTGCAAGTTACTGATTAAATGCTCTAAAAAAACCAAGTAAAGATCGGCGGCTAACACATCACCCAGTTCCGCAGCCAAACGTGTCTTCACGCGGCCTGCCTGCCAGTACTTTGCGAACATTCCCAAGTGAGACATTCCACAATCTCCCACACAGCCACTCCATTCCGCGACCAACGGAATCGACTATACTTGTGATAAAACCAAACCTGAATTCATGAAACCAGTACTGGCATCGACAAAACCACCCTGAGGGACAAAAACAGAGGGGCGCCAAGAAAAAGTCCGGTGAATCCAACCACACGCCAGCGACTCGTTTCCCCCTCAGGTCGGTAAGAGGTTAGAATAACATTGTCGGGTGGATTTTCGCAGGCCCTTTCTCCGACAGGGCAGAGACTCTTCCACGGCAGTCGAAACAGTCAACGAAAGGTCAATTTGTAATGGCAGTGGCCAGCGGCAAGAGCTTTATTGCGCTATTGGAAAGAAGCGGGATTGTCGCCCCCCAAGACCTCGATTCGGCGTTACAGAAATTAGCCAGCAATCCCGAGGACTCTGCTCAAGACCTAGAATCGCTTAAAAGGCATCTGGTCGAAGCGGGATTGATCACCGAGTGGCACTGTGAAAAACTGGCGGCCGGTAAGTACAAAGGGTTTTTCCTCGGCAAGTACAAACTGTTGCGGCACTTGGGGACAGGGGGAATGAGCACCGTCTACCTAGCGGAAAACAAGATCTCCGGTCAGAAACGGGCCATCAAAGTCCTGCCCCGAAAGAAAGTGAGCAACAAGAGCTTCCTTGAACGGTTTTACCGGGAAGCGCGCGCTGCTGCTGCCTTGAACCATCCCAATATCGTCCGCGTCTACGATATTTCTGCGCAGGACGACACTCACTACATGGTCATGGAATACGTGGAGGGGATCGACCTTTACGCACAGGTCAAAGGGGAAGGTCCGCTTCCTTTGCAAGACGCTCTGCAATATATCAAACAGGCAGCGAACGGCTTACAGCACGCCCATGAGCGAAACTTGATCCACCGGGATATCAAGCCTGCCAATCTCCTGCTCTCGGAAAACGGACAGGTCAAAATCCTGGATCTCGGGCTCGCACTACTAGCAGCCGAAGACGAAGAATCCTTGACCGTCATGCACAATGAACGAGTGATGGGCACCGCCGATTACCTCTCGCCGGAACAGGCAGTCAATAGCCATGAAGTGGATCATCGGACCGACATTTATAGCCTCGGCTGCACACTCTACTTCCTGTTAACAGGTCAGCCCCCTTTTCCCAAGGGGACACTAGCGCAACGAATCGCCATGCATCAAACCCAAAAGCCACAGGCGATTATCGAAATCCGAGAAGATTGCCCTGAGCCAGTCGCCGAATTCTGTCAACAAATGATGCAAAAGAAACCGGAAGATCGTTTGTCCGGGGCAGCTTGCGTCGTTTCGGAAATCGAAAACTATTTCGACCGGGGCGAATTTCGTCAAACGAGCAGAAAGCCGGGGCAGTTCGATTTTGTCTTACCCGATGGCGCGGATAAAACATCCGTGGATTCGATCGTGGTGACCCAAACGACCGAAAGAAAATCTGTTAAACGAGCTTCCTCGTCTCCCACGACCCAGCCTGCCGCCGCAACCAGCCCGCAACAGGAACCAGGCAAACGCAACAAACTGCCCCTCGGGCTTTCACTCTCCCTCGCCTCGCTTTCCTTATTGGTACTGGCCATCCTGATCGCGGCTTTCTTTCATTTCTTTGGACAGTCAGGTGAACCCGTTGCGGCCACTGACAAGCCGACGGTCGACACGGCTCCCTCGCCCCCTGACACCGCACTCGCTGAGCAGGAGACCTCCTGGAAATCGCCTTCCGACAATGAAACGGGCGGTAGCGGACAGCTATCGGGCAACGGGACAAAACTGACCATGGCGGATCTGGTGGGCGGAGCTGGCAAGGGGACCGGCAAGCTAATCACATTTCAATCGGACCACTTTCTCAAGCGGGCCACCTCACAGAAAAACCAGGTTTGGGCCATCCACGCCAAGCAAAAAAAAATCGGCAGCCTGGCGTACCGCGGGCAGGCCGAAGTCATTCCGACAGGCGGGAAAGAGGAACGCGTGCTACACATCTCGGGCAACTCGGACCAGGTCGTCTTTCGACCGACCAACCCCTCCAACCGCCTGCGTTCCATCGAATTCTTAATCAAGCTGGAACGATCGAAACCGCAAATAAAATTTATGGTTCAAGCGAAATCTCTGCGCGACCAGGAACGCTGGAAAACCATTTACATCCAACCATCTTCGGACAAACAAGCATTGTCGGCTGAT
>JAYZCF010000046.1:0-10642 GCA_036338455.1 Planctomycetota bacterium
GAACGCCGCCTGTTGAATCGTTACAGCAAGCATATCAGGAAACGCCGCGATTGATGCAGTAAATGGCGGGTGGGCCGGTTTGATCGGCTTTGCCCAACGTGTCAATTCGCCTTGACTCGGGCGGCCAATCTAGGTATTCCCCCAAGGTCGTTTCGGGATCTTTCTGTGCCGCGCTATGCCACGAATCCAGCTACTGCTCGCTTTCTGCCTCCTGTTATCGCACGGCTGCGCACCCTGGGATTCTGCAGGTGTTTGGAAATCCGAAGGCTGGCTGGACCAGCGGCCTGAGGCCGAAGCGGGTGAGCGAATCCAATTGCCCGCGAGCCGGATGGCAAAAGAGTCTGTGACTTTGGAGATTGCTGTGGGTCAGTTGGATCTGGAACAACAGGAGGATCTGGATCAGTTGTGGCAGGAAGTGGATCAACAGGCGCTGCCGATCGAAGTGCGACAGCGCTTGGACCAGAACGGATTCTTGGCCGGTCTGATTGCCTCACAGCCCCCGGCCATCCTGAATCGATTGCTGCAGGAAAAAGAGGTCGATACATCCGGGATGGAAAAGTGGCAAATCGAATTTATTGAACGAGGCAACCAGACTACCGTTCCTCGTTTGATTCTGCATCAACGCGTGCAGAATGGATTGGGCGAAAATCATTGCGTGCCGGTTTCCGATACGACTTCCCAGGCGAGTTGGGTACTCAAAGATGGAGCACGGCAAACGGCAGCCGAAGGGGAGCAGGCTCGAGGCTATATCCAGTTAAGGACGTATCCGACCGGGGACAGTGGCGTGCGTTTGGTGGTCACACCAGAAATTCGCTTTGGCCAACCGAAAGCCCGGTTTGGAGTCGCCGAGGGATCGTTCACTTACTCAGCCCGCCAGTCGACCCAGGTTCTGGAGGAATTGAAGTTCGAGACGCAGCTAAAACCGGGGCAGACCTTAGTTTTGGGTGCAAATCGCCAACTAAGCGACTTGGGTGGGTTTTTATTTGGCCCTTCCGAGGCTGGTGGGTTTGGGCAAAGGCTGATTCTTGTCCGGCTCGTCCATTCCCAACGGGACGATTTATTTGAATCTGGCGTCGATCATGTGTCGACAAACAGTCCCTGATGGTGAAAATCTAGTGGGTTGAAACGAATCGTCGTTATCAAGTGGCCGTTGGCTATCAACGTAGCGATTCTGGTTTCAACACTTTATCCAGTCCATTCAGAGCAGGGTGCGGACCTTTCTCTGTTATTACAAACGGGAGTCAACTTCAATGCCCTTGGTACCCCTGCGTGTCATTCTAGATCATGCCGCCGAGAACGATTACGGCGTGGCGGCGTTCAACGTCAACAATATGGAACAGATCCAGGCGATCATGGAAGCGGCCGAGCAGACCGATTCCCCTGTGATCGTGCAGGCCTCTCGTGGGGCCCGCAAGTATTCGCAGGACGCCTACCTGAGACACTTGATGTTGGCCGCATCAGAGCTGTACCCGCATATCCCCGTCGTGATGCACCAGGACCATGGCAATAGTGTTGAGACTTGTATGAGCGCCATCGAAAACGGGTTTACCTCCGTCATGATGGACGGCTCCCTCGAAGAGGATGGTAAGACCCCGGCCGATTATGATTACAACGTAAAGGTGACGGCGGATGTGGTCGGCCTGGCCCATGCCAAAGGTGTTTCGGTGGAAGGTGAGCTTGGCTGCCTGGGTTCCCTGGAGTCTGGCATGGGAGAAGCCGAAGACGGTCATGGTGCTGAGGGCGTATTGTCGCGTGATCAGCTGCTGACCGACCCAGAAGAGGCGGAGCGCTTTGTCGCCGAAACCAATGTGGACGCCCTGGCGGTAGCGATTGGCACCAGCCATGGTGCTTACAAGTTTACCCGTCAGCCGGACGGTGAGGTCCTGGCCATGGAGCGCATTGAGGAAATTCATCGTCGTCTGCCGAATTGTCACCTCGTGATGCACGGCAGCAGCTCGGTTCCACAGGAGTTGCAGGACATCATCAACGAGTTTGGCGGCAACATTCGGCAAACTTGGGGTGTCCCCGTTAGTGAGATCCAACGCGGAATCCAGCACGGTGTGCGGAAGATCAATGTCGATACGGATAATCGTCTGGCCATTACCGGTGCGATACGCAAGGTGTTTGCCGAACACCCGGATAAATTTGATCCACGCGATTACTTGAAACCCGCCCGCGAAGCGATGAGGGAGGTTTGTGTCGCTCGCATGGAAGCGTTCGGGCAGGCCGGTTGGGCCGAAAAGTTGCGAGCCACAATGTCCGTTTAACCCGTTTCATGCGGAGGTCCGATGGCAACCAAGTCGTCACGGCCGATGATGGATGTTGATGAGCGCGAGCGGAGGTTACTCGCTCCGTACGCCATGTTCAGCGCCGATTCGGCGGGCCGAGTCTTTCCTGAAGCGGACCACCCATACCGCGGGCCCTTTCAGCGGGATCGAGACCGAATCTTACACAGTTCGGCTTACCGGCGCTTGAGTGGAAAGATGCAAGTCTTTACGGGTGAAATGGGCGATTACCATCGGACTCGCCTCACGCACACTCAGGAGGTCGCCACTATCGCCCGCACCGTGGGCCGGGCATTGATGTTGAACGAAGATCTGATTGAAGCCTTGGCGTTGATGCACGATTTGGGGCACCCGCCCTATGGTCACGCCGGTGAAGATGTCTTGAACGAGTGCCTTGCCGGTCACGGTGGGTTTTCCCATAACCAGTTCGGATTGACGATCGTTCAGGAGATTGAGGTTCGGTACAACGAGTATCCAGGGTTAAACCTGACCCGTGAAGTTTTAGCAGGACAGACCTCGCGGGTGGACAAACAGGCCCGGGGGCGACGACCGTTGCTCGAGGTCCAGCTGGTTGATGCAGCAGATAGCACGACTTACGACGCTCACGATACGGATGATGCGATCAAGTTGGGGCTGGTGACGCTGGACCAAATGTCCCATCTTGCTTTGATAAAAGATGGCTTGCAGTATGTCAGGAATCGTTACGCCGGCTTGAGTGCCGAGCTATTGCGCAAGGCGATTGTTCACCGCTTGGTCAATCATCAGGTGACGAGCTTGCTAAATTATACCGCCAGCCAATTAGAAGATCGCGCCTTTGAAAATACTGAGCAGGTGGCCCAGAGTGATTTTCTGATTGGCCCTGACCCCGAGCTGGCGGAGCAGAAGAAAGAGTTGGAAAGTTTTCTTTATGAAAATGTTTACCGACATCCGCAGTTAATCACCATTCGGGAATCGGCTCAAAGCCGCCTCAAAAAAATGTTTCGCGCGTATTGCGAAAACCCAGGATTAATTCCAGAAAAATATCACCCGCGCTGTGAAAAAATTGGCGTTCAAAGGATGGCAGTCGAATATATCGCCGGAATGACAGATCATTTCTGTGAAGAGACGTATCATGCTTTGTTTCCTGACGCATGAGCCGAGGCGGTTCGGCAGCTGTCCGGTTGACACTACCTGCATCTGGAATCATGATCGACAAGATGAGTGCACTCAGTCTGAACCACGGTTTGATCTCCAAGCTGTGTTAGGGCAGTCCTCGAGACCATCGTAGCGATGTTTTCGGTGTTTTTATAATTCCAAGACATGTTTATTCCGTGTGGGCCCTCTTTATCCTGGCCGACACAAAGATTGGTTATTTTTAGGGTGATGTTGTTATGGCACTTTGGGTGATGAGGGCGGGTTTTCTCCTGGTGGCCGTGGGCCTCGGGATTTCACTCGCCCAAAATAGTGAAATTACCGGAAGCAACTACAGCGTGCCGGTCGTCGCTTTTTTCACGATTGGTGCGATCGCCATGATTGCCTTGGACGTCCTGATTCGAAAGAAGCGAATCGACTTGATTACCAGTATCTATTTCGGATTATTGATCGGCCTGTTCTTGACGTATATCATCAGCCTCGCGCTGACGCCCATTTTCCTCGATATCGATGCGCAGGGTTGGCCCTTGGGACAAGATACGATCAAGACTCTGATCATTGCCTTTGCTGGCACGGCTATTTGCTATCTTTGTGTCAGTGTCCTGTGGCAAACCAGAGATGATTTCCGGTTCATCATTCCTTACGTCGAATTTACCAAGGATGTAAAAGGCTCCAAACCTTATGTTCTCGATACGAGCGTCGTCATTGATGGCCGAATCGCAGATATCATCGAGACGGGTGTGATTGACAATCAATTGATCATGCCCCGGTTTGTCTTGGCTGAACTGCAAGGAATTGCCGATAGTGGTGACAAGATGCGTCGTTCCCGCGGGCGGCGGGGTTTGGATATCCTGAATCGTTTGCGCGGTAACTCAAAGATCGACTTCAAGGTTTACGATCGTGAGCTGCCGGAAATGGAAGGTCAGCCGGTCGATATGAAGTTGCTGTTGCTGGCGCGGCACTTGGACGGCAAAGTTGTCACGGGAGACTTTAATCTCAATAAGGTTGCCAAGCTGCACAATGTCCCTGTGATCAATTTGAATGAAGTGGCCAATTCGCTGAAACCGGTCTTCTTGCCAGGTGAACGGGTCACCATTCGAATCGTCAAGCAAGGTGAAGGACCGGGTCAGGGTGTCGGCTATCTGGATGACGGGACCATGATTGTCGTAGAAGACGGCCGTGACCATATCAACCAGACGGTTAACATTACGGTGACCAGCATGTTGCAAACGAGCGCTGGGAGAATGGTATTTGGCAAGTTTGATAACGTCAGTTAGTGCTCCCTTCGTCTTGTTGGCCGGCTTACTTGTCAGGCCGTTAGGGCGATACCGTTCGGTTGAAAACGGGTATTTGATCGGCCGCCGATTTTCGTTTCAGCCCGTGGGTAAAGACCGGGCTGCAGGTATGGCGGCCGTGCACGTCCTGCTCCCTGTGTGATCTTCCAGCCAGCGAGGAGAGATTGATGCAGCAACGCAAGCTTGGCTACTGGGAATCAGTATTATGCTTCATGCACGATCGCTTGATGTCGACCGGTACGATTGTGACGATGTCGCAGATCATGGGCAGGCTCGATCGAGATCGATTCGAAAAGGCGATTACCTGGTTGATTCAACGGCACCCCTTGTTGCGGGCGGTATTGGTAGCCCAGGACGATGGCTACTATTTTGAAATATCGCCAAACGCACCGGTGGTTCCAATAACGGTTCTAGAGCGGCCGGATGAGACTCACTGGCAGCTCGTGGTCGAGCAGCAGCTCTTGGAGTCCTTTGAGGTCAACCAGCCTTTGTGGCGCGTGCTGTTGTTGCAATCAGATGATCCATCGGTGCGGCAAAATGAGGTTGTTTTCCTGATCCATCATGCGATTGCCGATGGTCTATCGTGCGTGCACCTCAATTCGCAATGCTTGGATATTTATCAGCGGTTGGTGGATGGTGAAGAGGTGAAGGTAGAGCCCTTGCCATTGCTTGACTCGGTCGAACGGATATTAGATCGTGCTCAATTGCCGAGTCACCGAGAGGCTAAGTCGGAGTCATGCCAGCCGACTCCATTTTTTTATCAAGAGGACGCGGCCCTGTCTGAGCGTCGCACGAAGAATATCTACCGCCGACTGGAAGGTTCGGAATTGGCAAGTTTTTTGTCGGCGTGTCGTCAACAACCTTATTCCGTGAATGCCGTGCTCAACGGCATCATGTTATCGGCGGCTGCTGAATTGAAGGGTGGCCAAAGCGACTTGAGCCTGTTGACGCCGGTGAATCTGAGATCCTATTGCGATCCTAAGGTGAGCAGGGAACATGTTGGCTGCTATATTTCCTGTGTTTCTACCGAGCACGCTGGCGTAGACGTGCAAGATAGCATTTGGGAATTGGCCGCAGCATACAGTGAGCAATTGAGGGGGCAAATTGCCAACTTGGATCAATTGCCAGTGGAACTGTCGAGAGAGCAAGTGGCAGGCCAGTCCCAGCTACTCCATTTGGATGATGTGGAAACGCGCAGGCAATACCCGGCGGGTTTTGTTGTGACCAACAAGGGGAAGGTCGATGTGCCCACCATTTATGGTGACCTGCAATGGCAGCAATACTTTACAACTTCTTCAAGACGTGCAGGCGATATCGTGGTGAACCTGTCGGTTACGACGATCGAGGACAAGATGTTCCTCTGTTTCTCTTATACCGAACCATTGTTGCCTGCCGATTGGGTTGAACGCTTGGTGGACGGTGTCATTTCCCGGTGTGTTGCACTTGTCTAGATATCCTTTGGGCATGGTGTCGATAGTCATTTCACCGAAGGCTCGTTTTTCAAGAAAAGTGTTCAGCCAATTGTCTGGCGGCTCTACCGGCTGGCAGAGTCCCTCTAACATCTTTTCTGACATTGACTTCCATCGTCCGCGACGGTTCTGTCGTATCGTCCTAAATTGTCCCCGCCAGCGGGAGCTGAAAGAATGATGAAGGCCCGAAAAATGACTCATTCAAACGGAGGGCATAGCGTATGTTGGATCCCCCAAAGCTGTTTCGCTGAGGATTTTGGTAGACGAAATTCTCAAAGACTCATTTACTCACAAATAGCCTTTTTGACGCCCTGTCAGTTTCCGAACTGGCAGGGCGTTAGAATTTTTAAGTCACTTCTTGGCTCCAGCAGGTTCGGCGCATTCGAGGGTCTCGTTTGGCCAACGCGGTTTATTGGCGTTTTTCGTTAGCCTCCATCGTCGCCCTGTTCGGCGCCCGAGTCATCTGCTTTCCGGATGAGCAGGTGCACGTCGGCCACCCGGCCCATCAGCAGGTCTTTGGCCAGCGGGTTGATCTTGGCGGCTTGACGCATTTCGGCGATCGATTTTTCCCGGTCTCCGACCATGTCGTAGTACAATCCGACATACAGATGTGCGTAGTATATTTGGAACGCCTTGGATCGACCGAGTGCAGGAGTCGATGTCGCGGCCTGAAAGACCTCATCCACGCTGCCGCTCCCACCAAAAAGTTGATGAATCTGTTTCATGGGCACGCGGCTATCCTGGGTGATTGGAATAAATTCTTCTCGGGCCTTTTCCAGGCCAACGATTTTCGAGTAGCAGAGCAGGTGCCAGACCGCGTTTTCCACATCCTGTCGGTTGTAGGTCTGATGGGTTTCAAACTGCTGCTTCCCGTCTTGGAACCGGTTGGCGTAATAAAGTGCCAATCCACGCTGCCATAAACGTGGTTCCAGTTGGGGGTTGAATTCAATCAAACGGTCGAAGCTTTGAATGGACTGCTCGACGTCTCCCTTCATGAAGCTGGCCTCGCCGATCAGCATCAGGGCATTAATTGAATTCGGGTTCTGTTTCAACATTTTTTTAGCTTGTGCGATCGTGTTGGCGTAGTTTCCCTGTTCGAATTCTGAAATTGCTTCACGATCGGGTTCCTGTGGAGGGGTGGTTTGGATGTTCAGAATGGTTGGCGATTCCAAATTCGGTTTGGCCGGCTCACAACCGAAAAGCAGACAGGAAACCAGGATTAGTTGAAATACAGGATGCATGATAGGGCTCGATAAAAAACAGATTGGATACCGTTGGTGCTCTCGATGGCTTTCGTTATAACGAGGAGATCGGATTCAAACCCCCCCTTCCGGATTGTTGCTTGTTTGGGGCGTGCCATCCTTTTTACCCGGAACCTGGGACTATGAAAATTGCCTTGGTGCAGCAGCATGCCACGGATGATAAGGCCGCCAACCTGGAACGCGGGCTGAGCGCTGCTCGGACGGCCATTGATGCAGGCGCGCAGATAATCTGCTTCGCCGAGTTGGCTTTTGAGCCGTTTTATCCTCAGTTCCCGGCTGGGCAAAATTACCGGGAATTGGCCGAGACCATTCCCGGTTTAACGACCGATCGTTTTTGCCAATTAGCGGCCCAACATGAAGTCGTTTTCGTGCTTAACCTTTTTGAGCGAGAGGGAGAGCAAACGTACGATAGCTCCCCGGTGATCGACGCCGACGGTCAATTGTTGGGGGCGACCCGCATGACTCATATCACGGATTACGAGTGCTTTCACGAGCAGGGTTACTACGACCCAGGTGACCGGGGTGCGCCGGTATACGACACCCGATATGGCAAATTGGGAGTCGCCATTTGTTACGATCGACACTATCCAGAGTACATGCGAGCTCTGGCGGTGGGCGGCGCGGACCTGGTCGTCGTACCGCAGGCGGGCGCAGAGGGCGAGTGGCCGGAAGGGTTATACGAAGCGGAGATGCGGGTGGCCGCTTTTCAGAACGGCTATTTCACGGCCCTCTGCAATCGCGTCGGGGCAGAGCCAAAACTGACATTTGCCGGCGAGTCTTTCGTTTGTGATCCTTTCGGAACCGTGATGGCCAGGGCAGGGCAGGGAACTGACGAAATTCTCTATGCCGACATCGACTTCGCTCAGGTGAGCGCTTCCCCAGCCCGTCGTTTATTCCTCCGGGATCGTCGCCCAGAACTTTACGGCCAGTGGCACGAGTAAGAAGTTGGCTGGCTCGATTGGGTTTTGCCTGCCATCACCCGCTTCGCGTGCGGTAGTACGTAGTCAGGGGATGAGGAAGAGCAGGATATTCCAGGTTTCAGAATCGACCATCGCTTTTTTGGTTGGCTGATAACTTCAAAAGAGCATGTAGATGGTGGGGATAATGGCTGTATTGGTGGCAACGATCATGCCCCCCAAGATCAAAAGAACGATGATCATAGGAACCAGCCACCAACGCTTGTTGTAGATCAGAAACTCAGCCAGTTCTCGCAATAGACCGGGCTGGGGGGTATCGGCCATTGAGCGGAAGGACTCATCAGGTTCGGGGTCGACTGCAGGATTCATGTCAAAATAGGGGCCTTTTAGAATTGCCGGAAATAGTCACGCTTGGATCGGACGGGAGCGTGGGGTTTCCAGTAGGAGGCAGATGGTGGTTGCACATCGTTTGGCAGCCCTCGGTGGCCCAACCGCCGGAGTACCAAGGAATAGGGGGTCAGAATCAGGAAAAACACAAGAGCCAACAGGACCATTGTAGACCATTTCGCTATGGAACGGAGTACCCTGCGGATTCCGCGCGACCAAGGGGCCAGCGCCGAGGGGGAGATCTTGCCGATGGTCCACAGCAGCAAACTGACGGAAAAAAGGGTCAGCGCCCAGGCGAGACTTCCCCACAGCGCGTAGCTGATCACTCCACCAACGAAACCGGCCAAGGGTAACTTGTACAGTTTCATCGGTATCGTTTCGGCGTTTGAGATCGGTTGATTGGCTGGAGCGAGTCGTGTTTTGTAGACATCCGGAGCCGATTTGACGAGTAGGCAGTTTTCCAACACGATCGCGTCCATGGCGGTTGTCGTAAACACACCCAAAGCATCAGCGGGTGAACAGGCGATCGGTTGGCCGCGTACGTTCAGGCTGGTATTCAAAAGGACGGGACAGCCTGTTTTTTCTTCCATCGTCTCCAGGAGCGTGGCCAGAGGACCATTCTGTTGTGCGGTCACCGTTTGCACGCGCGCCGATTGATCGACATGGGTGATTGCTGGTAGCGCGAAAGTGATGTCCTCTCTGCCGGATGTTGGGATGGCGTCTGTTTTGACGTTTTCGGCCAGCAGCATGAAGGGGGATTGAAAATCGGCTGGTACCTCGAAGAAACGATCAGCTTCGCGAGCCAACACGGCCGGCGCAAAGGGGCGAAACGATTCACGAAACTTGATCTGCTCGTTGATTCGCTGCTGCATCTTCGGGCAACACGGGTCGGCGAGCATGCTTCGATTTCCCAAAGCGCGGGGCCCAAATTCCATTCGTCCTTGAAACCAGCCAATCACTTTTTGGCTGGCCAGCAAGTCGCCGACCTGTTCACAGAGGGATGCCTGGTCCTCAAATCGGGTCAACTCGATGTTGGGTGATTCTTCCAAACCAGACTGCTGGATTGCGGTGGCTACCTCCAGCTGGCTGTATTGGGGACCGGTGTAAACGGTCTGATCTGTCGTCGGTTCTCGCGGCTTGTTTCGTAGCTGGTGCCACGTAAAAAGAGCCGCGCCGAGCGCGCCGCCTGCATCACCGGCCGCCGGCTGGACCCAGATGTTTTGGAAAGGGCTTTCTCGCCGAATTTTCCCATTGGCCACACAATTGAGGCCCAATCCGCCAGCCACGCAGAGATTTGACAGACCTGTTATCTGGTGCAAGTGGCAGGCCATGCGGAGCAGGATCTCTTCGGTTACCACCTGAATTGATGCAGCCAAGTCTTTGGTGCGCTGAGGGATTTTTGATTCCGGGGTGCGGGGTGGTCCTCCGAATAGCCGGTGAAATCGCCGCGAGGTCATCGTCAGGCCCCGGTGGAATCGGAAATAATCCAGGTTGAGACGGAAGGAGCCGTCTGTACGGATGTCGATCAACTTGTCCCGGATGTGTTCTGCGTATCTCGGCTTGCCATAAGGGGCTAAGCCCATCAGCTTCGCTTCGCCGGAGTTGACTCGAAAACCGCAGTAAGTGGTGAAGGCCGAATAGAGCAATCCCAAGGAGTGGGGAAACTCCAACTGCTGCAGTAGCTCGATCCGGTTACCATCGCCCCGGCCCATTGTTGTGGTGGCCCATTCACCGACTCCATCAGCCGTGAGGATGGCCGCTTGCTGGAAGGGAGACGGAAAAAAGGCGCTCGCCGCATGAGCTTCGTGGTGTTCCGGGAAAATGATACGGCCGCCAAACTGGTTGTCCATTTGCCGTTGCATCACCCTCGACAGGTGAAGCTTCTGTTTGAGCCAA
>JAYZCF010000047.1:0-7162 GCA_036338455.1 Planctomycetota bacterium
GAGCTCATCAATGAAAATGATGCAGGGCGATTTGGACTCGGCTTGTTGGAACATGTCACGCACCCGTGCCGCCCCGACACCGACAAACATTTCAACAAAATCACTGCCCGACAAGCTGAAGAAGGGAACGCCCGCCTCGCCAGCAATCGCCTTAGCCAATAACGTCTTACCCGTCCCCGGAGGTCCCACCAGCAGAACGCCCCGCGGGATCCTTCCACCCAGCTTTTGATATTTTTCAGGAACCTTAAGAAAATCGACGACTTCCTTCACCTCCTCGACGGCCTCATCGATGCCTGCCACATCGTGAAACGTCAGGCCCAGATCTTCCTCCGCATACAACCTTCCGCGGCTCCGGCCAAACTGCATCGGTCCGCCCGCGCCACCGAGACGTCGGACCATGAACAGGAACAACAAGACAATCAATCCGAGCGTGAGAAACAGGTACCCGTATTTCTCGAAGAAGCTGGGTCCCGCGGAAAAATCCCACTTCATGTTGGTTTGAGTCAGCTCGTTTTTCAGGGCGTCATTGACCGGATCGGAGTCGACCTTGTTGACGACAAACTTCACTCGTTTGCTGTTCCCACCGGCACCCAGACCAGCCAAAACCTGGTAATCGACCCAGCCGCTAATGGACCGATCATCGATCGTCACGTCATTCGGCTTGCTGTACTCGATCTCGCGACCATCCGCCCCAGCCTCTTTGATCACAATTTTTCCGGAATAACCTTTTTCCAGAACCCGGGACCCCTTCTCTACATACTTGGTCTGAGCCAACAGATCGACAAAATCCCCGTACCTTATTGTCTTTTGCGTCTGGTTCAACAACAGGAACATCGCAATGGCCATGGCCACGACAATGATCAGGGCAAACCACACCAACGTCGAACTGTTGCGATTTTCAGCCGGTTTTCGAGGTTGTTCGTTACCAGGGTCTCTTTGGTCCATCGAGGGCTTTCGGTAGAGAGAAAGGGCCTAAATTCAATTGTTGAGCCGGGGCCTTGGGATCCGGCTCGAAACCAGCCCAGTTATTCTAACAGCTAATCTGGGACCCCGTTACTTACCAATTTATCCCGGAAAAGCCTTTTGTTCTAGGTTGGCTTGTTCGTCTTGTTGTAAAGTTCACTCAAAATTAAAATGCTGCTGCCAGACAGATTGTCATCAACCGGGGTAATGGGGCAATTCAACCGGCAAACCCTATATGACCTAGCTCTGCGAACCGGTCATCCGTCTCGCAATTAACCAGATGAAACAGCAGCAGGCGTTTTACGCTCTACCTTGATTGGCAAGGCAGGCAACGGCCACAGAAATTAATTTCGCTCCCGTCAGAGCGAGAATCCAGTTGGGTGAGACCTTTGAAAAATATCGCGGTTCTTGGATCGACCGGCAGTATTGGGCAAAACGGGCTGACCGTGATCCGGGAGTTACCCGAATTGAGCCTGTTTGGCCTGAGCGGACACCGACGCATGGAAAGCCTGATTAAGCAGGCAGAGGAATACCGACCCTCGATCGTGGTTTGTTCTGACTCGCAACGGGCAGGCCAATACGAATTCCCCCAGTGGGATGGGGTCCAATTCCAGACAGGCAGTCAATCCCTGATCGATTTGGTAAAGCATCCCGAAGTCGATACTGTCTTGGCCGCCATCGTCGGACGAGCGGGATTGGAGAGTACTTGGTCGGCAGTCGAAGCGGGTAAAACGGTCGCTTTGGCCAATAAGGAGACCTTGGTCATGGCCGGGGCCCCAGTCATGCAGATGGCCGACCGGAACGGGGCCCGCATCTTACCGGTCGACAGTGAACACAGTGCCATTTTTCAAGCAATGCAATCCGGCAAGTCGAATGAGGTCCGACGGGTCCTACTGACAGCCAGTGGCGGACCCTTTCGAGATTTTGATGCCGAACAGCTCCAGTCGGTGACGGTCGAGCAAGCACTGACCCATCCCACCTGGGACATGGGAAAAAAAATTACCGTCGATTCGGCGACCCTGATGAACAAAGCCCTTGAAATCATCGAGGCTCGTTGGCTTTTCGGCCTTGAGCCAGACCAAATTGAAGTCATCATTCACCCTCAATCAATTATCCATTCACTGGTAGAATTCAGGGATAGCTCGGTGGTCGCCCAGATGGGCCCCCCCGATATGAAGCTACCTATTCAGTACGCATTGACCTACCCGGAACGCGTTGCAGGCCCCGCGCCGCGACTCGACTTCCAGGAAGCGATCTCCCTGGAAATGGAACCGGCTGATTTTGATCGTTTTCCGGCGCTGCAACTTGGTTTTGAAGTCGCGGCTGCTGGCGGTACTTCCGGCGCTGTATTAAATGCCGCCAACGAATCAGCCGTGACCGCATTCCTGGAAAAGAAAATTTCATTTTGTAATATTGTGACAGCCTGTCGCGACGTACTCAATCAACACGAATTTGAATCGGACCCAAGTTTGGAGAAACTGATCTCCATGGACTTGTGGGCACGGAAGGAGATATCCAAGTGGATAGCCTGATTATTGCAGCTTCCTGGCTTGACCTTTACTGGTGGCTGGCCGTCGCACAAGTCGTCCTCGGACTGGGGGCAGTCATTTTTGTCCATGAGCTGGGCCACTTTCTGGTGGCCAAGGCGTGTGGTGTCAAGTGTGAGAAATTTTATGTCGGTTTCGATTTTTTCGATATCAAAATTGGTGACCGTATTTTGATCCCCCGCGCGTTGGTTAAATGGACCTGGGGAGAAACTGAGTACGGGATCGGCATCATTCCGCTAGGGGGCTACGTCAAGATGCTGGGCCAAGATGACAACCCCGGGAATATTGAAAAAGAGATCCAGCGTTCCCAGCTGGAAGAAGCAAAACAAGCGGAGCAACTTAACGCCGATGGCACGGAGGTAACGGATTACGCTCACGCGCAGGGCATGATCGACCGGGATAAGATCGACCCGCGTAGTTACTTGGCCAAGTCGGTCCCTCAACGAATGGCAATCATTTCGGCCGGGGTTGTTTTTAATATCATCTTCGCCATCATTTTTGCCGCCATCGCATTTCGCTCGAGTGTCAATTACGAACCTCCGGTGGTCGGAAATGTCATTTCTGGTGGCCCCGCTTGGCAAGCCGATTTGACCGGTGCCCGGATCACACGAATTGGTGATAAAAAAGTCGAAGGTTACTTCACCTATATTAATATGGCCGAGGAAATCGCCTTCAGTGGCGGTAAGGCGCTGGAGCTGGAATACCTGCCCGCCAATTCGACGGTCCCTCAAACGACGGAGGTCACCCCACAGAAGGGCCTGATTAAACAATTGGACCTGCCACTCATCGGGGTGCAGCAAGCAATGACTCCCAAAGTCGGCGTGAACCTGTCGACCGATCTTTCGACGTTGGCAGGGAACCCGGCCTTCACCGCGACACCGCGCTTTGAACAAGATGATTTGATCTTCCAGTTGGATGAGGCGACGATCGAATCCGGTTATGACCTGCGTCAATATCTGGCCCGACATGCGGATGCGACGGTCGATTTCCATGTACGTCGGGGAGAAGACGATCAACAGGTAACGATCCCGGTCGAACCAAACCCCCGACGGGAACTTGGCTTCACGATGAAATGGCTGGAGATTGCAGCCATTCAGAATGACTCGCCGGGAGCAAAGGCCGGCTTCCAGGTGGGGGATACAATTCTGCAAATCGAGGGCCAAGCGCGGGGAGACCTATTCTCGCTGGACCAGAGGATGACGATGATCGCGCGGGACAACCCTCGGCCGGTCGAGTTTCTCGTCCAACGCGGTAATGAACAAATTAAGCTCACAGCAGAACCTCGGCTGCCACGCGTCATACCTGCGATTGATTCAGGACGGCCAATTGCGATTGATACGCTCGGACTGGCGATTCAAATTTCACGGGAAATCGAAACGTCTTCGCTCGACAGTCTCGAACCTGGCGATGTGATTACGGAGGTAGAGTTCCTGCTCAGCCCGGAACAGCGCGAGGACTTGGCCTACGAAAATCTGGTCGCCCAACCCTTGTTCGATTTGGAAGCCGGGGAACAAACTTGGGCAGGAATCTACGGCCTGATGCAAATGCAACCAGCCGGCTCCAAGCTGAGCCTCGGAATCCAGCGCAAGGAAAAGACGGAATCTGTAGAGATTACATCCTTGCCCTCCGAGAAATTTTATTTACACACTCGCGGAATCGTGTTATCGCGATTGCAGAACACGTACACATCCCCAACCTGGAGTGATGCGATACTCGTTGGTAGCTATCAAACCTGGTACGATGCCAGTCGTGTTTGGAAATTTTTGAAAAAACTGGTTGCGCGACAAATATCGGCCAGCAATCTGGGAGGGCCGGGGACGATCGCCATGGCGGCGACGAGCGAAGCAAGCGAAGGAACCTCGCGGCTTTTGCTCTTCTTGACCTTGCTGAGCGCCAACCTGGCTATTGTCAACTTCCTGCCGATCCCGGTCCTCGACGGCGGTCACATGCTGTTCTTGGCCTACGAAGGGTTGTTCCGCAGACCGGTCAGTGAGCGAGCTCAAATCGTGTTGACGTACGCTGGTTTGATCTTCATTCTCGGATTGATGCTGTTTGTCATCTCGTTGGACATTGGGCGTTTTGCCGGCATGTAAAACCTGCCCTCCTTGGAACAGGCAGACGGGGCACCAGAGAGGGGATTTGGAATCCGGAGATTCCAGACTGAAAACGACGCGCAAACGATCTGTCCCATGGCTCGACCTGAACATTTACGACATAAACCACCGCAGGCATTGCAGCGGTCTCGTGAGCTACTGATCGCCTGCCCCCATTTTCGGAGCTCCGTCAACCTTTCACGAATTGTCCGTCTTTGTGGCTGCGCAGGAATCCAACAGATGGTCGTCTGTGGGTCACTCAAGGTCGATGCAAAAATCGCACGTGACGCGAGAGAATCTGTCACATTGGTTCGGCGGCAAAGCCTCTCCCACACCCTGGTCAAGTTGCGTGAGGAAGGTTACCACCTGGTCGGGTTGGAGCAAACGGATCAGTCCCATGTTCTTTACGACTACGCCTATCAACGAAAAACGGCCTTGGTCATCGGACATGAACGGAACGGTCTCACAGCAGAAGAACTCGATTTGCTGCACGAAGTGGTCGAGATCCCCGTTTACGGCCTGCCCCACAGCTACAATGTTGTCACGGCCACGACCATGGCGGTATATGAGTATTGTCGACAATTCCCGGCAGGCTAGATCCTACTCATTTTTTCCTGATTTCCCGATGCAATCGATTTACTTTTTGATTCGCTCCGGCTTATGATGAAGCATCTTGATGAAGCATCTTTTCAATGCTGTTTCACCGGGGCTCACTCCCGCGTAAAACGGTCATCCCTCCTTCAATCCCCTTCCCTGAGTCAGTCCGGTGGAAAACACCCAAGTTGGTCCTTTTCTGATCCTCAAAAGACTCGGCAGCAACCGCCGGCAACAAGTCTTTCAGGCGCTGCAAACCGAACAAAACAAAGAAGTCGCGCTCAAGTTCATTTCCATTCCACCCACCGTGGATTGGAACCAGGCCGTGAACAAAATCCACCTGGAAGTTCGTGTTCTGCAAAAATTTCGGCATCCCAATCTGGTTCGGCTTTACGGAGCCGGCGTGGAGGGAGACAAGATTTTTTTAGCCCACAAACTGATCAAGGGGGAATCCCTGACGACGATTCTCGCCCGCCGTGGCCGGCTGGCGCCGGATTTGGTCGTCGAGATCGGGCGGCAAGTCGCCGAGTTACTCCAGTACCTGCATGAACAAGAAGCGATGCACGGAAAACTGACTCCCGACAAGATTCTCATCGATGAAAAAAACCGCGTCAAAGTCGCCGACCTACGGCTTAACCGATCCCGGCGAAAGCGTTGGGATGACGGTAAAAAACGAGAGCTGGATATCGCCGCCTACATGGCACCCGAACAATTCAGTGAAGGCGCGACCTCCAAATCAGACATCTATGCGCTGGGAGTCATCCTGTTCGAAATGCTGACCGGCAAGCTCCCCTATGAGCCGGACACGATGGGCAGGATGAATCGCAGGAAGATGGAGCAGGCGGTCCCCTCCGTATCCCAGCATGTCATGAATTGCCCCATTTGGCTGGAACGGATTACGTGTCAAATGCTCTCACCTTTGCCCCGCAAACGTCCTCACTCAGCGCGGGCCGTGGTGCTTGCCTTTGAGGAAATCAAGAACATCGATACCAACCGCAGGGCGTCGGTGATGCAGGTTTCGGGTAACTTTAATCCGCTCACAGCTGGCGTCGACAAGACCGAGGCAGATCGTTTACTTGGGAAAAAGCCCAAAAGCCGACAAATCGATGAACGACCATTTTATGAACGCATCCCTTTCCTGGCTGGTTCGTTCTTACTGCTGATTGGCATTATCTGTTTCACCCTGCTTCCCACCAGCAGTGTAAAACTTTACCAACAGGCCGAATCGATGATGAACTCGGCAGACAGCAGTGAGTGGAGACGGGCTCGCAGTAACCTGCGTACTATTCTCGATCGAGGGCCAGATGACGCTTACCATCAAGAGGCTTCCGATCTTTACTATGAATCGCGCAGACGAACCCTGGTCGAACAGATCGAGAAAGGAACCGTGCTGTGGACCCAGTCCCCCAACACTCGAAAACTGGCCAAGGCGATCAAACTTCAGTCTCAAGGCCAGCTCGACGACGCCGAAATAGAACTACAGCTTTTACTGAAAAGCGTTGATCCAGCCGGGGAGGAGCAGCACATTGCCACAGAAGCTCGCATCAGGCTGCTCGAGATCAGCGAGGCCAGGAAGTTGCCAACGGAAATCGAATCGCTGGAGAAGCTGATTGAAAAACTGCTGTTGGCCAATACGGCCGATCAGAATGCAAAAGCAGTCCGTCGACTCACCGAGATCGTCAACACGTTTTCGGGCGACAAAAAATATGCGGAAGTTATCGCCATGGCCAAACAGGCAAGGCAGCAATTAGAAGAGCAGACGAAATCAATTGCCCCTGTTGGCGAGCCTGATGACAAAGCAAACTCCACAGCACAGGACAATGAGCCAGGCTCATGAGTGAGCGGCCCTTCCCCTGCTAATGCAGCCGATAGATCTGCTCGGCAATCGAGTCGTATACCCGGAGCCCCCGTTTCGTTAAACGACAGGTTTCTTGGTCGATGGAGATCAGGCCCTCGGCAGACAAC
>JAYZCF010000048.1:0-6048 GCA_036338455.1 Planctomycetota bacterium
CAACACCCTTACCGATTTCACGGCACGTCGACACGGTCGTAACCCACAGGGGAGGCGGAGAGCTGGGCACCCGGCAGACCGACACGCGATGCCGTAGATTTTGGACTGGATCGGAGCTTTCGGCAACCGCTCAAAAGTTACTTTCGTGCCAACCGACGCAATAAACGGTCACCCCAGCGGGGCGATAACTGGGACAGGGCAAAGAGGAGCCTCGAGCGACCCGGCAAAACTAGTTCCGGAGAACGCTGCTCGCAGGCTCGAACAATTCGCTCCGCCAAATCGTCCGGATCGATCTTGCGGACAGGGGCACCGGCACCCGCTTGCCTCGCTTTTTCATCAAGCTGAGCCGACTGTTCACGATATCGGTCCGAATCGTCCTGCCGAGCAATGGGACCCGTGCAAACGTGCAAATAATGCACTTCACTCGGGCCCTCCAGTCTCAACTGACCGGTCAAAGCCGCCAGGGCATGCTTACTGGTCGAATACGGCGCGACGTAGGGCCAAGCTGTTTTGGAAGCGAGCGATCCAATATTGATCAAGTGGCCACCACTCTCCTGTAAATACGGCAATGCCGAGAGAGCACAGCGGGTCGCTGCGAAAAAATTAATCTCCATCAGTTCCCGATATTGTTCGATCGTGGAGGCGACCAGATTGCAGCGAATGGACTTACCTGCGCAGTTGACCCAAACATCGATGCAGCCCAGGCTCTCAACCAAACGAGAAAAATGGTTTTCGAAAGAGGACTCATCAGTGATGTCAAAAGCATGGGTCTCGACTTGAAACGCATTGGGCATCCGGCTGACCTCCTGCTCAGCCAGATCGAGATCCGCCTGATTGCGTCCGAGCAAGACGACTTTAGCCGACTTACTGGCAAACGCCTTGGCGATCGCCAGCCCGAGACCACGGGAGCCCCCTGTGATCACGATCGTCTTCTCATTCCAGCGACGCGACATGGTCGAAACGGCTTCCAAAACAGGGGGGTGAATGATTCAGCGGGTGAGAGCTTAGCGACGCAACAGCCGAATACCAATGCTCGATTCACTGCTGTGATAGCAACCTACTGCCAGCAGCCTCTCGCAAATGCAACATTTCCGAAAGGAGTCTAAGAATAACTAAAGACACAGCACGTGGTTGCCGATGCCGATTATATCAAGCAGGGGTTCTAGGGAAAGTTTAACGCCAAAACTTTTGGCTTAAGCCCCGTTCATCACATTCGCGAAAATGAGACTGTTCGATGAAGAGTATAAATTTCAATGCCAAGGCAACCGTTTCCGCAGCCATTCTCCTCGGAATATTGATCTGCATCCAATCCGGCTGTGCTTCCCTCAGCCCGTTCGGAGCTGGGGAAATCCCTGTGACTGAGCCGGATGCATCCACTCAGTGCATGGTAAGAATGACCTCTAAATTCGGTCAAACCAAGGTCGAACATCTCCCCATCAACGATCAGATGACCGTGCAAACCGTCTTGGAGTCCACGGGAGCGATTGCCGACTACCGGACGATGGAGATCAATATCTTCCGCCCCGTCGAAGGGCAAGGACAAATGCTACGTCTGCCCGTCGAATACGATGCCACGCAGAACCACACGATGCAGGAATGCAATTACTCGATCCACCCGGGTGATGTCATTACGATTCAACCGAAAAAGAATTCCGCGCTCGACAAGTTCGTCAACTCCGTGTTCGGCCAGTAGAAAACATCTGCCGACTGCCGGGCGAGAACAAACCAGACGAGAATCTTTCCCGATTCTCGTCGACTCTTCCAGTTTCCGGTATCATCCTTGGCCGCCGGGACACTAAAATTCGATGACGAAGTTGATCTGACGATCGCTGGTGGTTCGCGCCACGAGAGGAAAGTCCGGGCTCCACAGGACAGGATGGTCGGTAACGCCGACCGGTTGTGAAACCAGGGAAAGTGCCACAGAAAGTATACCGCCGAACGGGCACCTTGGTGTCGCGTGGCAAGGGTGAAAAGGTAAGGTAAGAGCTTACCAGACCGCCAGGTGACTGGCGGTGCTAGGTAAACCCCATCCGGAGCAAGGCCAAGCAGAAAGCAGCGGTAGTCCGCCGCATGATGACTTTCGGGTAGGCTGCTCGAGTCGTTTAGCAATAAACGACCTAGATAAATGATCGTCGCCAATACTCTTGGTTACAAAACCCGGCTTACGATCAACTTCGTTTTTCTAATTCAATCATTATTCCCGCCCACACCGGAAGTCTCTTCTGCGAACTCTGTCTTCCATTCACTCAGCACCTGAATGGCTTCGATCGGTGTGAGTTCGTTGATATCAACAACCTTCAGTCGCTCAACGATGGGATGGGTCGCTGTTTCAAACAGGGTCATTTGAATTCCCTGACCAGGCGCCGGGGCACGGTTCGCCAAACTTTCACGATTTTGGTCAGTTCCTCCCGATGATTCTAGTTTTTCCAGAATCTGCTCTGCTCTCACGTTGACCGCCTTGGGAACACCAGCCAATTGGGCAACATGAATTCCGTAACTCCGGTCTGCCGAGCCCGGGATAATTTTGTGCAGAAAGACGATCTTCTCCTCCCACTCCTTGACCGCCACGTTGTAGTTTCTGACACCATTCAATTGCTTGGCCAAATCGGTCAGTTCGTGGTAATGAGTCGCAAACAAGGTGCGGCATCCAATATGATCATGGATGTACTCTACGATCGACCAAGCCAGAGAAACACCATCATAGGTGCTGGTGCCGCGACCAATTTCATCGAGGATTACCAGGCTGGAGGCTGATGCCGTGTTCAGAATCCGGGCAGTCTCGGTCATTTCTACCATGAAGGTACTCTGCCCCCTGGTCAATTCGTCACTGGCCCCAACTCGGGCAAAGATTCGATCGACCACGCCAATCTTGGCGGACTTGGCCGGTACAAAACTACCGATCTGAGACAACAGCGTGATCAGGGCAACCTGTCGGATATAGGTACTCTTCCCGGCCATATTAGGCCCGGTAATCAAGTGCAGGAAACCCCGGGCATCATCGATCAGAGTGTCATTAGGCACAAAAGCTCCCAGAGGCTCCAGCACGTCCAGCACCGGGTGGCGTCCCTCTTCGATCATCAAGGACTGATCATCGCTGACAATGGGGCGACAGTAGCCTTGTGCCGATGCCAACTCAGCCAATCCGCCCATCACATCCAGACGGGCCATGATGCTCGCGTTCGATTTCAAACGCCCCGTATTGCCTTGCACAAGCTGCCGCAACTGATCGAACAATTTCCATTCGAGTTCCAACGCTTTTTCTTCAGCCGACAGGACTTTTTCTTCATACTCCTTTAATTCCGGCGTAATGTAACGCTCGGCGTTCTTGAGGGTCTGTTTTCGGATAAACGTAGACGGAATCTTGTCGCGATGCGTATGAGTCACTTCCAGGTAGTAACCGAAAACCTTGTTGTAACCGACCTTAAGGCTGGGAATTCCCGTCTGCTCACAAATCGTCTGCTGGTACTCGGCAATCCATTGCTTTCCACCTTGGGCCAGTTCGCGGTAGCCATCCAGCTCAGCATCAAAACCGGTGCGCAAAACCCCGCCATCCTTGAGTTGGGCTGGACAGGGATCTTGCAGGGCTCGTTGCAACTCGGCCAGCAGGTCCGGACAGGGATCCAGATCAGCCGCCAATTGGCGCAGCCAGGGGGTACCAAGCGGCTCGAGGCACTCGATCAGGGGAGCAATCGCGGCCAAAGTCTTACAGATCGCACTCAGATCCCTCGGCGCGGCACGCCCGGTTGCCGCGCGCGAAACGAGGCGTTCCAAGTCAAATACGCCCTTGAGTAATTGCCGGAGTTCGCGCCGGTTGTCATGGTTTTTGACCATCTCCTCCACGGCATCGTGCCGTTGCCCGATCTCCTTTCGGCACGTCAATGGGGAGGTCAACCAGATACCCAACAGGCGAGATCCCATCGGAGTCATACAGCGGTCAATCACATCAAACAGTGAACCTTCACGACTGCCGGTTCGGATCGTACGACTGATCTCAAGGCTCCTCCAGGTCGCCTGGTCAATCTCCACCGAGTCACTGGGGCGGTAAGGGGTTAGCCCGTCGACATGCTCCAAGCGGCTTTTTTGGGTCTCGTTCAAGTATTCGAGGATGCCCCCAGCCGCACGGATACCGGGGAGATCATCCGATCCGAACCCGAAACCCTCCAGAGAATTCACACCGAACTGCTTTAGCAGGCCATTCGACGCATGCTCAGACGCGAAGGACCAGCTGGGCCGAGAGGTCAACATGGCGCCGGAACTGGCTGCACTGGCCGCTGCAACAAAGTCCATTTCTTCGTCCAAGCAAAGGATTTCCCGCACATCCAGACGGGCCAGAATGTCGGCCACTCTCTCTCGCTTGGCAACGGTCGCCACAAAACGGCCAGTCGACAGCTCGATCCAGGCAACCCCGTAAACGGCAGGGTCGGCTTTGGCTGCCCCTTTATCGGAAACTACGGCCGCTAAATAATTACTTTCCGTCGGATCCAACAGCGACTCATCCGTCACCGTCCCGGGGGAAACGACCTGCTGGACTTCGCGCTTGACGAGCCCTTTCGCGGTCTTTGGGTCCTCCACCTGTTCACAGACGGCCACCCGAAAACCCTGCTTGATCAACTTCCCCATATAGCTGTCCAGCTGGTGGTGGGGAAACCCCGCCATCGCAATGGCATTTTCACCTTTATCACGACTTGTTAGCGTGAGCCCGAGGACTTTCGAGGTTGTCACGGCGTCTTGGTGAAATAGTTCATAGAAATCACCCATACGAAACAAGAGCAGGGCATCCCCACACAGTTTCTTCGCTTCGTCATATTGGCGCATCATGGGAGTCTTGGACATAGCCCAGAATGGTATCAATGGGGAAGGCCCAAGGGGAGTAGCGATCTCCCGATTATCGGAATTTCTTAACATTCATCCAGACCAGCCCCTTCGGATTCCCGTCCCCGCTTGACGACCCGCGACCACCTGGAAACGCGATCGCAGAAATGTCCGACAATCAGGATGCTTCCGATTATACTAATTATTCAGGCATAGGCCGAGTTGTTAACTGGCGGCGCGGTTTAATCAGTTGAGATTGGCGTTTCGGCTGGTATAGTTGAAGAATCACTGGACATTGGAACGAAGCATCTCATCTCGCCTTATTTGAACCTGACACCGTCGGGGTCCGTTTCCAATTGATTGCAACTTGGAGTATTACTGTGGAAACGCTGAACCATTCGCTCCCACCCCAAATGGGGTCACCGATTCTTCTTTCCGACCCCAACCAGATGGATGAGGATATCGGCTTTGATTTCTGGGGCGTTCTGAGCAGCAGAAAGTGGCTCATTTTTCTGGGCGTCGTCACTGGGGTAGCCCTCGGGTACCTGTACGACGTTCAAACCGAAAAAATCTACCAGAGCAAAGCGGTCATCCGGATCGAACCAAAGAACCCGATGGCATTCCCCATCAGCGATTGGCGTCGTTCCGAATTGATGCTGCCGGAGACGGATAATTTTGCGCGACGACACGACCGTATCATTAATCAGGAAATTACGGTTCACAACTGCCTCACCAACAACAACCTATTTGTCCTCGACTCCTTGTCGGATCTGCCAGAAGACGAAGCGGTTAAAGAGGTGCTGGAAAACTTGGAAATCGCACCAGAACGCGAAGATCCCTACAACTTCAAACTCGCCTTCCGTTCTACGGACGGATATGACTCTCAAACGATTCTCAACAACCTGATCGAGGCGTACCGAAACGAACTGGAAGACGAATACAACGACAAGAGTGATCAGTTTGTAACGCTCCTCAAGGATGTCAAACACCAGTTCGACACCAGCTACAAAAATGTGGTGGAGCAGATCCGCCAGATGCGAGGCCAAATCACCTCACCGGTTGTTGCTGAGAATGGTCGCAACATTCACCAAGTCCGCATTCACGATCTCTCTGGACGCGTCGATTTGCTGAAAATGGAGTTGAACAATTACCTCGCCTCCAAAGAACGCATCCTGGAAGCTCTCAACAGTGGTGAAGAGGCAATGAAGGAGCAAATCTGGATCTTGGCCCAAAACA
>JAYZCF010000049.1:0-4736 GCA_036338455.1 Planctomycetota bacterium
GCGCCGACCTTGCGCGTGGGCAAGAAACTGATCGTCGGTTTCAATCCGGAGATGTACGAAAGCCTGTTCGGATAGTTCATCAGGCCTGCTGCAGCGCGAAGCTATGGTCCGTTGGTCACAGGCGCTGCGGCCTCCATCATGATGCCGCACAGCCACGCGCCATAGGTACCCAAGGCATACCCCAGCACAGCCAACAGAACACCGACGGGCGCCAGGGCAGGGTGGAAAGCCGCCGCGACTACGGGAGCGCTGGCTGCCCCCCCGATGTTCGCTTTGCTGCCCACGGCCAGAAAAAAGTACGGCGCTCGGATCAGGTAGCCAACCACGAAAAGCAGCACGACGTGGAATAACATCCAGATCCCGCCGACCATGAACAAGCCCGGGTGCTCAAACACGGCAAAAATATCCATCCCCAGTCCGATCGTGGCGACCAGGATAAAGATGAAAACCGTGCCCACCTTCGAGGCCCCAGCACCTTCGTAGTTTCTCAGCCGGGTAAACGACATCAGCACCCCCAACGTGGTGGCTAACACGATCAACCAGAAAAACTTTGAGTCGAGTGAAAATTTTGATAAACCTGGGTAATTCGATTCGATCCAAGGGGCCAGTAAATCGGCCGCCGCATGGCAGGCGGCGACGGTGCCAAATGCGAGCGCCAGAATCACCATCAGGTCCGCCGTGCTTGGGTTCCGCTGAATTCCGAGGCTGAAATTCTCCATCTTTTCTTTCAATCGCTCCACACTCGATGCATCCGCTTTCATGAAACGATCGATCGCCTTCGCCTTACCGACGCCTAACAGCAAAAACACCATCCAGAATTCAGCGACGAGGACGTCGACCGCCACCATGACGCTGAAAAGTTCATCCGAGGGGTTAAAGATCTCTTTCATCGCCGCCTGGTTTGCTCCGCCGCCAATCCAACTGCCGGCTACGGTCGTCAAACCGCGCCAGACCGCATTACTATCAACGCCCCCCACCAGTTGTGGGTCAAAAGAGGCCACAATCAAGATGGCAATCGGACCACCCAAGACAACGCCGACCGTCCCCGTCAGAAACATGACCAGTGCTTTGGGTCCCAGCTTGAAAATTTCGCGCAGGTCGATACTCAGTGTCAGCAGGACCAGACTGGCCGGTAGCATGTAACGCGTCGCGACATGGTACAGGTTTGAGTCCTTCGGCTCGACCATGCCGGATGCCGTCAACAGGGAGGGAAGAAAATAACAGAGCAACAACATCGGAACGAATCGATAAAAGGTCACCCAACCACGAGACTGGAAACTGTGGGTCCAGAAAATCAAACCGAGCATGATCATCAAGATCCCAAAGATGACAGCATCGTTGGAGATGATCGGCTCGGCAAAGCGAAACTGGTCGAGAAATTCTTTGATGCTATGGAACATTGGATTCCATTCTAAAAAGAAACCACGTAACCCTGTTATTTCCGGGGGAACTCCGCGGCGACGCGCTGGTACTGTTCACTGACGACAGGCAAAATCCGCAACGCATTCCGGTAGTAAATTTTTCTTAATGCTTCATCGGGGAGGTGTAGACCGTAGATATACCAGAGACCCTGGGGCTGCGGCCGTTTCTCTGAATAAGGAAAATACTCGTCTCGGGTCTGCATGAACCGCCAATAGTATCCCAAACGCTCTTCAGGCCAAGGTCCGTCGGTCCCAAACAGAACTCGGTCTTGGTGCTTCAGGATAAACTGGCGGGCCGTAAATGGCTGTCGCCCCAACTCACCAATTCGGGAGGCAATCTCGGTGTACAGGTTGGGGTAATCATCCATCCAACGGCTAACCATCTCGAGGTCCTCTGAATTTCCAGCCACGTGCGCGCCGATGAAAACGGTCCCTGGATTGCGACCGATCACCCGGTTTCGAGCCTCCAACAAGTCACTGCGATCGGGAAATTGGTCACCGTAAAAACTCCATTCGGGATGCCGAAAGAGTTCCTCGTAACGCTCGTTTCTTGGAGAAATCGGTTCAAAGAATGCTGCCGGATCACCGGTATGAATCAGGATGGGAAACCCCAGTTCACCACACACTTGCCAAATCGGTTGCCAGCGGGGGTCGTCGATTTTCAACAATTCGCCCCGGCCATCTCGGAAAGACAAGCCGAATTGCTTGAAGAACTTGACGCCAACGATTCCTTTTTCCTTGGCACGTTTTAGCTGCTCACAGGTTGTTCGAACAAAGCCGGGTTGATTACAGGCCCACGTCTTCGGTTGGTCCTTGACACCAGAACCCTGGAAATCGATATGAACGAAGGCGAGGATACGCTCCCGGTTTTGGCCGAGGAAATCGAGGTGTTTCTCTTCATCGCCCAGCCGCGCGTCGAGACTCACCCTGAGAGCAATATGGTTTCGATCCATGACCTCGATATATTTCTGCAGTGCCTGACGATCTCCCTTTAAACGCAGACCAAAATGCGAGTGTATATCGATGGCCGGGTAGCGAGCATGACGCACATCCGTCCGCGCAACCTTCAGCATCGACTGGGGGTAATACTGGTCGATCGTTGGCAACTGGTTTCCCGGCTCCTGACTCCAAGTTGAAGCAGGAAACAAGCTGATCATCATCATCGACACGGCCCCAATTCGTCGTCCCAATTGAAAGCAAATTGGCATTCCGTTATATCCTCAGGGTCCGGGCAGTGTCGGCTGAAGGAGCGGTAAGGGAGTAAAAGATCAAGTGTAACATTTTTTCGCCCAGCGTCTTGGCCCGTATCCGCAGCCCCCATTAAAACATCCTCGGTTGATCAAACAGCCCAGCGCGATCGCATTTTGGGCATCAACCATCTCGCTGCCTGAGGGTCATCGATCAGGGCTTCGGTCTCAGGGTCCCAATGGATCGGCCGCCCCACCCGCATGGCGATATTGTTAAGATGGCAAATCGTGGCCGTCCGATGCCCCATTTCCGCCGTCGCCATGGGGGACTTTCGCGTCTTGATCGAATTGATGAAATCTTGATGGTGTCCCGGGCTGCGCCCCAGCTGAGTTTTGAAATCAGCCATGACCTGCTCCATCCCAATTGGCTTTCCCTGCCGAACATTTGCGGGAAGCAATTCGGGCCTCGAAGCTGTCAAGGCGCCTCCATGAATAGCGACAAAAAGCCATCCGTCCGCACCCTCAAATCGAAGACCGCGCGGACCCTTGGTTGAGCCAATCATCTTCACTCCATTGGCGTAAGTGTTGACGAATTCGTAATCCCAAAACGCATCATAGGGGCTTCCCTCGACTTGCACTCCCCGCGCTGCAAATTGAACGGGACCTGAATCGTCCATATCGAGAGCCAACTGGGCAATATCAATGATGTGCGCGCCCCGGTCGGTCATCTCGCCTCCACCATGGTTCAAAATAAAACGCCACCAAAAATGGGCACCGCCTGACCAGTAGGGTGTAGGCGAAGCGGGACCCAGCCAAAGATCCCAGTTCAAGTGCTCGGGAATCGTGTCCATTGCCTGGGGAGCCGGGGCGCTTCGCGCTTGCCGATGGTGCGGCTGGTCATGGGGCATATTGATGTAAACCGTATGAATTTCGCCAAGCCGTCCATTGCGAACCAACTCGGCAGCAAAACGGCAATTGTTGTTCGAACGCTCATGACTCCCACACTGCAGAATCCGACCACTGCGCTTGACCGCTTCTCGAATCGCTTTGCTCTCTCCGAACGAATTAGCGAGCGGCTTTTCGCAATATACGTCCTTGCCCGATTCCAGTGCCCTCACCGCCGCCGCCGCGTGCCAGTGGTCCGGTGTAGAAACATGCACGGCATCGATATCATCACGGCAGATAATTTCCCTCAAGTCGGTGCAGGCATAGCAATCCTGATTCCCGTACTGCTGGTTGACGGCGTCTGCCCCCACCTTTAGATGATTTTGATCGACATCACAAACGGCCACTACCTGGACGGCCGGATTCTGCATGAACAATTTCGTGTTGTGCTGGCCTTTCCCACCGGAGCCGATGGCGGCCATCACGATACGATCACTCGGGGCGACAGCGCCAGAACCCGCCATAACGGAGGCGGGCACAACGTAAGGGAACGAAGCAGCCACAGCGGCTGTTTGAACAAACTTGCGACGTGACGGTTTTTTACTCGACGGTTTACTCACGGCAGTATCCTTGATGGCCTCCGGGTAAGCGATCGTTATTTTTCAGCGAGTATCGGGTAACTGTATCTCCATTGGCCGGCCTCCTAGGAACCCGGCGGGACGATCTATCGCCCGATCCTCCCAACCGGTTTCATGATCCTCTGCGCCCCGCAGGATTGCAAGTAATCAGGTCCGCAGAGCCAAAATATAAACCTCGGATCCAACCGCCTCTGGCAGGCATGTAGAACTCACTAGGCTGGTAATTTGGGACTTAAAACAGCTCAATTTGCGAGCCACTCGGCACTCTTCCGGGGCCGATCAACGTTAAGTGCTTACCTTAGGTGCAGACTGCAGAGAGCGGCGGTACCCCCCGGTCCACAGGAAACGAATCGCCGCCTGCGATATCGGGAGCAAAACGGGTAACGGCGCGCTTCTCTTCCCCTTGGGTGAGAAATGGGGATCAGCCAATCGATATTTTTACACCGATCGCTAAACCAACCATTACGAACGATTGGCTGGGGAAAGTAAAAAAAACGAATCAGGCGCTCCGACGGAAACAGGCCCCGACGACTCACACAACATCTTTGCGGCGACCCGCCTGAACGACTTAATTCCCATGAAAAGGCTCGCAAAACCCGCTATTT
>JAYZCF010000050.1:0-31452 GCA_036338455.1 Planctomycetota bacterium
CGACCTGGAAGTGGACCGCGACGGGTTGTTCGGGCTGCGTGAAGACGGAGCCGTGAACCGTCCGCCGGCCGAATTCCTGGAAGACTTCAGTACCTTTCTCAAGTCCCGCAACCGCAAAAAAGAACGATAAAAGGCGGGAAGCTCATCCAGATTGATAAATATCTTCTGAGATGTCCCATCTTCCAGAACCCCTGGGCTTGGACGTCCGTAGTGAAGGTTTGCCTGACCCTAACAGACCGTCCCGCAGGAATCCGAGATCGCCTGTCAGAATTCAGTGCACTTTCCCACTATATGCTCGTAAAACTACGCTTTTCGACTCAAAATCGGCCACTTTCTGGTCCATCTTCCCGTTAAGCGCAGCGATACGGATCAACCGATAAGTTCAGAGCTTATCGTATCGGCCCATTTATCCCAGCTATGTGAGCAGTTCCCAAATGTCCGAAAACCAACCGAATGATCTGCCGGAAACGGGGGAAGTCTCCCCCAAGGATGAAACTGCCTCAGAGAGCGTCGTCGACCGATCGCATGAAACCCCGATGATCGAAGCGGATCGCCTTTCGAAGTTCTATGGGATCTTCGCTGCCACGCGAGATGTTTCGTTCAAGGTCTACTCTGGTGAAGTGGTCGCTTTCCTGGGACCCAACGGTGCCGGCAAAAGCACAACGATGAAGATGCTGACGGGCTATCTCTCACCCTCGGAAGGCGTGGCCCGGATCGCCGGTCATGACATGTCAACCAGTCGAATGGCCGGGTCCAAGAAGCTGGGTTACTTGCCGGAAACGGGTCCACTCTACCCCGACATGACACCGTTCAGCCTACTCGACTTTTTTGCGGAAGCTCGGGGCATGAACAAAAAGACCAAGATGAATCAAATCGAGAAGGCGGTCAATCTTTGCAGCTTGTCGAGCGTAATCTACAAACCGATCAACAAACTCTCCAAAGGTTATCGGCAACGTGTCGGCATGGCTCAGGCGTTAATTCACGAACCGGAAGTTCTCATTCTGGACGAGCCAACATCCGGTCTCGACCCCAATCAGATCCGCGGGGTTCGGGAAACGATGCGAAAACTTGGACAAGAAAAGACCATCCTGTTGTCAACGCATATTTTGCAGGAAGTTGAGGCGATGGCAGACCGCGTCATTTTGATCAATGAAGGTCAGAAAGTTTACGACGGACCTTTGAAAGAAATTGACCCACAACACCTGGGACTTGACCATATCTTTGCAGACCTGACAGGGCACGACCCTGTGACGGGAGTCAAACTGCAGAACACAGAAGATCAAGATAGCCCCGCCTAATTCCACATTCCACGATTTGCTTCAAAATCACTAAACCAGCAAAAGAAGAAATCATGCCAGAAACGTTAGTTGAAACCTCGATGTGGACCCAGCTCATTGAATTCGCTTTCATGCTGGTGATCGACCTGATGTTCGTGTTGGGCCTGTGCTTGCTCATGTTGCCTATCGGGATCAGGAGGCAAGCGGCCTTTGCTGTCCTGGAACGAAATTTCACCGGCTATTTCAGCAATCCGACGGGTTACGTTTTTCTCTGTCTCTTTGTCATGCTGACATCTTTTGCAGCGTTTTGGCCTCACGAATTCTTCACAACCAATTTGGCCAACTTTGATCAACTCAATAAATACCTGCCTTACATCATGTTGATATTCATTCCGGCTATCACGATGAGTATCTGGGCGGAAGAACGCCGACAGGGGACCGATGAACTGTTGCTAACACTACCTGCCTACGATATTGACATCGTGATCGGCAAGTATTTTGCCGCTGTTCTCGTCTTTACGGTTTCACTATTGTTCTCTCAACTGTCCAACTACGCGGTCCTGATTGCCATGACGGGCGGAGAATTGGACAGCCTATTGCTCTTCTCCACCTACCTCGGTTACTGGTTTATGGGGATCGCCATGCTGGCCTTGGGGATGGTGGCGTCTTTCCTGACCAACAACCTGACCGTCGGATTTATTTTCGGAGCCGCATTCAACGCTCCCTTGGCGTTTTTCTCCAACGCTGATGTGATTGTTTCCAATTCCAGTTGGGTTCAGCAATTGTATGAATGGTCCCTCTTGCAGCGGTTTGAGCCGTTCGGTCGTGGACTAATTGCTCTGCCTGGAATCTTTTACTTCCTTGGACTGGTAACCCTCGGAATCTACCTGAGCCTGATCTTGATCGGTCGGCGACACTGGCTGGGGGGGCGTGACGGAACCTCCATGCTATGGCAGTACCTATTCCGGGCTGTTTTCGTACTCATCATTGTTGCTTCGCTGGTTGTGGTGGCCCAGTTTAGTCCTCTGAATCACCTGCGCGTCGACGTTTCCCAGGGTGGAGTCAGCACCCTCTCCGCATCCACTGCCGAGATGCTGGATCGTTTGGCCAACGCCAAACCAGATGACGACGGAAGACAACCACCCGAGATCAAGATCGATGCTTTTGTCAGTAACAATATCCCAACTGAATACGTGCAGGCGAAAAACGACCTGGTCAACCTCCTCCGCGAGTTCGACGTGATGGGTGGCAAGCGGGTGTCGGTCAACCTGAGGCAGGGAATCGAACCTTTCAGTGCCGAAGCCATCAATGCAGAACAGCGGTTTGGAATTCGACCGACCAAGGTCGTCAGTGAGTCTCGCGGCGCGATTCGTGAGGAAGACGTCGTCATGGGCGCAGCCTTTGCGAGTGGGCGTGAACGAGTCGTAATACCTTTTTTCCCCTACGGGATGCCGATCGAGTATGAGTTGATGCGATCCATTAATACCGTATCGCGGGATGAAAGAAAAACGGTGGGTATTGTGCAGTCTGACGCATTCATTACAGGTGCCGTTCTCGACAACCAGGGGCAACAGATGCGTATCCCAAGACTGAAAATCGTCCGGGAGCTGGAAAAGCAATATAATGTTGAGATTGTTCAAGCGCAGAATCCGATTTCTCTCTGGATGGACGACGGTGAAGAGGCGAACGACGGCACCAACCCACCTGCGAACAAACAGCGGCGATACGATGTGCTGGTGGTTGTACAGCCTTCAAAGTTAAACCCCACTGAAATGGACAACCTGATTCAGGCAATTCAGCTGGGACAGCCGGTCGTGATCTTCGAAGACCCCCTGCCCAACCCTGATAACTTCCCCCATCTCCGCAGCACCCTGTTACCGAGGACGATGGCCCGCGCCGGCAGTGCGACGGCGGACATACAGAAGTTATGGGATGCTCTCGACCTCGATGTCGACCGCGTGATGCGTGAGAAACAGGATTTCCCCTGGATGGTCTGGCAACTCTCTTCCGAGAACCCCTACCCCCGAGATCCCACCTTGGATCAACCGGAACGGATCGTAATCCGAGACGAAAACCGTGACATCAACGCCCTGTTCAGTGCTCATCCGATCACCGAAGGGATTGATGAGCTCTATTTCCAGTATGTCGGGTACATCCGCCCGACCGGTGATTCGACCTTGAACTTCGAACCACTCGTCAAGACCAGTAATGCGGGACGAATCCTACTTTACGACTGGCTCACCGCTGGCAATAGCGAGTCCCTGCTCAATAATGCTCGCGGTTCGGCCAACGCCAATTACTGCGTGGCTGCCCATATCACCGGAGCGAGCGCGACCGATGCACCAGGCATTGAGCAGGGGGAAGACGTGGCTCCGGCTGCCAAACCGATCGACGGCCCGGCCAAGGCGAACACGAACGTTATCTATATCTGTGACGTCGACGTGCTGGCCGACCTATTCGTCGATTCAAGAAATTACCCAATTCGCAACGGTATCCAGTACCGTTTTCAGAATATGGCCTTCGTGCTGAATGCTGTGGATGCGATGGCGGGTGAACAAGAGTATCTCGGCATTCGTAACCGCAAAGAGCGGCACGTGACTTTGCGGGCAGTCGAGAACACGACTGAGGACGCGATGGGAAAAGTCTACCAGGCAACCCAGAACTACGAAAAAGAGTTCATGATTGCCCGCAATGAAATCCAGCAGGATCTGGAATCATCCCTCCGCCCCCTGGCAGACCAGATTCGCGACATGCAGGCTCGCCAAGCTCGGGGCGAGCGTATCGACACGATGGATCTGACCGCCAAACAGCAAATTTTCAATCAGCTGCGTCAGGAGCAAACGGGTAAATTTCAGCGACTGGTCGAAGAATTGGACAACGAGCGCCGTGAAAGCCTCAGGAGTATCCAACTCGATGCCGAACTGGAAATCCAGGATAAACAACGAAACTTCAAACTGGCTGCTGTGATTATCCCACCCATCCCGCCCTTGCTGGTCGGCTTGGTGGTCTTCACGCGGCGGCGCCTGCGTGAGCGTGAGGGCATCTCCAAGGCGCGGCGCCTTAAGTAAGTCAATCCAAAACTCCCCTTAGAATACTTCAGGTAAAAAAATGAGATCCGCAACACTCTCCACACTGCTGTTGGCTGGCGTGGCTTTAATCTGCCTTGCGGCAGCCGGGTATTATTACCCCTGGCCTCAGCCCCAAGTTCAAACCGAGGTGGAGCAGCTGTTTGAAAGCTACAACGGGAGCCAGGTTCGAGGCCTGGAGATTGCTACTTTCAATCGTAACCGGGGCGCGTTGGAAAAGATAAAACTGGTGCGTCGCGGGGACCGCTGGATTATCCCTTCCAAGCAAAACTACCCCGCCTCTCAGGGAGCGCGGATTGCAATGGCGATTAATTCGCTGGCAGACCTCAAAGTTCTCGACATCATGTCGGACAACCAACAGGATCACCTCGATTTCGGAGTGGTCGACCCGGAAGATTATCAAGATGTGGCTAACCGGAGTTCTCTCGGTACCAAAATCACGCTCACCGACCGCAACCAGAAAGAGATTGGTAGTCTCATCCTCGGTTTACCTGTGAAGGATGAAGCGAATGTAAAGCATTTTGCCCGCATCACGAACCAACCCAATGTGTATGTCATCGATTATGATCCGCGCGTCCTGAGCACCGATTTTTCAAGTTGGGTTTCAACCAACCCTTTGCAGCTGGCCCAAAGCCAAGGGGACAACGGGCAAACGGTCAACGCAGTCGACATCAATTATTACCGCTTGATGGGGGATGACCCGGCCAACCCGACCAAGGACGTCATCTATCAGGCCGAGTTGCGGCCGACCGAGAATGGCCGGATGGGGGTGCCCCTGTTGCAGACATCCGATCCCGGCTCCAAGGAGATGAGGAAGCTGGTCGCTACGCCCCAACAAGTGGCAGAAATCACGCAAATGGGACAATTCCTGTCGAGGATCGTTTCCAACGACGTCAAACGAAAAGACTCTGACGCCTCCGAGGCGATCAAAAGCAATCAAGCGTTTGACCCAAAAATGACCGAATCGATGAAGCAATATGGCTTTACCAACTGTCGCATCGAGAACGGTAATTTTGAATGCGATTCGGCCAGCGGCAATGTTCGTCTGTATACTCCGACCGGCCTGATCATGACCCTTTCGTTCGGGGCCATTGCAGGCACGACCCAGGATGGTTCCGGCAACCTGAATTATGTCATGACCATCACGGCAGGTGTCAATGATGACGTGCATCAGATCCCAGAAAAACCGGCGGACTTGAATGAAGACCCGACATCCGACGAAAACAAAGCGTACCAACGGTCAGTGCAGGAAGCCAAGGAAAAACGCGAAGCGGCCAGGAATGCTGCCAACGAATTAAACCGGATTCATGCCGACTGGTACTACGTCATCGGTGACGACGTCCTCAAGCGGTTGCGACCTGAGATCACCATTCCCCAGCCGGTTGCGCCGCCCACCAATGTCTCTCCCCTGGACCCCAAACCAGGTAGCGAAGATGGCAAGCCGGGGGCTGCACCTGCGACGAATCAGGGTGGGAGCACGTCCGATCCAAACGAGTCATCGTCGGCATCCGGAGCCGAAAGCGGAACCGAGAAAAGCGAAAACGCTGGCGATGGCAACGACCTCAACTGAAGCTTGTGGGATGCCGCTGGAAGAATACTGCCGCGAGCGTCCGCCGAACTCGCCGGGCGCATCGCCAAAACGGGTTGGCTGCCCGCTCAACTGGCAGGATGGCCAAGAGACTGGAACCGAAAAGTGACCGCACGCGAATTCAACTTTGATGGCATCGTTGGACCCACGCATAATTATGCTGGTCTATCGTTCGGAAACGTCGCCTCTGAGCAGCATCAAAATCGGGTATCCTCCCCCCGACAGGCGGCACTGCAGGGGTTGGAAAAGATGAAGCGGGTCGCCGATCGAGGAGTCGAGCAATGCGTGCTTCCCCCCCTGCTCCGCCCCGATCTCCAGTTTCTTCGCAGCCTCGGCTTTACCGGGACCAATGAGCAGTTGGTCGACCAGGCCTACCGGCGCAACCCCGCCTTATTGGCCGCCGCTTATAGCGCGTCGAACATGTGGACCGCCAACGCCGCCACCGTCACCCCAAGTGCCGATTCGGGGGACGGCCGGCTCCACCTGACGCCGGCCAACCTGAGCAGCAATCTTCATCGCTCCATTGAGCCTGCTTCCACCACCCGCGTGTTGAGGTCTCTTTTTGCCGACACTGATAAGTTCATGGTACATGACCCGCTGGCGGGGACCGCAGCGCTGTCCGACGAAGGGGCTGCCAACCACACTCGATTGGTAGATCAACATGGCAACCGGGGCTTGGAACTGTTCGTTTACGGCTGTCAGTGGCTGAATCACGAGTCCAGACGACCTCGAAAATATCCTGCCCGTCAAACGCTTGAGTCTGTCCAAGCCATTGCGCGCCATCATGGGTTAGCCGAACGTGACACGCTGTTCATCCAGCAAGACCCCTCAGCGATTGATGCCGGAGTATTCCACAACGATGTAATCTCCGTCGGCAACGAGAATGTCCTGATTTGTCACGAACAGGCATTTCTGGAGCAATCAGAAAGATTGGCGGAATTAAAAGGGCGATACCAGGAACGGTATGGCCAGCCACTCCACGTCATCGAGTTCCGAGAGAGCGATCTCAGCCTCCCAGACGCTGTGTCCAGTTACCTGTTCAACAGTCAACTGCTAACTCGACCCGATGGCAAGATGACCTTCCTCTGCCCGGAAGCGGTCCGCGCGAACCGGTCTGCTCTGGCCTGTACGGAAAAGCTACTCGAAGCGGAAAACCCCGTTGACGAAATCCTGTTCATGAACCTCAAGCAAAGTATGAACAACGGCGGTGGGCCCGCCTGCCTTCGTTTGCGGATCACCATGAATCCGCAAGAAGAATTAGCGTTTCACCAAGGCGTCCGATGGTCTGAAACGCTCCACGAAAAATTGCGACTCTGGATCAACAACCGCTACCGTGACCGCCTGTCATCGGACGACCTGCGGGACCCTGATTTAATCACGGAAACCAGGGAAACGATCGAACAGTTATGCGACCTGCTCGATCTGCCCCGGCAAGTACTGATCCCCACCGCCTGAGCCGTTTTCGGCAGCCGTAGTCCGTTGTTGTAACCACTCTGTCTCAGTGATCCACGGCGGAACCCGCTTCACCCGGCAGACGAATCCTGTCCACCAACTCCACCACATCTTGCGGGGGAGGTTGAGTACACATCGAGATGACCCAGGTCACTACGAAATTGAATAACATCCCAAGCGTCCCAATCCCCTGGGGTGAGATTCCAAACAACCATTGGTCCGATGTCAGGATCGGGGCGTCAAACAAAAATGGCAACACTTTATCGGCCGTGCAAAGAATGATGTAGGTCATCGTAAATACCAAGCCGACAAGCATGCCAGTAACCGCACCTGCCCGGTTCACGCGGGTCGAGAAAATCCCCAGGAAAATGACCGGGAAGAAACTGGCCGCCGCCAAGCCAAATGCGAAAGCGACCACCTCACCAACGAAACCGGGCGGATTGATTCCAAAATAACCGGCGACCAGGATACCCAACAAAATGGCGATCCGACCCACTTTGACTTTCTTCGCTTCCGAGGCTTCTGGTTCGACAAAACGGATATAAAGGTCATGGGCCAAGGAAGAACTGATCACCAACAACAGTCCGGCTGCCGTAGAAAGTGCCGCAGCCAGTCCACCTGCCGCGACCAGGGCGATCACCCACGGAGGCAGGCCGGCCACCTCCGGCGTAGACAGGACGATGATATCTTTGTCGATCTTGGCCAATTCAGACCGCTTCACTCGTTTGCCATCGGCGGTCTCCCTGTCCGTCAGTTGCAAATTAATCGAACCGTCCTGGTCCAGATCCTCGACTTTCAACAGGCCTGTCTTCTGCCACTGGGTCGCCCAGTTCAATGGTTTCCCATCTGGCGAAGTGAGATAATAAGTGATGGAGGTAATCGGGATGGAGGTGTCGGTCTCGGCGCGCCGATTCTCTTCTTCGGCCCGCTGGACTGCCTCAAAAGCGGCCGCCCGCTGAGTGGCCGATTGATCCGCAACCTGAATAAAAGAGCGGGGCCCATCACCGGTCCGCAACTCGATCTGGGTCACCTTCGATTGATGCAAATTCTTGATCAGGTTGTACCGTGCGAACATGCCGAGTGCTGGGGCTGTCGTGTACAACACGGCGATGAACAGGATCGCCCATACTGCTGAATAACGCGCCGCTCGCACGTTCTTCACGGTGTAGAAACGAACAATCACATGCGGCAGACCCGCCGTCCCAAACATCAAGGCAGCCGTTATGCAAAAGACGTTGAGCTGAGAAAATTTCCCAAAGGGCCGAGTGTATTCCTGCTCACCCAGCTCGAGGAGAACCGCGTTCAATCGTTCCGAGATGTCGCTAAACACAAAACCTTTTTGCGGCACCGGGTCCCCGGTCAACATGGAAGAGATCGCGATACTGGGAATCAGGAAAGCGACAATCAACACGAAATACTGGACCACCTGGGTCCAAGTAATTCCCTTCATCCCGCCCAGCCCGGCGAAAAATGCGACAATCCCCATTCCGATGACAACACCCAGCCATAACTCGACTTCGAGAAACCGGGAAAAGACAACCCCCACTCCTTTCATCTGACCCGCCACGTAGGTCAGTGAAACAAAAATGGCACACATCGCAGCGACAACGCGGGCGGTCTCACTGTAATAACGAGCACCAATGAAATCGGGCACGGTGTAATGTCCAAATTTCCTCAAATAGGGCGCCAACAGCAAAGCCAAGAGAACGTATCCCCCCGTCCATCCCATCAGGTAGACCGACCCATCACTGCCGGTAAAACTGATCAAACCGGCCATGGAGATGAACGAAGCGGCGCTCATCCAGTCTGCCGCCGTAGCCGCCCCGTTGGCAATTGCCGGAACACCCTGACCCGCGACATAAAAGCCGCGCGTTTCACGGACTCGACTGCGCCAGCCAATGTAGAGGTAAAGGGCAAACGTCAGCCCCACAAAGACCCATGTCCATATCCGGGCGGGATCCGCCTCGGCCAGTATCCATGGTTGTGCCAGTATCCATGGTTGTGCCAGCATCGAAGACATGCAGTATCCAATCTACAGTAATCAGGCCCAGGCTGGGCCAACCCGGAATTCGTCAATCATTGACGTTGTACCTGCGATCCAAGCTATCCATCAGCCAGGCATAGATCAAAACCAGTAACACGAAAACAAATATCGAACCTTGCTGAGCCATCCAGAAACCCAGACCGAGCTGGCCAACCGCAATTTGGTTCATCGATTCGACAAAGAAAATGCTCAAACCGTAGGCGACGACAAACCAAATGGCCAACAGGATGACAACGACCTTCAGGTTGGCACGCCAATAACGTTTTTTGCTTGATTCGTTCATCTCGAATTTCAGAATGAAAGGATGCTACTTGCCAAATCGTCCACTATCTTAACCCATTTCATCGGGTTCCTGCACCGCGCCGGTGATATACTCTCGCCATGATTTCAACTGCTCCTCAGTCAAACCATTGGGTCGCTTGAGTTCGTAACGAAATGCCCGACGGTCTTCACCACCCACTTTAACCTTGATGGTCAATCGTCCGTTTTCCATGTACCCGAACTTGACTTCAATCGGTGTGCCGATCGGTAAATTCTCCGGCAAATCCCAGATCGTACAACGACCAATCTGAGAGCAATCGGCCGGGTTCTTGCTTTCACCTTCCACGATTTGAACCAAGATCGATTCCTGGTCCGCTTTGTGAGTGCGGAAAATGCGACGCGAATTTACCGGAATCGGTGTATTTCGGGGAATCAACTGGACGACCTGAGGCAACCCCGTTTCCACTTCATTGGCCACCACTCCCAAGGTGTGAGAGTTGACATTCCGGATACTCTGAATCGGAATTGTCTCGCTGAAATGATCGAGCAACATGGCCGAACGGATGGCTGCGCCATGGGCAACCGCCTCGTCGGGCGACAAACTATTGTCCGGTGTATTTCCGGACAATCCATGGAGCATATCATAAACGGCCGGCATTCGCGTCGAGCCGCCCACCAATAACACACGGTCGATATCGGTCCATTTCATGTTCGCCTGCTTCATCGTCTGACGAACGGTAAAATCAGTTCGATCCAACAGGTCCTGAGTCATTCGCAAGAATTCCTCACGGGTGATTTCGACGCGAAGTGAAGAATTGCCAAAGGTACAGTCAACCGATGTCCGTCCTCGAGTCGACAGGGTCTCCTTGGCATCCTTGCAGTCCCTGATCAATCGACCCAAAGCATCTTCACTTTCCCGCGGATCAAATCCGTTGGCGTCGGCAAACGCATCGGCAACGTAGTCGATCAGCCGCTGGTCCCAGTCTCGGCCGCCCAGCTGGTAATCACCATCGGTGGCAATCGTCCTGAAATCACGTCCATCTGCTTCCATGATCGTCACATCAAAGGTACCTCCGCCCAGGTCGTAGACAAGAAACCGTGTCTTCTCAACTGCCAGCCCTTTCCGGTCCAACCAGCCGCTTTGATATCCATAAGCAATGGCTGCGGAAGTCGGTTCATTAATAATATCCTGCACCTGGATTCCCGCGATAAAGCCGGAGTCCTGCGTCGCTTTGCGGCGAACCTCGTCGAAATAGGCAGGGACCGTAATGACGGCTTGGTCGAATTCACCGACCGTGCGCATCGCATCCAATTTTAACTTTCGCAGTATCCATCCTTGCAAAGCTTCGGGAGGATAACGACGGCCCAAGATCTGTTTATCAAAAACGCGCTGACCAATCTGACGTTTCGGGCACTCGGCCACCAGCGAAAGTTCGGAAGCCATCGCCTTGGCAGCTTCCTTCCCGACAATGACCTCTTGATCATCAAACAGAACGACGCTGTGTGTCAGCAGATCGCCCTCGGCATTGGGAACCGATTCTGGTCGACCATTGTTGTTCAGGTAAGCAATCACGCTAAACGTGGTTCCCAAATCAATACCTACCGGTGCCTGTTTGGCTGGCTCGTTCATTCGCTTCTACGTTTCCTTATTGGCCACGGGATCATCTAACCGGACACCTGGATGGACCGCGCGTAAGCGGATCCTGTTATTCTCATCAGGCAACCGGGGCCTCTCAAATTGAATGTGCCAGTTTGGCAACTTCGCCGGTGTCAACTCCCTGCGTTATGTCGATTATACCAGCTGCTGAGCAGAGCATGGGGGACTTGTTCATTTATTACCCTTTATCAATCCTGCGTTGTCAATTCGGGTCAGCAAAACGCTCCTGACAACCAAAATAATTTTGCTTTTCTCTCTGCGGTTTTCCGATACATTGAGATACACGCATGGATGATTGTGCGCTTTTGGTTACAAGGAGGGATCTGTTTAATTAACCTCTTTGAATTGAGGAAAAAGATCCATGCCTATTGAAATGCTCAACTCAGCGTTTGTTGTAAGCTTCGCGACTGTGTGGGTTCTTATCGGACACTTCACGATACTGCAGAAGTAGACAGCATTCTGAAATAGATGAATGGCACCCGCGCTGTGCGAGTATCTTCCTCGCCAAACGAGACGCGGTGCCGTTTCCTATCTCTATCGGGTTCAACTCCCACAAAACGGCGGTCCTGTCTTGTTATGGCCGAACGGCTGATCGTGGTGTATCCTGTGTGAATGCCTGTTCCGCCGACTGATTCCGACAATCCGAACACAACCCACTCCCAGCCCCCAGAGGTGATTGAATCTCGACGCGCGGTGACAGAAGTCCCTGATGACGTGCGCAATGCAGGAAACCAATCAAGCGGTGTTCCATTGGCCTACCGGCCTCGAAAACGGCGGATTAAGCTCCCGATCATCCTGTTTTTCGCAACTTGCCTGTCAACATTCTGGGTCGGTCTGACCGACTGGCAACCAATGGTCAATGCATTGGCCGGCGGCAATCTGTTCCTCGACGAATACCCGTTGGGTCTGCGGCAGCAATTTCTGATGAACTGGGGGCAGGCCCTGGTCTACATGTGCAGCATCATGCTGATTCTGCTACTACACGAACTCGGGCATTTCTTTACGACCATTTTCTATCGCGTGCCTGCAACGGCTCCCATTTTCCTTCCTTTTCCTTTCAACCCGATCGGCACCTTAGGCGCAGTCATTGGGATGCAGGGAACCATGGCCAATCGAAAGCAGATTTTTGACATCGGCATTGCGGGCCCGCTGGCGGGCCTGGTGATCGCCATCCCATTGGCTTACATCGGTGTTAGCCAATTGGATTTTAGTGTGCCCCCGCGCGGCGGCATTGGCTTTCGGTTACCACTCTTGATGCAATGGATGATTGGCTCGATTGGGGTCGAAGGCTACGATGCCAGGGAAGCTGTCGTTTGGATCAATCAGCTCAATCCGTTCTTCGCCGCGTCTTGGGTTGGACTGCTGATCACCGGGCTGAACATGATGCCGGTCGGACAGTTGGATGGAGGACATATCACCTACACTTTATTCGGCAAAGCGTCCCACTGGATTGCCGAAATCAGCATCGTTTTGGCGATCGCTTTCATGGTCTACTACCAGCATTTCGTGCTCATCGTCATGGTGGGACTGATCCTGATTATGGGTACTCACCACCCCCCAACCGCCGATGACTCGGTTCGCTTGGGGCCGGTCCGGTGGATTATCGGCCTACTCTCTTTGTCGATTCCAATTCTATGTTTTCCGCCGCTGGTTTTTAAAATCACGTATTAAATAACATCCCCACAGGAACGATGTTGGTCGTTTTCTTCTGCCCGATCTTTTACTATGATCACAAACCAAAGGGCATTGCCTTTAGTTCCTTGCAACAGCTTTCCAGACAGCGCAAAATACTTCCTCGGAAAACAACCTTAAACCCTGACAGATCGTCACCGCTGCTTGCCCTTTCCCGCGGTCTGTCCCGAACCTCCATGGAGAATTAGATGTCACGACCTGTCACTCTGTTTACTGGCCAGTGGGCGGATTTACCCCTAACCGAAATGGCTAAGCTCGCCTCCGAAATGGGGTACGACGGAATTGAACTCGCCTGCTGGGGCGATCACTTTGAGGTCGATAAGGCTGCCAGTGATGAAAGTTATTGCAAAAATATCTGGGATATTCTGACCGAGAACAATTTGACCTGCTACTCGGTATCGAATCACCTGGTTGGACAATGCGTTTGCGACCCGATCGATCAGCGACACAAGGATATCCTGTTCTCTGCCATGGATGTCTGGGGGGACGGCGACCCGGAGGGCGTTCGCCAACGAGCGGCTGAAAAGATGATCACCACGGGCCAAGCCGCGCGCAACTTCTTTAACTGCAAACCCGACCGCGGCGCCTTCGATGCTTTTCCGGCCGTCGTCAACGGTTTCACTGGCTCAAGCATCTGGCACTCGATCTATGCCTTCCCGCCCACCGACCAAGCTTACTGGGACGCCGGCTTCCAGGACTTTGCCGACCGTTTTGGGCCTATCCTGGATGCTTATGACAAGCTGGACGTCAATTTTGCTTTGGAAGTTCACCCCACCGAAATCGCTTTTGATATTGCATCGGCAGAACGCGCCTTGGAAGCGGTCGGCCATCACAAACGCTTCGGTTTCAATTACGACCCGTCTCATCTTGGATACCAGGGTGTCGATTACGTCAAATTCATTCGCACATTTGCGGACCGGATTTACCACGCCCATATGAAAGATGCCTGGTGGGGTCACGGAGACGGCACCGTCGGCGTGTTTGGTGGGCATACCACATTTGCCGACCCCCGACGTTTCTGGGATTTCCGGTCACTGGGACATGGTGATATCAACTTTGAAGAAATTATCGTTGCCCTGAATGACATCAATTACCAAGGCCCCTTATCGGTAGAATGGGAAGATTCCCGAATGGACCGGGAATTTGGAGCCAGGGAAGCGTGCGACTTTACTCGAAGTATCGATTTTTCACCAAGCAACCGAGCGTTCGATTCGGCGTTCGAAGAATCATAAGATCCGAGAAGCGGTCTAGATTCCGACCAACCCCCGACCAACCCTTAACTGACGACGCTGTCGACAGGTCTTTCCCATGGCCTGCCGGTCGTGTTCGGGTGATTTCCATGATTGCGATCTCCGACAACATCCAATTGCGAAAAGACGCACCCAGCGGTTCGATTATCATCAATCGACCCAACCGCCGTAATGCGCTCTCCCGGGAAATTATCGATTCGATTCGCCAGGCCCTGGAAGACTTCTATCAGGAAAGCAATGTTCGGGCGATCATCCTGACAGGTGCGGGAAACACCTTCTGCTCCGGAACGGACCTGGAGGAAGTGCGAGATTCCGCGCTCGAAAGCAATGCCATGGAAATCTGGCAGGAGGACGCGTCAAGGTTGCAAGACCTGATTGAATACATGCTACGGTATCCGAAACCCATTATCGCCGCGATCAATGGTTGGGCAGTCGGTAGTGGTGTCGCTCTGATGCTCGCCTCAGACGTCGTGATTGCGTCGGAATCGGCTCAGTTGCGGATGCCCGAATCCAAGCTCGGTTTGAATGCAGGCCTGACGGCCCCGTTGCTCGCTTTCCGAGCCGGCACGGCACTGGCAGCTGATCTACTCATTACGGGAAGAGCTCTGTCCGCAGTTCGAGGCTTGGAAACGGGATTGTTCCATGAAAGGGTCAGCGATGACCTGGTCTGGGCTCGCGCCCAGGAACTGGCAATTGATTGCGCGCAAGGCGCTGCCCATTCGCACCTGCTCAGCAAACAAATGCTCAACGAAACGGTCGGCGAACAGCTCTTCATGCAACTCAGCATCGGCTCAGCCAACATGGCTTCTGCCCGTACGACGGAAGCGGCGATTGAGGGCATCAACGCTTTTCTGGAAAAACGTCGACCGGAATGGGCCCACCTCAGCTGAATCGCCGGGTACGGTCATTGAGACCGCAGAGGATCTATTGGAGAGAACGGAGCAACTGTAGCGTGTAGATGCCCGTCGAATGACCATCACTGAACTGAATGTTGTAGGCATAATTTCCCACGGGCCTCATCGAGACGATCTCCAAGGGAGCAGCCTCGGCTGCCGTCAGGACGGGCAGGCTGGAGGATGGCACGGGAGGCGATTCCTCTTCCTCTTTTTTGCGGCAACTTGCACAGGGACAAGCGCGGCGCAATTGCCAGTAACTAAGTTCCTGGCAATACCCGTCGTCCCATTCGATCTTTAAGGTTCGCTGATCGGTCTTGCTCAATTGCCGAGGGGTGGCATGATTCATGACGCCACCGCCGCATTGCTGACAACTTCCAATAAACGATCGATCTCAGCAAACGTGTTGTAATGAACCAATCCAATACGGACCATCCCTTCCGGTTCCAACCCAAGCCGATGAGTGAACTCCAAGGCGTAATAATTTCCGTGCCAGACATAAATACCCGCGTCGGCAAGCCGCTGCGCCAGTTCGGTCGTCTGAATTGCCTCGTGAGTGATGGAAACGGTGGAAAAACGCCGCTCCAGCTGAGATGGTTCCGTAATGCCATAAACCTTGACTCCCGGGACCCGGGCCAACCCCTCCAAGAGGTAGCTGGTCAAAGCGTTCTCGTACTCGTTAATCGCCTGAAATGCCAGTTCCAACGCTTTCCGCCGTGGCAGGTTCTCCTGACCCGAAACTTGGCGGCCAATATCGGCCAAGTAATCGATGCAAGCCATCCCTCCCACGATCGACTCGTGGGAAGGCGTGCCGGTCATCCATTTCCCCGGTATCTGGTTCGAAGCGGGACGCACCTTGTAAGCTGCCACCTCCTCGAGCAATTTGCGGCGTCCCCACAATGTTCCCAGATGCGGGCCAAAAAACTTGTAGGAGGAACAAGCCAGGAAATCGCAATCCCAATCAGCCACATCGATCAATCCATGAGGTCCGAAGTGAACCGCATCGAGGTAAACCAAGGCGTTCGTCTGATGGGCCATCGTGCAAATCTCTTTGACGGGGTTAATGCCGCCTGTCGCATTGGAGGCACAGCCTACGGCCACCAGGCGAGTCTTGTCAGACAACATCTTTTCCAGTTGGTCAAGTTCCAGCATGTAGTCGGTCGAATTGAAATCGACCCAGTGGACGACGACATCACGATCTGCCGCGGCCTGCACCCAAGGTGATATATTGGCATCATGATCCAGGGCGGTCACGATGATCTCATCACCCGCATTCCAGGTCCTGGCCAAGGCCCTGGAAAATGCGTAGGTCAGAGATGTCATGTTTTGACCGAAGATAATCTCATCCGGGTCCTCAGCCCCAATCAGGTCCGCAAAGGCTTGGTGCGCCTCATGCAACCAATGATCACTCTGGCGACTGGTCCCGAACAGCCCGCCCTCGTTGGCATTGCAATCGGTGAAATAACGAGTCATCGCCTCGATCACAACAAGCGGCACCTGCGTCCCGGCCGGGCCGTCCAGGAAAGCGGCCGGCCGACCCTTTTCCTCTCGCTGCAATGCGGGAAACTGCCGACGACAGTAATCGACCATGGTTGTTTCAAAGTCACCCACCGATCACTCCTTAACGCTTATCAACAAATCGTTTTCCCTTGGCTTCAAATCGCGGCAAGGTACCGACCTCCACCAACTCGACGTTGACTCGCAATCCCAAACGCACCTGCAATTCATCCACGACTCGCTCAGGCTGAGCGAGTCGATCTTCTATCTCGATAACCAATTCATCCATGGCCCCCTGTTTTCGAGCCGTCATCCGGTACTCGATAATTTCGGGGAAACTGCGGAGGATTTGTTCAATCGACGAGGGGAAAATGTTGACGCCGCGGATAATCATCATGTCATCAGTTCGCCCTAACACACCTCCCTCGAGCAGGACGAATTGACATTCCTGATCATCATTCCAGGTGGGGCGGACCAGGTCACCCGTCCGATACCGAATCACCGGACTTCCCGCTCGACCCAACGTCGTCAACACCAACTCCGACAGTTCTCCTTCCCCGGCCGGCAGACCTGCCTCGACGGAGAGGAACTCGGCGATGAACTCCCCTTCGTTTACATAGATCCCACGACCCAGGGGGTCCGAGTATCCCCAAGGCCCCACCTCGGTTGCACCACTGTGATCGATGACGCGGGCATTCCACAAGGTCTGGATCCGATCTCGAACGGCCGGAATCGAACCGCCCGGTTCACCCGCAACAAGGATCCGCTCAATCGGTAGATCAGCCGTATCGATCTGGTTTTCTGCCGCAACCTCGGCCATATGAAGCGCGTAACTGGGGGTGCACAAAATGGCGGTCGCCCGTGTCGTTCGAATCAATTCAATACGGGCCAAAGTGGTCAAGCCACCGGTGGGGCAGACCAGCGCGCCTCGTGCGACGGCTGCGTCAAAAGCACTCCAAAACCCGATGAAGGGACCGAAGCTGAACGCCATCAACAAGCGGTCTTCCGGTCCGATCTCAGCCACATCGTAGACATATTGCCATGTCTCGATCCACCAATTCCAATCCTCGGCCGTATCGAGCACAACCAATGGCTTGCCACGGGTACCCGAAGTTCGGTGAAAACGACAATATTGCTCGGATGGGTAAGTCAGATTGGTGGCGAACCCGGTCCCATCCCGGTCATCCAACAACTGATCCTTGAACGTGTAGGGTAGTTCCGAAAATTGCTCCAATGACTCCAGTGGTAGAGAGCAAGATTTCAGCTGCTGACTGTAGAACCGATTGTGTGGTAGGATCTCGCCCAGAAGATGGTTGATACGACTTAATTGATGCTCGGCCAACTGGGCTGGGGACAAGCGCTCAATTTCACGTCTTTGTTGGCACGTCTTCGTTAAAGTCGCCTTGGCAGTCATGCCCGCATCATACGCCCCCTTTAGACCGCCGTAAATTGGATGCCTCCATGCCGTTCGCCGCGCAAGACATACGAGCCGCCCGACTCTATCTGCAGAAATCGGACCCGGTTCTGAAACAGATCATCAAGCGAGTCGGTCCCTTCCGCTGTCGCGTCAATCGCAACCGTTTTGAATCACTGGCCCATTCGATTCTCAGCCAGCAGATATCGGGAAGCGCAGCGAAGACGATAAAATCCCGTTTGGCCGAGGCTGCTGCACCGGACGGGCTGACTCCTGAATCCGTTTTGGAGTTCAGCACGGAGGAACTTCGGAATATCGGTATCTCCCGTCAAAAAGCCGGATATCTCAAGGAGTTGGCGGAAAAAGTCACCTCCGGCCAACTGAACCTGCAGGCGCTGGCCCGCAAAAAGGACGAGGCTGTGATTGCGGATTTGGTTCAGGTTAAGGGGATCGGTGTTTGGACAGCCCAGATGTTCCTGATGTTTTCCCTTGCCCGATTGGATGTTTTTCCGGTCGACGATCTGGGGATCCGCAAGGCCGTCAGTCAGGCATACCGAGACGGTGGTGATGTAGATCGTTCCCGTCTTCTCGAGCTGGCGTCAACTTGGCAGCCTTACTCAACCGTGGCCAGTTGGTATTTGTGGAAAAGCCTCGAAACGGCCCAAAACGGAACGAATTGAGCAGGTCGAGCAAATCGTGGCTTGCCTCACTGGGCTCTGGGCCATCCCAAAATCAAGGGAAAAATGCCCCGCCCATTGGCTCGGGGCCCTCTCCATCGGCTTTTCTAACGAGTACCGAACTACCCGAAAACGGTCGCAAAGTACGCTTTGGCCAAGCAAAATGGACGGGTGAGTCGTCCGAAGGGGTGGCAATCAGCGTGGCTAACGAGAAAACGTGCCGCCTGACAACGCAAATCTCGTTTTTTACCAGATTGTTCAATCTTTGGCCCTTGTGGTATTTCGCGTGAAAAACATATACTTATGGGCTTTACTAGATTTGATTTCGAGCACCGATAGGCCCGCCGATGAAGGTCCGCGCCAGCGTCAAACGAGTTTGTGAAAATTGTAAGGTTGTCCGCCGAAAAGGTCGGGTTTACGTGATTTGTAGCAACCCGCGCCACAAGCAGCGGCAAGGATAAGGAACCCTCATCCCGCCAGGACCGTGTTGATCGGCCCTGAGGGAGTTTCATCGTAACTCGTATTCAGCCCAGGTAATTGGGAAAATTCCAGTTGGAGAAAACAGATGCCACGTTTGTTGGGTGTTGATATCCCGAACGAAAAGAAAGCCGTCATTTCATTGACGTACCTATTTGGTGTGGGCGACCAGACCGCGCGAGACTTGTGTCGCAAGGCCGCTGTGGACGAAGACAAGAAAGCTCGGGATTTGACCGACCAGGAAATCAGTCGGTTGTCGATGATCCTCGAACGTGACTACACGGTGGAAGGACCCCTGCGACGTCATGTGCAACAGAACATAAACCGGCTCCGCGACATCAAGTGTTACCGGGGGCTCCGCCACCGAGTAGGTTTGCCGGTCAGAGGCCAACGGACGAAGACCAACGCCAGGACGCGTAAAGGACCCAAGAAGACAGTGGCAGGCAAGAAGGGCGTCAAGGACCTTCGATAGTCAGCCTGACCCCAGGACAAGCACAACCGACGAAGTTTGGAGTATCCCAATTGGGTAAATCAAAGAAAAAGCGAGTACGGCGAAATGTCACCCACGGCGTGGCACACGTCAATGCAACATTCAACAACACCACGGTAACGATCACCGACACCAAGGGCGAAACGCTCTGTTGGGCGAGCGCCGGAACCTGCAACTTCAAAGGAAGTCGTAAGAGCACACCTTTTGCAGGTCAAATGGCGGCCCAGCAGGCCGCAGAGAAAGCCATCAAGTTCGGGATGAAAGAAGTTGACGTTCGTGTCAAAGGTCCAGGCAGTGGCCGAGAAAGTGCCATCACCGCCCTGCAAGCGGCTGGATTGAACATCAAATCGATCGAAGACTGCACGCCCATCCCGCATAACGGATGCCGACCCCGTAAAAAACGTCGCGTCTAGCGACCCACCCATTCAGATTACTACGCGTCCAAGCGCGATCGCATTCAGTTTGCGATAATTTTCAACTTAGTGGAGATATTCTATGCATATTCGATGGCGCGGTTTGGAACTTCCAAGTGTTGTGGATTGCGATCGGGATTCACTCAGTGCAACCTACGGAAAATTTTCTGCTGAACCATTCGAGCGTGGTTTTGGGACAACGATCGGAAACAGTATTCGCCGTGTGCTGCTTTCCAGCTTGGAGGGTAGCGCAATTACCCAGTTGAAAATTCGTGGGGCCAACCATGAGTTCTCCTCCATTCCGGGCGTGCTGGAAGATGTCACCGACATCGTCTTGAATGTTAAATCCCTGGTCGTCAAAAATCACTCGGATGACCAGATGAAAGTTATCACGGTCGAAAAAGACACCGCCGGTCCCATCACGGGCGCTGACATTCAAACCAGCGGTGATGTAGAGATCATCAATAAGGATCACGTGATCTGCACACTGACCGATGACACACCATTCATGATGGAAATGGTCGTCGAAAATGGTCGCGGCTATGTTCCGGCCACCGAACAAAACAGTCGCGAGCAGGAGATCGGCATTATCCCCGTCGATGCCGTTTACTCGCCAGTCACCCGTGTTCGATACGGCGTCGAAGAGACTCGAGTTGGTCAAAAAACAAACTACGATAAGTTGACCTTGGAAATCTGGACTAACGGTTCCTTGGCACCCAACATGGCCTTGGTGGAATCGGCCAAGATCCTGCGTAAACACCTCAACCCGTTTGTGCAGTACTCGGAATTGGGACCACAGGTGTTTTCACAGCCTCGCACGGCCGGTGGTCTCGACGCAGCGTTGGAAGCCAAGTTGAACATCTCGATACCGGAGTTGCGGCTTAGCGTCCGTGCTAATAATTGCATGGAAGCCGGAAACATCCACTCGGTCCGAGACTTGGTGCAACACACAGAAGATCAACTGATGGAAATCAGGAACTTTGGTGAGACAACTTTGGTCGAGGTCCGGCAGGTGCTGGAGGAAATTGGGCTGCACCTAGGCATGAAGGTGCCACCGGCACCCATGATTAGTTAACTTTCAACCATAATAAGATGATCCATTGGCCATTCATGGCCAGCAGAATTTGGTGATACCATGAGACATAGACGACATGGCCGAGTATTAGGTCGTTCCCCCAGTCATCGCAAGGCGATGTTGAGCAATCTGGCCGCCAGCCTGTTCTTGACCGAACGTGACCCCGACTACTACGACGGCTTGGTGCAATCGGACGGAAAAACGCCCGTCAACCCACCCAAGTATCGTGGCCGCGTTGTGACGACGCTGCACAAAGCCAAAGAGGTTCGCCCACTTGTAGAAAAGTGCATTACGATCGCTAAGAAAGCGTTGCCGCACCAGGACGCAGCCGCCGCATTTGAAACGTCTGAGGAGCGAAACTCGGACGGATGGCGACAATGGCGCAACAGTGACCAATGGCAAAAGTGGAACGCAGCGGTTGCACCCGCCGTCAATGCTCGCCGACGCGTGTTTGCCATTCTGAGAGACAAGGAAGCGGTTGAGATACTGTTTGACGAGATTGCCCCAAGGTACATTGAGCGGCCTGGTGGATATACGCGAATCATGAGACTGGCAACGCCGCGACTGGGTGATGCTGGGGAACGAGCGATCCTTGAACTGGTAGGAAAACACGACCGTGTCAAACAGGTGAGCCAAAAGCCGGCATTTGAAGTCGATGAGGATAATGGCGAGGAAGAAGTGGCAGGTGAGCAAGCTGAACCGGTTGCCACGGCCGTCGCCGACGATGCTGAACCTGCCGAAGAAGCGAAAACCGACGAGGAAGAGTAAGCTCTCGGCAACGGCATCCCAACGGAACACCCAGGCCCGCTGTACAGGGGGATTTTTTTATGGTTAAAGCCTATCTCTCACCGTTTGCTCGCCCGGCCCCTCCTCATCTGCCAACAACACGGTCGTAAAGAGAGACGAAAGCGGCCGCCCGCTCACCAATTCAGTTAACGGGTTCAGGGCTTTCAGTAGTCCTCTGTGCAGTGATTTCTTGTAGGGAAGCGATTTCCAACCCCAGTGCCTCAACAATCCAGAGCTGTGTTGCCGCCTCCGGCAGGCGTGTCATCGCGTGTGTGGCGCGATTGAGCAGCCGCTCCGCCTGCCCCATCTTTCCCAGGCTAATTTTCAGCTCCGCCATCGAGACAAGGAAGCGGATGCTCCAAACCTGATAACCCACTGCGGATGGAAATACCTGGACGAGATTCTTTTGTTCAAACATGGCGCGTTGCATGGAACTTTCCGCTCGTTCCAGCAACTCGTTCCGCTCTCTCCCAGAGACGTGTTGTAACTTTGCCTTGATTATTTCCGCTAATTTGAAATTCGAATGGATCAACGCGATTCGATACTCCATCACGTCCGGTCGCTGCATCACCAGGTAATCTGCTTCCTGCAATGCTCTTTCCAGGTGCGATTCAAGGGAATCCAGTTGCTCCCGAGAAAGACCGGATTGGTACCATTTCACGTCGGCCAACGTCTCCAGTAAATCGAAACGAAACTGGTTCTGCTCCGGGTAAACGTCCACCAGCTCTGTTAACAGGTCGATCGCTTGCTGTCTCTTGGACCACTCCTCGTCGGTGGTTCGATTGGCCGCGATTTCGCGATAACAAAGCGCGAGGAGATGTTTCAGTTTCGCCGGTCGCACGCGCTCCTGTTCCTTGGCATACCCCTGATTCAACAGCTCGATCGCCAGGTTCAGGTAATTCCCCCGGTGACCGTCCACACTCATCGGCGACAGGGCGGAGCCTTCCCACAGCGGCGACGACTCATCGGGTGGCAAACTATCCGGTCCCATTCCGGGACGAATTCTCCGGGCAAGGTAGTAGTAGGACCTCGCCTCTTCCAAACGAAAATCATCCCCTCCATCCGAAGCATTTTCCAGGATTTCGATGGCCTCCAAGATGGACCTCTTGGCTGCCACCTCTTCCCCCATGAGAGAATAGACGGCTCCGAGTTGGTTCAATATCCGAGCCTCAAAGATCTGATTGTCTACCCCCTCCTCGTTCGACATATTGCGAATCTTGATGAGAGCCATTTCGAACGCGTTGCTGGCCATTTTATAGCTGCCCAGGCGTTCATTGATTTCACCCACCTTGCTCTGGGCCAAGGCCGACTTAAGCCGTATCTCGAGATCGGCATCCTCGTCGACCGACAAGTGCCGATAAAAACGCAGCATCTCCTGCAACAAAGCTGCCGCTTCATAGGAGAGAATCGGCTGCTGGTCACTGACTTCCAAGCTGTCAGAATCGGCAAACAGCGAATCGGGTGCAAAACGTACAAAAATCCTATCCATGGCCGAAGAGGCAAGATCGGCGACGGATTCGGCACGTTTTCTCTGTGTCAATTCGGCATCATACGCCCGAGAGACCGTCAGATAGCCGACCGATGTCAGAACCGTCACCGTCATCAACAACAGGACAGCGAAACCGGACATGGTCGCCAACAACGGGTTACATCGAGACCATCGCCAGCTTCGCTCCAACATAGAAAAACGACGTGATTCAATCGGTCGACCATGCAGAAAATTCTCCAAATCGCGGGCCAAGTCGGCGGCAGTCTGAAATCGATTTCGCGGCTCAAGATCGACTGCGCGAGCCAAGATCGTTTTAAGATCCCTGGGCACCGATTTTGCAATTTGCTCCAAACCCTCAATGGAGCCTGCTTGAATCTGCTCCTGCAGTACATCTCGGGAACTCAAGTCGTAGGCAGGTTGGCCGGTTAACAGCTCGATCAAGCTAATCCCAAGAGCAAAGATGTCGCTACGCTCGTCATAGCGACCGGCGAAACGTTCGGGAGGCAAGTATCGCAAAGTTCCCGACACCTCCACGTCCCCGGCCGGGACCTCAGGCTCATTGAAGGCCAATCCGAAATCCGTTATCCAAATGTTATCTTGATCGTCCTGGAGCAGGTTACCTGGCTTAATATCTCGATGCAGCGTCCCCTGCTGATGCGCGTAACTGAGTGCCACCGCAACTTGTCTGCCAATCTCGGCCACACGGCGAGGAGACAAAGGTACAGAGTGTTCTTGCTCGCCAGTTCGCGTTACAAAACGGTCCAGGGACACACCCTCAATCAACTGCATCACGCAGTAATTGACCCCATCTTGCTGCCCAACCCCGTAAATCGGCACGATATTGGTGTGATGCAATTTCGCCGAAACCTTGGCTTCTGCCAGGAAATCCTCCAGCCGGCTGTCTCGAAACACGTGGGTTGGCAGGACCTTGAGTGCAACGCGCCGCTCCAATGATTGCTGAACCGCTTCATAAACAACGCCCATGCCACCACGGCCGATTTCATCCACGATCAGAAAATCACCCAACTGCTTCAAGCTGCTTGCTTTGGGGTTGTCGTGCTTACCCCGTTTCCTCAACCGCTCCTGACGATTTTTTTCTTTTTCCAACAAGGCGGGGAAACGCTGCCGGATCTCATCGGCCCACTGCGGATGACGTTCCGCATACGACTCAATCGATGAGGGGGCTTCCGTTCGCAATTCCTGGATAAACTGCGCGGCAAGGCGATCGAGCTGCCCACGTTGATCCGGTTGATTTTCTCGTTCATTCATAGCGTGTTTCGCCGGAAATCAGGAAACCTTGGCCCAAGGAATCGGCGGGATCGATCCAGAACTCGTTACGCCCCGTAAAGTAGGCGCTCCCGGTTACTCGAGGGACGATTGCAACCCGCTGATCCACCTCGATTTCTCTGAGAGGACAAACATCAAATGTCGTGCCCATAATACTCTCAATCGTAATCGATTCCCCCAACGCAAGATCACCCCGGGCGTATTCGATCGCCGCACGACCGCTCACACCCGTCCCTGTAGGGCAACGGTCGACTTCACCATCGGCAAATATGCATACGTTTCGACTGTGATGGGTGGAGGCACGAGCTGGACCGTGAAAAACCGTGCCGTAAAGGAACGACAAATCTTCGTGTACAGGATGCGTGATGTTGAACTCCTGCTGGATCACTTTCTTGATTTCACGCCCGGTGTGGATCAGGCGTTGTACATTTTTGGCATTCGCCGAAAGTTCCAAACCGACCTGCAGGGCGTCAACATAAGCATAAAAAGCCCCGCCGTAGGCCAAATCAAATTCAATCTCGCCAAACGGTTCAACCTTCACCCGCTGGTTGAAAAGCTGGACAAAACAAGCAACGTTTTCAAAAGAAACTGCCGTCACACGCCCCTGTTCGATGGTTGCCTTGGCCGTTATTCGGCCAGCCGGAGCATCAATACGAACAATAGACTCTCCCTCTTCGGCTAGAACCAAGCCGGATTCAATCGCCAGTTTAGCAACGGCGATGATGCCATGTCCACACATCGAGCTGTAACCCTCGTTATGCATGAACAGAACACCAAAGTCTGCTTGGACATCGTCAAAATCTTCATTGGGCGGTGTCAAGATACACCCGTACATATCCGCATGACCACGGGGCTCCCACATGATTAATTTCCTCAAATGATCCAGTTCCGCGGCGCAATAGGATCGCCGTTCGATCACATTGCGCCCGGGAATCAGTGGGTAACCCGAAGCAACAATCCTCAGAGGTTCTCCCCCGGTGTGCATGTCGACGGTAACGATTCGCTGCCAACCTTCCTCTGCCTGGAATTGGCACAGTTTCTCTTTGGCTTCCAACGACTTCAATGACATCTTATTTTCCCTACTTGGTCAGGCGTATCCACTGACCATTGCACCAAACATTCTGTCGAGGATCATACTCAGTCACATCCAAAAGGTTCGGCAACCATTCCGCCTGTGGTTCATGCTCTCTCGCCTGAACCGCCCAGGAATCGACCTTCGTTCTCGGTATGGATCCGACCTTCCATCTTTTTCGGAGTTCCACTTCTACGGTCAACAAACGCTGCAGCTGAAATCCTAACGGCTCCCCCTGTTGGATGATCCGAGAAAGTTCGTCCCAACGACAGATCGGCGAGACGGTCTTCCAAGCCCGCTCCATATCAGGCTGCTGCAGCAAACGCAGAGCGCCTTCCCTGTTACCCGCCCGGACAGCGAGCAGCAGATCCAATAGATTCGCCCGCATCTCTTCCGTGATTTCTTCCGGCGATGGAGCAGTGACTCCACTCAGGGCCCGCTCAGACAACCCATATAGCGTGGCGAGTTGCTCAAAGGCTCGTCGCTCTGTATCATCGCGCGCCAACGGTTGCAGGTTGCGAAGGGCGCTCGCTCTCAATTGGCGGGCGCCGGGTTGAAACGGTCTCTCGCCGGCCCCATACGCGACGATCAGGAAAAGACGGATCGCCAGATCACGAGCTTGCAAATCATCTCCACGGCCGGCCAACTCCTCAGCATAATCCCGGTAGTCAGCCAGATTTTCTGGCTTCAGTTCCATTAAGCGGGATTCATCTGCATGAAACACTAAGGCGAGAATTTCATTCCGGGGAATGACCCTCAGTTCACCCCCGAGATCTGGGTGCATTCGAAAATGGACCACTCCGGGATCGTCCCTCTCGACCACCCCATACAGTCGCTTTGGGGAATTACCATCCTGCCAAATCAGCATATCGCCTTGGGCCAGAGGGAACGGCAAAGCGAAGAAGAAAATCAGCATCTGCAAGGTCATTTTCAACACGTTATTCCTCCTGCCATGGCGCGATTTTTTGCCGCAAGGCAAGCGATGCCAGTTGAAGTAATGCCTGCTCGGTCAACAAGAGTCGCCGCCCTAGAGGAATATCCTGCTTCATTCGTTTTCGGTATTGATGGAGCACCTGATCTCGTTGCGCGACGACCGAATCACTGGCTTTGTCGAGCTGGCGGCGAAGCAGCTCAATCAAGACCTGGTTCATTCGTATCCACCGCGCCATCGGCTGTGTACCGCCCTCTATTTGCAAAGCATTGTCAAACCATTGTCGTCTTTCCGGGGCGAGCTGCTGATCGACCAGGCGCTTCAACGCCGTCTGATAGTCTTGACCACCCCATACGGACAAATCCGCCCAATGGTCAAGGATTCTAGCACGAGTCATCAGCATGGTTTTATGGATCTTCTGCAATCGCTCCCAGGCCAGGTCCGATTGGGTGATTGAGGTAGCACCCCGACTCTCCAGAATTTCAAGGGCCAACTGAACGGCCAAAGTCGCTACATCATCTTGTCGCTCGTTGTCGTTGGGCCTGACGGGAATCGACGACTCGCCCTGTAGCAAACGATAAAGGGCCCCTGCACGGTCCGCCACGCTGGGCGACTGCCTGGCCACATCAGCCAGCGCCAAATGCAGAGTGGGCCAGTGCGAGAATTGCGGTATCAGACGTTCGACAGCTAACGATTCTTGCAATTCCTGATCGACCAGGAGGTAGGCAATCAGTGCCTGGCCATCGCGATACGAGATATCGTCAAATTTTTTCGCCAACTTGGCCAGCGATTCCAAGGCTGAGATCCGCACGGCCACGCGATCGGGTGCCGCCGTCACCAAACGTTCGATCGCTTCCTTCTTCATGCGACGCTCTGCCGAACTCGGTGCGAGCAGGCGGTTAGATGGCGCGTTGACAGGCTGTCCCTCAGGCGAAAAAACCTGAGCCAAGCTGGGAGATCCCGCCGAAAGCAGCTCCCTTAGGTAGCCAAAATCCTGTCGCCTTTCCAACTCAATCATCAGCGCCAAGGAAACATTGGTCGCATAGACCGCGTCGACAATCGCCTGGGCCTCTTTGGCCGACTGGGGAACGGCCCAAGGTTCGAGTCGTTTGACCACCGACTCACATTGACGGTTCTTTTCCAACCAGACTTCGACCGCCGGGCGAGACCGCTGGAAACGGTATTCAGACAAACGCTCCACGATCTGGTCCAGACTCCCGGTGGTTAACTCGATACCCGTACGAGCGGCCAACTGGGTCGCCAAGAACTCACGGAATCTTCGATCTTTCACAGCCAGCAATCGATCAATCCAACCCGCCAGCTGAGAAGTATTGGCCCCTTTCACGAGACTGCCAATCAATTCCTGAACTATTTCCCACTCGGTTTCGTCCCGTTCCAGAAGACTCTGTACCAGCCCCAGCTCCAATTGGTAGAGAACTTCAGGGGCCAACACACTGGACGTCTGTTGTTTGAGTTGGAGAACCAAAGACCGATCGAGTTTGACCCCTGCTTCTCCCTGTCCGATCACTCGCTGCCAAAGATCCACCGATATCTGCTGATGGGCCAAAGCAAAAAAGTCGACCGAATCGTCCCGCTCCGGGTAAGGTCCCACGACCGCCTGCGCCATCTCTCGGACGGCAGCCATGCGTTCCAGCCACTGAGGCGAATCAATCGTCTCATCCATGTCCTGCATCAAAGCCAGTAGCTGAGCGGCCCAAAAGACGGCTTCCATCCTGGGGGGTTGGCGGCTGTCGCCCTCTTGAAGAGCATCAATGATTGACTGAAATACTATGTGGCTTACTTTCGGATCGGGGTCGTAGAAATAAAGAAGAGCAATCAACTGGTTCCAACTCGTTCTTGGGCTCTCCGGATTTTGGTGGATGGGGGATGATTCCTGGGCCATTTCAATCAGCTCTCTCATGCCTTTCACGCGAACCTCAGGGTCAGCCGACTGGATATCACTGCGACGTGTATTGGCTGGCAGGCTGGCCGTAGCTGCCAGTGCACGGCTCAATTTTTCGTTCCACCAAGGAAGTTGTTCGGGTTCAAGCGTGCTGTCAGCCACCCGCCACGGCACTGTCGGCAGACTTACCTTTTCCTCGGAGCCAGCCTTTCCGCCGAGTTGCCACAGAAAAACTGACAAGAGCCCCAACAGGACCATTCCCGCCGGCAGCAACAACAGCCAAGAACCGCCCATTTTATCAGCGGGTTTTTTTCGCTGATCCTCCAGCACCTGCTCCACCAGTTGCTGGACTGCTTCCGGGCTTACGCCCCAGCGCTCTCCCAGCCGTTGAAGCTCCTCCTGTTGCCCAGGTTTCAGAGCATCTTGACCGCCGACAGCATCCGCGATCAACCGCTCCCCAAACCGCTCGGCATCCCCCTCTGTCATCCGGCCGATGCCAAGTTCATCCGCCGTTTTCTGAATCAATTGCTGAGCCCTGACCTCAGAAATCTGATACTTTTTCCCAGCCAGATCGACAGCACGATTTTCCACCGAGATCGAGAGGACTTTACCGCGAAACCCCTGCCATTCCCGCTGCAAGAAAGTAACGAATGCTCGCTCCCAGCGATTCAGCGCCTTGGGCAGCTCAACCGTTTGCTGCATTTCGTCGATCGCCAGACGAAACTGTTCGTCTGTCAATTCAAGGCGGCTTGCCAACGCCTGTAATTTTCCGCGACTTGCTTTGCTCAATCCCCGCTCGGTTGCGATGATGGCCGCTGCCTGCCGAAGAAACATGCGCACTTTGGGATCATTGCGCAACCGTTGCAAATCAACAGACGTTTTGGAAGGGATGTCCCGCTTTTGTGCCACGATCACTCCCCCCAACCTATCTCTTCGGCCAGTCGGGCATATTGGCCTGCCCAGCCGTCCGGCATCGAGGGACTCAATTGCATCGTTTGTCGCAAAACGGCTTTTGCACTGTCATCATCGGCCGACCACAAGCAGCGTATTAACTGATACTTCGCCTCATACCAGAGGTCAGTACCGGGCTCGACGCGCTGGGCCAAGAATCTCCAATGGGGTAAAGCCTGTTGGAAATGTCCTCTCTCGGTTTTTACCCGTGCCGTGGCGGCCCGGTATTCTCGACGTTGGGGAAAAACTTTAACCAAGGTTTCCAAGTGCCGATCAGCACGTTCCCATTGACGGTCCTGTATGTAAAGTTCAGTTAAACGGAAGAGCGCGACCTGGGCATTATTGGAATGAGCCAAAGAACCTGTATCGGTCCCCAACAATTCCACCAGCCGCAGCAAATCAGCCATCGCAATCGATCGCCTTTCAGGATCCAACTCACCGCTGGCAGGATAAGACTCCGCCAGGTACAGCAGCGCGGAGCGCTCAAACGGAGTATCGACGGCCTTTGCGGCGAGTTGGCGGGCAAGCTCAATACCCGCTTCCTGTTTTCCCGCTTGGCGGGCAGACGTCATCCGGTAATAGTTCAAAAGGTAGATCATTTCTACCGGGGTACCCGGGAACGCGGCCAACTCGACTGCCTTGTCCAATACCACCTCGAGCTCAGCCTGTGCCACTTTACTTTGTAACATGGCATCGATTACCCAAAGCGTTGACCGCAACTTGGATTTACCTCCGACCCGCGGATCTTCCTGCAATTCACGATTGGCCCGCTCTAATTCGATCCAAACATCTTGAGCCGCTTGTTGATCCACTTCCACCTGTTCCTGCCATAAACGGTAAAGGCTGCGGACCAATTCGATCCTGACTTGGTAGATTTCCGGTTGGCCGAGCTGAAACTTTTCCAGACGCTCCTTGGCCTGCTGCGGCGGCAAAGCATGACAAGTGAGCCGCAGCCTCTGAAAGGGGATTTCCTCGACCAACAGACTGGCCGGAAAAATCGATTCAAACTCATCCATAGCAGCGAGCGCTGAAGCCGTCTTACGGCGGTCGGTCATTGCCATCGCGATCCACGTCCGCAAATTCATCCAGGCCGATTCTTCGGCCAATGGAGGGTCCAACCTTCGCAGTGAGCGAGTAACTTCTGCAAACTGCTGAGCCGCCTCGGCCAGATGACCGCGCTGAAAATCGACAAGAGCCTTATAGAATCGACAGCGGGCAAGATCTTCCACCGAAATTGAGGTATCGGCCATCTCGATCGCGCGCGACAAGACACCACCCACCTCATTCAGTTCTCCCCCCTGCTCTAGCTCGACCCAACCCAAGTACCCGTCGATCCAGTTTTGCACAAAAGGATTTCCCACCTTTTCAACTTGCGGATCATCACGCCAAGCCTGCAGGACCGAAGATTCTCGATTGCGTGCCAGAGCCAGCAATGCTTGAACCTGCATGAAGTCTGCACTTTCGGGAGCCGACAGGCGAGCCGCCCGACTCGCTTGCAAAACACGTCGCCAAAAAGCTCTCTGCTTTCCCGGTTCCCAACCCACGGTCACTACTCGTTCCACAAACTCCGCCGCCCGCTCCCACTGCCGCGCCAGGACCATCGATTCGAGGTTCCAAACCTCCAACCATGGCGGTTCGAGATTCTGCTTACCCGCCTTCCCTAAGAATCGAAACAAGGCATCACTTTCCGCTTCTTCGCCTCGGGCACGTAGACCCATGGCAATGCCCAGTAATGAACGCCATTGCCAATTCTGTTGCCAGTCGGGTTGCCACGTCTGCAGATTTGGTAA
>JAYZCF010000051.1:0-16600 GCA_036338455.1 Planctomycetota bacterium
ACGGCCAATCACTTCGTGCCCCAGAATCATCGGGCCAGCGACCTTCCGTTTCCCCTGCAGAGTGTGCAAGTCACTGCCACAGACCGTACAACAAAGAACCTCGACCAGTCCTTCCCCTGCAGCCAGTGACGGGTAATCAAATTCTTGCATGACCAAAGGTTGGCCAGGCGCAACAAAGACCGCACCGCGTGGTCTGTCCATCGTCCGACCGCCTTCCCTCTCTACCGATAACGCACCCATGCAAACTATGAATCAGGTTACGTTAATCCAAGCGTCCTCGACCGGCAATACGGCCGGAGCCAGACTTTCTACCCAGTTAATAGGGCATGACATTACGACATCAATGGGTCAATCATCCCAGTACTATCGGCGAATCGTTCGATGCCCAGGCCCATCAGGCGGGCCTGTGTCAACCAGAGGTTGGCCAGGGGTGTCCCCTCGGGCATGTTGACATGAAGACCCGATTTTACGCGGCTACCTCCGCCTGCCATGATGATCGGCAGATCATTGTACTGATGAGTTGAACCGTCGCCCAAACCAGAACCGTACGTGAACAATGTGTTATCCAGTAATGACGTCCCATCCGACTCCTTGATCCGGTCCATCCTCTCAACCAGGTAAGCGTACTGCTCCATGTGAAAGAGATCCACTTTCAGCAAGTCGTCAATCATCTGGGTCTGATTGTGGGACATTTGGTGATGGCTGCGGGGTTTATCGAAGAGCCCTTCAAATTGGTACGGCGTGTCCCAACGTTCGGGCCCCACCATAAAGGTGGCCACATTGGTGAGCCCCGTTTGCAGGGCGACAACCATCAGGTCACCCATCAAACGAATGTACTGCCCCCTCGGAAGATAAGCTTCTGCCGGCTCATCAAAATCGACCATCGCCAATTCGGATTTCATCTTTTCCAGTCGGTTGATCTGCTTTTCGATCGCCCGTAGGGAATCGTAATACTCGGAAAATTTTTGTTGGTCAGAGTAACCAAGTTTCCGTTTCAAGGCATTCGCGTCCTCGAGAACCAGACTGGTTATCTCCCGGTAACGGTTAATATCACTGGTGGAAAACAGACGTTGGTACATTTTTCTGGGATCGCGAATCGAGGGTGCCAAGTGCCCAGTGCCGTACCATGAAATATTGTCGAAATAGACTGATTCCTTGTTGTCCTTGTGGCTATTGCAACTGAACTCCAGGGTTGAAAAAGGGGTGCTCGTCCCAATCTGGTCGGCGACAATGTGATCGAGCGTTCGGTCCAATGGCCAAGCCGATCCTTGGACCGTATTGGGCGGCGCACTACTGAGAAAACAGGAAGCGCACTGGGCGTGAACATCGGTACCCTGCTGAAACGTCCGGTCCATTCCCGTGATCAAGGTAATCTTCTCTTTGATTCCCTGCAGCGGCTGCATGGTCGGTGTCAATTCGTCGAGCTGGGCAATCCGAAAGTTGGGATCCTGCTCGCCCAGAGATTGCATCACGTTGCCGAGATTACCCTTGGGGATGACATGGTTCGCTTCGCCAGGGAAAAACCCACGGCGCACGACCCCGATGGGCACATAGAAATGGGCCATCCGCTTAGCCGCCGGCGCGACTGCACGGCCAAAGGAAACACTTTCCAGATAGGGGAGGGCCAGGACCGCACCGCCCAAACCGCGAAGGAACGTGCGACGATTCGCTTTTTTCATGAGCCTCACCTCTGCCTTGGCGTGAAATTTTTTATCGGGGGGGATGGGGGACTGTTCTTGGATCGAAATGGTTGACTGAGGATGACCTGCTTGATCAAGGTTTTCATCCGGTAATCATCGGCAATCGTGTTCTGCACAATTTGGTCAAGCGCTAACTGATCCCCGGGACCGAGTGGTCGGGCCAGCCCAAAGGCCAAAAGGTGACCAGCCAATGCCCGGGTAAAACGGTCTTTTTCGGCCAAGATGGCATCCTTGAATTCTACCACACTACCGAACGAATGTTCCCGAAACAACTCACCGGCAGGATCAATCTCCCTGCCATTTTCATACTGCTCTCGCCACACACCGATCGCATTGTAATTCTCCAAGGCAAAACCGAGAGGATCAATCTGTTCATGACAGCCTTTGCAATCGGCCCGCTCCCGATGCAAAGAGAGACGTTCGCGGAGAGTCAGCTTGGCTTCTTCCTCTGAGGGTTTTTCGCCTAAAGGCGGAACGTCGGCAGGGGGCGGCTTAGGCGGATCGTTGAAAATGACACTGGCAATCCAGGAACCCCGGGTAATGGGCTGAGTCCGATCGGGACCCGAAGTCATCGTCATCACGGCGGCATTGGTAATCACCCCCCCATTTCGACGATCTTCTACAGGGACACGACTGAAGGTCAAAACGGTTACGCCGGCCCCCGTTTTCCCCCCCTTAAGTGGCTGGGATCCAAGTTGTTCATAAGCCTCCTGCAAAACGGACGAGCGGTAAGTGAAATCGGAATCAACCAATTGGGTCACGGGCAGATTTTCAATCAAGACCGTTTCAAACAAGAGGAGTGGCTCGAGCATCATATGCATGCTATCCCGGTACTTCAGGAAATAAAAACCGGGATATTTCTCTTCGTTGGGAAGCGAAGAAATGATTCGGTCCAGCTGCAACCACTGCGCGGGAAAACTGTCACAAAACCTTTTAATTTTACGGTCTATCAACATCCGGTCGACTTGCTGTTCAAGGACCTCCGGATTTTGCAATTCGCCCGAATCCGCCAAACCGGCCAAGGTCTCATCCGGAATGCTACCCCACAGAAAAAATGAGAGTCGGGACGCCAACTCCTGTCCGTCGACCGCCTCCGGGCCGTTTCCTGACCCCGCTTTGTCATACAGGTAGAGAAAGTTCGGTGAAGCAATCGTCGCGGCAGCCACGGATTTCATCGCTTCCGTAAAACCAATGCCGGCATCCAATTGCTGCCCGACAAACTGACTGTAGCGGTCTAGCAAACCGGTTTCCAAAGGCCGCCGAAACGCCCGTTCCAAGAAAGGTTTCAAGCGTTGGCGAGCTTCCTGTTTCGCATTAAGGTCAGCAGGTGGGGGTTCGAAAAACGCAGCCCAGCAGCCAACAGTCTTTTTGACAAAGTCGGGGCTCTGAGTGATCGACTGACCCAAATTTAGAAACGCTTCCATCAACAGGGGGGACATCGAAAGATGGTCACCCCGATTATCGAATCCGTGTTCTGCCCGCAGGTCCTGCGGAAAGGCTGCCACCCCTGCCAGGCGGCGCTCGATCAGCTGAGATTTACCGAGAGGGCGATTTCCCACGGTGACCACATCTGCCATTTTCCCAGTTTCCGGTTTGAAGTACTGCCCGTGCTCGCGCATCATCCTCTCGGGCAACGTGAACACCACTGACTTCAGTTCGAACAGGTCCATCACAGCATTGTTGTACTGCAAACGAGTCATACGTCGGAGCGGCGCGGCGGGGTGACCGGCTGCACTGGAACCCATTGAGCGAAGGATCTCTCGCAACGCGTCGATCATCTTTTGCCGCTGTTGCGGTTCGAGATCGGGCTCGTCCTCTGGTGGCATCTGCTTCAAATCGAGAACTTCAATCATGCGGCCGAGTAGGCGAACACGATTTTCGAGATCGACAGGATCCAAGTGCAGCAAATCGACTTCGCCTTCGCTCACACCTGCTTCGCCGTGACACTGAAAACAGTGTGTCTTCAATAATGGCCGCACTTCCTGCCGAAACGACCGAATCGCATCAAACGAAGGATCTTGCGCCTGGCTTGCCTGAGGGAGGAACAGGGCAGAGCAGATCAGCCAAAGCGCAAGCCACGCTAACCCCGGGAGCCAACTGGGGAATCGCTCCGTTTGCCGACCTGTCCAATTCTGCCGTGGCGCATTCATTGATTAACTCATTTGCAGTGAGTGGTCCCTTGTAGAAACCGGTTGGCCCGTTCGCCCGATCGCAAAAGGACAACTGTTAACCTATTCCGATTAGTGGACGTTTTCAACAGACCGTCCTGTTATCCTGCCCAAACAGTTCCAATTGGCACGCTGCAAACAAGCAAACGATTAATCGTATACCAACGGCTGACCCGGCGAGACCGCTGAGCAATTTTTTACTGCAATCTCCCTGCACCAAGATCTACCTAGCGGCGACGGTTTCGCCACAATAAGCCAACGAGACCCGTGGCGAGCAACGGCAATGAACCAGTGGAGGGTACCGCAAAGGATGACCTCATGGTCACGATTCGAAGTGGGGCCAAGTCATGCAGTACGTAGGTGCTGAAGGAAAGGGTACGTCGCTCTTGGCAGGATACAGGCTGGGGAGGCTGCCATGATTGATGTTTGCTTTACCCGTTCACTACAATCAATAGGATCGACTTCAGGCAGTGAGCCATTGTCTAACAGGCGATGCCCTTCCGATAAACAAACCATGAAAGGACTGACATGTCCGAACAATGTGTGCTTGTAGCCGGGGCCGGCCCGGTTGGCCTGACTGCCGCCCATTGCCTGGCGCGTCATGGGGTGCCCGTCAGGATCATTGACCTGAAAGAGGGGCCAACAACGCTTTCCAAAGCACTGGTCGTCTGGCGCCGGACGATGCAGATTCTTGATGCTTCCATCCCGTTTGAGGAATTTCTGGCTGCCGGCCATGAAGCTCAACGGGCACGGATCATGTCCCTCGAGAACCAGCTTGTCGAGATACCGATCTCGGACGAGACACACGGATTCCCTGCCGGAGTGTTCATTCCGCAATCGGAAACGGAGCGAATCCTGATTGCGGCCCTCCACAAACAGGAGGTCCAGGTCGAGTGGCAAACCAAACTGGTGAGCCTCGCGCCAACCGATGACGGAGTCGTCTGCCAGCTCGAATCACCGTTGGGTCCGGAACAGGTCCATTGTCGCTGGCTGGTCGATTGCGAAGGAGCTCATTCCGTGGCACGACACCAGCTGCAACTAGAATTCCCAGGCACCTCGCTTGCCCATCGTTGGATCTTGGCCGACGTCGAAGTCGACCAGATAACGGACCCCCACGAGCTCATCCTCAGCAACAGTCCCGAGGGCGTCGTCGCACTGTTCCCGGTCGGGGAGACCCGCTGGCGAGTGATTGCCGATGGAGGTCCGATCGTTGGTAATCAGCCCAGATCGGATCCGAGTGAACAGGACATTCAGGCGATCCTCGATCAAAGGACAGCCCTGGGATGGACTTTTTCCGAGTGCTACTGGAAAAGCGAGTTCCGGATCAACGAGCGACAGATCGAAAACTATGTTCACGGCCGCATCCTCTTCGCCGGCGATGCGGCCCATGTCCATAGCCCAGCCGGTGGCCAAGGCATGAACACGGGAATCCAGGATGCAACCAACTTGGCTTGGAAAATTGCCATGGTCGAACTCGGGGGTGCGGGGCCTTCCCTGCTGCAAACCTACCAGGAGGAACGACATCCGGTTGGCGCAACTGTGCTGAAAGTCACGGGACGTATGATTAAGGGAGCCATGATTAGCAATCCGATCGCGCAACACTTGCGAAACGCCATGATGCATGTCGGGCTATCCATCCCGTTTATCCGGCACAAGCTCATGGGTTTTTTGACCGAAGAGTCGATCAGCCTGAGAGGCAGCTCCCTTTGTGGCCCCGGCCAATCACGGGGCCCTAGCCAACCAGGTGACATGTTTCCCGATGTGCCCATTGTGTTGGACGGCCAGGAAGCGATGGCTTCGCAATTACTGAGAGGAAACCAGAGTACCTGTATCCTGATTGGCGACGTTGATGAAACGGACGCACCCACCATAATGGGCGGACATGGAAAAGGAATACCTTTATCGCTCGTACGTATTGGTGAGGGGACAGACGACCCGCACGTCCAAGGCCTGATGGCCGCCGTCGGCCTGCGGCAATCGGGGGTGATCCTAGTTCGTCCTGACGGTGTGATCGCAGCGGTCGGCAGCGATCTCAATACTCTTGCGACCTATTGGGCTCGACTGGAGGAGTTCGCTTGAGTTGAGCAAACCGCCCTCCAATCTACTTGCAATATTCAAGCTAACTGGCTAGTTTCAATAGCGGTCTGGGTTATGCCACAACACTACCTGGCAACACCCCGGTCAGAACTCAAGGCCCTGCCAGACCGAGTGTCTCCGCCGTATTTATGGAGCCGCCTTCCCAGGGTGGCTCCCCATCACCGAGGCAAACCTTGTCGGATACGACATTGTCCAATACGACCCACCAGAAAAACCTCTACTGGATGTGTAGTTACGGCTTTGCCGTTGGCGTCATCGCAGGATTGGGGGCCTGGGCCTTTCGCCGACTGATCGGCCTGTTTCACAACATTCTCTTCCTCGGTGAGTTCGACTTTTATTACGACGCCAACGTCCATACAGTCACACCGAGTCCATGGGGACCCTGGATAATTTTGGCCCCCGTCATTGGCGCGCTGTTTGTAACTTGGATGGTCAAGAATTTTGCGCCCGAAGCGAAAGGGCATGGCGTCCCGGAAGTCATGGACGCAGTCTATTACAACCGGGGGGTCATTCGGCCGATCGTCGCCCTGGTGAAATCCGTTGCCTCGGCCATCTGTATCGGTAGCGGTGGTTCGGTGGGCCGCGAGGGCCCCATCATCCAAATCGGTTCCGCCTTCGGTTCCACCCTCGGCCAACTAACCAAACTCCCCGTCAACCAAGTCGTCACCTTGATTGCAGCCGGGGCAGGTGCCGGGATTGCGGCCACGTTTAATGCCCCTTTGGGTGGTCTCGTTTTCGCCATCGAACTCCTGTTAGTGTCGATTAATGTCAGAACCTTGTTGCCGGTCGGATTGGCCACAGTAACATCAAGCTACATTGGCAGGCTCCTGCTTGGCGTGGACCCCGCCTTTGATTTCCCCGACATCCAACTGGCTGAATTCCACTTGGAACAACCAGGCTTTCTGGCCCTGTTTATCCCTTTCGGCATCCTCATGGGCCTGATCGCATTTGTCTTCGTTCGCGGGATCTATTGGGCTGAGGACCTGTTTGATCGAATGCCCGGCAACCAATACACCCGGCACCTTTCAGGCATGCTGGTCGTCGGCATCCTGATCTATTGTGTTTCTGTCTGGTCACCCACCCATCACTATTACATCCAGGGGGTCGGCTACGCCACGATCATGGATCTGATCCGGGGTGATATCCCCCTACACGGTTCCGACCTGGTCGTCTTGCTGTTGATCCTGTTCCTGTTGAAACTCGCGGCAACCTTTCTAACGCTCGGTTCGGGTGGCTCAGGAGGCGTGTTTTCGCCCTCGCTGTTTCTGGGTGCCATTGCTGGCAGCCTGTTTTGGCAACTGGCCCACGCGGTCTCGCCCGAATGGCTAGCCAACGAGATTGCCGATCAACAAGTCGCCTTCGTGATCGCCGGGATGGCAGCCGGTGTCAGCGCCTCAACGGGGGCTATGCTCACCGGCGCTATCATGCTGATTGAAATGACGGCCGACCCGACCGTGACGTTGCCCCTCATGTTAACCTGCGTTGTCTCCAGTGAAGTCAGGAAGCTGCTCTCACCCGGCAGTGTCTACACGCTTAAGCTGATGCGACGAGGGCATATCGTACCTGAAGGACTGCAGGCGGCCATGATCGATTGTCGCACAGCGCGTGACGTGATGACCACCGATTTCCGCTTGCTCCCCTCCACGGTCCCGTTTACGCCTTACCAGGGCCTGACCGTTTACAGGAAACCAGGTAGCGAATTTCATGTCGCTCCGGCGAACATCGATTCCGTCCCAGAATCACTGGACAGCAACGCATGCGTGTTCCCCCAGGATACACCACTGATTGAAGCCCTTCGAATGATGAAAGCCGATGATGTGCTGTTTGGCTTGGTCAGCGAAAGTGATCGACCGGAAGCCGCCATTCTGGGGGTAATCACCGAACATGAAATTGCCGAGCACCTGAAGCTGGAAGCCGAGCTGCTCTAAACGGACTGACCAGCTCTTTGGCGGGCGGGCCAGACAGAAGCCTTGACAACGACTGAAACAGACGGGCAGAAAGCTGATATTTCAGACGGAGTGCCGATTGCCCAACCGATTCAAACGCAACGAGAGCAGGCCTAGCAACCAGCCGCTCACAACTAGCGTTACGCCAAAAACAACCAGATAGCCGCGCATGGCAGTCGCGGCCGCTGCAAAAAAATGACCTTTACTATTCCACTCCTGGGGATTCGCAACATCTACCAGGCGCAAATACGCTTCATGCACCAACGCCGTCGGCTGTAAGGTCTGGTTAGGTGATTCGTGACGCATTCGCGATTGGGCCAGCCGCCGCAGTTCATCATAAACCAGTGGAAAGAGCTTTTCAGAAGCGGCCGAGTCTCCCTGTTGAATCGCGTTCAGTATTTTTGTGACGTCGTTCATGGACGCTTATCATCCCGTCTTGTCTCAAACCGAAGCCCGGCAGTTTTATTTTTTTTACGCCGATAGCGTTTGTTGACCGCGAATCCTGCTGGGTCAATAATCGCTTCTGTTTGCTCGATTGTCAATCAACACGGTTGCCCGGTATTAGGACCCGCAGCTGGAAGTACTCTTCCCGGCTCGGCAAGAGCATGTCAAACTGGCCAACATCGCCTTAATGTGAAAAGAGCCAACCTATGAACCACGCTACCAATTGCTCACTCCGCGGGATACTAACAGCCCTGATCGGTTGCCTGCTGGTTTTTCCGGCCACGGCCCAAACTCCCAAAAAACCACTCAAGGTCTATATCTTGGCGGGCCAATCTAACATGGAGGGGCATGCTAAGCTCTCATCGTTCGATCATATCGCTATGGATCCCAAGACCGCACCCCTATTGGCCGCGATGCGAGACGCAAACGGTCAACCAACCATATGCGACGACGTCTGGATCTCCTATTACACGGGTGCCGGCGAGGGCGGTGAGGGTCATGGAAACTTAACTGCCGGTTACGGTGCCCGCTCTGACCCGACACGCGACGGAGGAAAGATTGGCCCCGAATTTACTTTCGGAATCTACCTTCACCAACGGCTACAGGAACCGATCCTGATCATCAAAACGGCTTGGGGTGGTAAGTCACTTCACACCGATTTCCGTTCTCCCAGTGCGGGACCGTACCAGTTTACAGAGAAACAACTGGCATATTTCCAGGAGAAGAAAAAGGATCTGCAACAGATTCGGACTGACAAGGAAAAAGCGACCGGGCAGTATTACCACAAGATGCTGAAACATGTCAGGCATGTTTTGCAGGATATTCCTCGCGTCTGTCCCGCTTACGATCCGGACCAAGGATATGAGCTGGCTGGGTTTGTCTGGTTTCAAGGCTGGAATGACATGGTCGACCAGGGAACCTACCCTAACCGCGGCCAACCGGGCGGTTACGATGCCTACAGCAATGCCTTGGCCCACTTCATTCGCGACGTTCGGCAGGATCTCAACGCCCCCCAGATGCGATTCGTAATTGGCGTAATGGGAGCTGGCGGGCCGGTCGCTCGTTACGGCAAAAATCGCATCCGTTACAAGGATATCCATCAGGGTTTCCGCGACGCGATGGCAGCTCCTGCCTCGTTACCCGAATTCCAGGACAATGTCGTGACTGTATTAACGGAGAATTATTGGGACCCCGAATTGGACGCTGTCTCCGACAAACTGGAACAAGTCAAAGCGAAAGCTCGAGAGCTCAAATTGGCCAACGAAGGCTACCCGAACAAACCGGGTACCATCAGCCCCCAAGAGCAGAACGAAATGGTAAGCCGCTGGCGGGAAGAACTATTGACGCCCCGTGATCACGAACTGCTCAAAGGGATTACCAATGCCGAGTACCATTACCGCGGATCGGCAAAAATCATGGCCCAGATCGGTAAAGCGTTTGCCGAAGCAGTGGCACCGGAGTCTTCGCAGTAAACACCTGCGGCGTTTCATCCTTAATCTTTGTCAGCTCTCAAAACGGATACAAACGCCTTTTGGGGAATATTGACGCGACCAAACTGTTTCATTTTAGCCTTTCCCTTTTTCTGTTTTTCAAGCAACTTCTTCTTTCGCGTCACGTCCCCGCCATACAGTTTCTCTGTTACATCCTTGCGAAACGGTGCAATGGTCGAGCGGGCAATCACGTTCCCCCCAATCACCCCCTGGATCGGTATCTTGAATTGATGCCGGGGTATTTCCTTGGCCAATCGTTCACAGTAGTGAAGTGCCCGCGTTCTCGCCTTGTCACGGTGGACGAGGTAGGCGAGCGTATCAACCGGTTCCTTGTTAACCAGGATATCGACCTTGACCACATCCGTTTTCCGGTACTCGATCGGGTCGTAGTCGAACGACCCATAGCCACGGGTAATCATCTTCAGCTTGCCGTAAAAATCAAACAACACTTCTCCCAGCGGCATCTCGCTGATGACCTCAAGCCGGCCGGCCGAGAGATAATTCATCGTCTGGCTCTCCGAGCGATGCTCGCGACAAAGCTCCATTACCGAACCAACGTACTCTTCGGGAGTCAAAATGGCCGCCTTGATGAAAGGCTCGGTTGCCGATTCAATACTCATCGGATCAGGCCAGTAACTCGGATTGTCTACCTCGAGCGAGCTGCCATCCTTGAGCGTCAGCTTATACTTGACCGAGGGTGCCGAGATGACCAAGCCCAGGTCGAACTCCCGCTGCAGTCGCTCCTGAATCACATCGAGGTGAAGCAGACCGAGAAAACCACAGCGAAAACCAAATCCGAGTGCGGCCGAGCTGTCCTTTTCATAAGTCAGGGCCGCATCGTTGATGGCCAATTTATCGAGTGCCTTAGTGAGGTCGGGGTACTGGTCGGTGCTCATCGGGTAGACCGAAGAAAAGACGACCTGTTTCGCTTCCTGATAACCCGGGATCGGCTCCGCAGCCGGTTCTTCTACCCGCGTAATAGTATCGCCAATTTCGATGTCACGAACGATCTTTACACCGGCCACGATGTAACCAACTTCGCCTACGCTCAGCTCTTCCCGAGGTACAAGCTTGAACTGGTTGTAGCCAAGTTCATCGACCGTGTAGTCACGGCCAGAGTGCATGAAGTGGATGCCATCTTTGGTCTTCAACGTCCCCTGCATGACCCGGCACTGCAGGATAACCCCGCGGTACTTGTCAAAATGCGCATCAAAAACCAGAGCTTTCAAGGGAGCTTGGGGGTCACCTTCGGGGGGTGGCAAATTTTTGACGATCCCGGCCAACACGTCCTCAATCCCTTCCCCCGTCTTAGCCGACACCGGTACCGCCGCAAACGGGTCCAGGCCGAGGTCCTCGTCAATTTCTTCACGCACGCGATCAACATCCGCTGCGGGCAAATCGATCTTATTGATGACCGGCAGCAGTTCCAGGTCATACTCCATCGCCAAGTAAAGATTGGCTACTGTTTGCGCTTCGACACCCTGCGAAGCATCAACCACGATCAAGACACCTTCACACGCCATCAATGAGCGCCGCACTTCGTGGGAAAAATCGACATGGCCCGGTGTGTCAATCAAATTGAGCAGATATTCCTCCCCCTCGGGAGACCGATAATTGAGAGACACCGTATTACTTTTAATGGTAATCCCGCGTTCCCGCTCGATATCCATGGAATCCAGCATCTGATCCCGGAATTCGCGTTGGGTCACGCCACCACAAGCCTGGATCAATCGATCGGCCAGGGTCGACTTGCCGTGGTCAATGTGGGCAATGATGCAGAAATTACGAATGTGCTTCATTTCAAATCGATCGGGGGTTTACCATCAGCGGGCTGGGCAGATGCCTGAATTCTATCGAACCACGCTCCCGACCGGTAGGGATTCAAAACGGGGCTCCGGTCCTACCGCGCCGATCGGACCTGCCGGGTACAAGCAATGAATGGAGAAGGTCATAATACCTTATCCCCATTTCTCTGTTATCCGAGCCAACCCCATGCGACCCTTCGACCTTGACCAGGACACCTACGAAACCACCCCCAGATCCGTTTCCTGGTTTGCATCAAGTTTTCCAACCTTGGCTTTCTACCCCCAGTTCTTCAACATCGTAATGCGCGCCGGAAAGTTGGCCAAGCGAAACCAGTATAACGGCGAGGCATGGTGCGCCAGCAGTTGGGAAATGCTGGAAAACTTGGAACGCGTCGGCGTAAAATTGCGTATCGGAGGGATCCAAAATATTGCAAACCTTACATCGCCCTGCCTGATCGTGGGGAATCACATGAGCACGCTGGAAACAAATATTCTGCCTGGCATTATCAGGCCGTATCGAAAAGTGACCTTCGTAATCAAACAGAGTTTACTCAAAGTGCCTTATTTTGGGCACGTCCTGAAAAGTCGGAACCCAATCGCCGTGACTCAAACCGACCCCCGCGCGGATTTGAGAACCATGCTCGAAGGTGGCGAAAGTCGCCTGGCTGACGGGATGTCGATTGTGGTCTTCCCGCAGGGAACACGAACCCCCACCTTTGAGCCGAAGGAATTCAATTCGATCGGCATCAAACTCGCCAAGCGAGCCAATGTTCCCATTATCCCGATGGCTTTGAAAACGGATGCCTGGGGACTCGGGAAATATGTATCCGACATGGGCCGCATTCAGCCCAGCAAGAGCGTTTACATCGAATTCGGCAAACCGCTGACGGTCGAAGGTCGCGGCAACGATACGCAACAGGCAATGATCGATTTCATCAAAGGCCATCTGGAGAACTGGAAGAAATTAGGCGCGGGATGACCTAGGCGAATTCATGCCACACGGGGAGGGCGCAGCTGTCCGTCGCTTGATTCACTTGTACTGCTGTGGCTTTTGGGGAGTGACACCCAGTTTTTCATAATTAAAACCGCTGGCTCGCGGTCGGTAATCGCCAACATAATCGACGCTACGATCCGACGATATTTTATCCTCCAGCTGCAAGCACCAATAAACGGCATTCACAACGAGCCTGCGCAAACCGGGAGATTCAAAATCTTTACCGCTACCCATCGTTGAATGGAAAACACGAGCTTTTTTTCCAGTCGTCGTTTTCCAATCCTTGATCCAAACCACCGGCAACGGTTCTTTATCGGGATTGGACTTGCCACCGAATTCCCGGCCAATGAGCGGCTGCCCGTACACCAGCGCCGTGCAGCCTGCAGGCAACTGCCCTCCCTCTTCAAACGTCCGATAGACATCGGACGGACCCCATATATCCTGAACACCGATCAGGATCGGATGTTCTTTCATCGCTTCCACCTGATCACCACGGGTCGAATCCTGGTGCCAATTGCCATGGTGACCTCGAAAGGTTCCCCCCAAAACATCCTCGCCAAAACGAACTTGCCGACCGTCCCTTTGGTAAGGAAGCGGTCTTCGGAAGCCGTGGTTGGCTGTCCGAAGCCCGATGATCGGTTTGCCCGAATCGATATAGCGGACAATCCATTCCTGTTGATTGGGTGGCAGCGTCAGCAAGCGGGTAAAGAAAATCACCAGATCCGCTTTTTCCAGGTGTTCCAAGCCCGGAATATTGTGTTGTTTGAATTGATCCTCCTCACCTTTGCTGGGATAAACGGGCAAGGTAGGGTCCACCAGACCGTGCTCATTGACTCCAAACAAAACAGTGCAATCGAAGCCGTGACGTTTTGCCAATAACTTGGCCAACATGGGTAACGATTGTTCGCTCCGGTATTCCTGTTCAGCCGAAATCAAAACGACCTGCTTCCCTTGACCAGGTCCCGATTGACCTCGGTAGGTCAGCCAATTTGGACTCTCTGGGATCGGTTGGGCGTGCGCTTGGACCAAACCGGAAAAAGCTATACAACCAAGGAGCATCAATTGTCTCATGTTTCACACGTCTCGCATTAGAGGTTGAAGTGGTTGCGAATTGATTCTACCCGACAGCAGGCCTGCTTGACGATCCACGGGCCGAGCCTGTCAGACAGGACCCGTGGCTATCTAGTCGTATCACAACAAGCCAGATCGAGGTGAGACGAAAGCCAGCATTCGAGATTCGTCTTGATTTTTCCAACGCAATTCGAATAAATTCTGAGCAATCACCCCCCCGATCGGGAATTACCCTTCTGGTCAGCGAACACTCTAGCAGGATGGTCATGCCGCTTTTTGGTACCAAACCGAATCTCTCGGGCAACGAAAGAGCCCGAATAGAATTCCACCTACAGCAAATTCTTGACTGCGTTGGGTTGGAGCCGTTCCAGTTCCCGTCCTTCGACCCACAACCATTTCTCCGACCCGGCTCCGATCTGGCTGGCATGTCGCAGGCTTTGAGCGATCACTTATCCCATGACATTCAGCAACTTCACATCGAGGTGGTCCCGCAAGAACTGGAAAAGTGTGGAGGAGGTGGCTGAGGGGGCGGCTCCTGCGAAGGCCTGGACGGTCTGCCCGGAAGTTACAATGCCGATCAACGACGCATTACACTGAATACGGAATGGGAACAGGAACCCGTGTTGACCGCCGCTAGCCTCGCCCACCATCTTGTCGCGGACTGGCTCTATCAAAAAGATTTCGCCTATGCACACTTTCCCGAAATCGTCGACTTGGCGGCCGTGATGACGGGACTTGGTATCCTTCACAGCCAAATCCCATTGGTTAGCAAAACCCCACCCTTCTGGGATTCAACGCTCTGGACGACATTCCCCCGCTCGTTCCTGGATGCTCAAGGTGTCGCTTATGCCATGGCCAATGCCGCCTGGTGCCGCAATGATAGTTCACCGATCTGGGCGAACCAACTTCCGAAGGAAATCAGGCGACCGATGCTTAAGTCGATCAAGCACCTGTTTAAGGTGGGAGACACTTTTTTTCACCCCCACGCTCCTGTCTCAAGTCTTGATCATTCGCAGAGTGAGTGGTTACAACAGGCCAGCGACCCGGCCATCTCCCGGCAAATCATTGCCCTTCGCCACTTACAGTTCCACGACCATGCCGATAGTCCCCAGTTGCAGGCAATCGTTGACAAACTGCGATCAACAGAACGATCAGTCCTGCTCCACGCCATTGCGGCGGCCGAACGAATAAAAACGAAAAACGAAGACGTTGTGGATGAGTTACGGATGTTACTGAATCATCGCGACAACGAGGTGCGGGCCAAAGCAATCTGCACACTGGCACGGTTCGCCGCGTTGGATGAAACGTCGATCGATGTGGCGGCCCGGATGCTGGATGATCCGCAACGGTTTCTTGCCTTTTCAGGCCTCGTTGCCCTTACGTCAATCAACCAGTTGCCGGACCGGGTTATGCCCGCAGTTGACCGTGGCCTGATCCGGTCCCTGCAAACCTGTGACTATGACCTGGTGGGAATGTTTTCGGCTGGATTTCACCACTGGCTAGATGACCCCGAAAGCCATTACCGGAAACTGTTGCAGGAAGAAAACCGGGAGTATCTGGACGTAGCCCTGGAAGTACTGGAGAGTGCCCAGCAAGAGCTAGTTAGTCTCCATGAATAAATCGGCTTGAGGGCAACCTGCGGTATCTTGACCCGCGGTATCTTAAAAATGATGCGCTTCACCGACGATCCAGCGGACCAACGCCGTTACCGCGAACCCGAGGATCATCAACACGAAGCAGCGCGGATTTTGACAATACTCGATCATGGGGGCCCGTTTCAGTTCATGTAACGTCCCCATATACAGGAAGGTTCCCGCCCCAAGTGCCAGAACGCAAGCCTTGAACAGCGGCAGCCAATCCGGTTGTAATTCCCGGGTAAACCCACCCAACAATATCCCCAGGGGGGTCATCGCCGCGAAGCAGAGAAACAGGATGATTGCCTGTCGGTGGGTGAGTGTGCTGCGAACCATCGCCAAAGCAAGCGCAAAACCGGCCGTCGATTTGTGCAGGATGATTGCGATGAAAATCAACATCGCCTGAACACCATCACTGATACCGAGAGCAACCCCCAGGAAAAAAGAAGGCGCGGCGATCATGACGGTTAGGAGTAGCGGGATCAGGGCCGGAGTCGATTCGACCTCGGTCGGCTCAAGCTCCTGCTGCTTCTGCCGCATCACTTGTCCCGTCAGATGTTCAATCGCCAACAAGATCAGGAACGCGGAGACGGCAATGATCGATGCGACCGGGTACTCCACATCGGGTTGGACCTGGCGGAACAACAGGAAAGAGGAGGGGAGCATCATCAATAACGAGAGCGCCAAAAAGACGCCTGATGAAAAAGCCTCACCCCCATGAAACCCTGCCGAGCCCCGTACTCTCTGCGGTTTAGCCAGTGGCAAATAACCACCTGCCACGGCACTCAGGAAAATAATTAACAGATAAACAACCTGAATTGTCGACAACACGTTTTCTACTCCCTCTGCTGCATGCCTTCCTGGACTGCGCCAGAAAACGTGGGCGCCGACTCGCCCTGGGACTCTCTCGACCGATTCCTAAACCTACCACTCGGCCGGTCCCACTGCTGGTAAGGTATCCCCAATCGAACGAAAAAGCAATTCGTCACAATTCTATTCGGTTCCGAGCTAGTACCGACTGAAGAACTCCCAAACGAGTTCTAACGAGCTTATCCCGTGGCGGCGTTTGGTCGGCACCGAGTGGCCCAGACCCTCGACCGTGTAGTACCAAACCTCGTTCCCACTCTCGGCGCCCGCATAGCGATACCCGGTCGTGCGTTCAGAGATCTTGATCACCTCTTCCGTTTTCGTCTGATTAAGTTCTTTCCAAAACTTGATGATTTCATCTTGATGCGGAGCGCCGCCCCATCC
>JAYZCF010000052.1:0-16575 GCA_036338455.1 Planctomycetota bacterium
ACCCGCCTTCCCTAAGAATCGAAACAAGGCATCACTTTCCGCTTCTTCGCCTCGGGCACGTAGACCCATGGCAATGCCCAGTAATGAACGCCATTGCCAATTCTGTTGCCAGTCGGGTTGCCACGTCTGCAGATTTGGTAAAGGCCCATCCATGGGTAACTGCAAAAACCGCCGGAAATGTTTCTGTGATTTCGTTAGCCAGCCTACCGCCTCTTGTTGCCCTAGGATGCCGCGATAAAAACTCGCCCAACCGAGAAGATAATGGCCATGGGCAAGCCGACTTTCCAACGCCACCAACGCGCGGTTCTTGCTGGCCACCTCCGTTGGCGTCGCCTCGGGTAGAATCTGAGACTCGCGAACCTCAGCCTCCAGGCTCGCCACTAAGGCGGCCAGTCGATCGCAACTGGTCACCAGGTCGGCCACCACTTCACCCCGCCCCGCCGGGTCGCGTCCCTGGTAAAACCAAGCACGCAAATTCTGCTCGGTTTCAAGGTACCAAGCGTGTTCAATCGCCAGCCGCAGCCCGGCGTTGCGATTCGCCGATTCGTTTGCCGTGAGTTGACGGGCCTGCTGGATCATGGATGGGTTTACTGCCTTCCATTGACCGGACAGGAGGGAGGCTTGGTACAGGCTCGCTAAACGCCGTCGCGAAGCCTTCTGCCTCTCCGGGTCCACCTCTCTGGCCAATTGCATCTCAGCCTCGCGGATCCTCAGACGATCCAGTCCTCGAACTGTCAGGAATTGCTGCAAAGACAAAGGTTCCACCAGCTCCGGTCGATCCATCTGTGCGACCAGCGTGCCTGAACCGATGACCAGGAGCCCGGCGAACCAGCAGATCAGCGATCGCATTCGTTCTAACCTTTCGCTGCCAGCCATCTCAGTCTCCCGGCAGGTAGGAAACCGAAACGAAACCGGCAGACTTGCACATCGCAATGGCTTGAGCCACCTGCTCGAAGGAGACCTCATCACCCACACGCACGAAGGCGCCCTCTGACTTATCGCTAAATTGGACCAGCGGTGTTTTCAAATCCAGGAGACGACTGGTTCGAATGGCACCGAGCTGAAAAACAGTCGTTCCACCCGAGTGGGTAATTTCAATCAAAGCGGGTTGCAGATCGGTCGAAACGAGATTTCCCGATGCCATCTCAGCACGGATATCGGCAGCCACCTGTCTTTCCGGTTGGACAATTTTTGAAGTCACCAGAAAGAAAATAAGCAACAGGAATACCACATCAATCATGGCCGTCATCGACAGCTCGATTGGACTCGCACTCCCATGATTACGATGGTTGCTCAACTTCATATTTTCTACTTAAAGCTCAGTTGCTTTTTATTAATCATCTGTTACCGAAACAAAAACTTGACGAATCCCCAGTTCCGACAATCGCTCGATCAAACGATTGACCGGATCCGTGGGGCAACGCCGATCGCAACGTAATTCAATCCGGAATCGTGAAGCATCCCGCCCCCTTAAATTCCGCTTCTGTTCCAATTTTGCGATCGCACTGCGCAGCGTTAATTGTTCCCCCGAGACGAAAAGAATTCCATCCTTGTCCATGTTAAAGGTCACCTCGGTGGTCACGGGTTGGACGGCACCGTGGGCAACTCGGGCCAAAGAAAGCGGGTGTTGCAAGTCGCGGGTAAACTGGGAAGCCGTCAGAAAAAAAATGATCAGCAGGAAGACAATATCGATCATCGGGGTCATGCTGAACCCAAGGGAATGACTCCGTTTTGATTTGCTGAGTTTCATCCTTCAATCCTGTCAACCGTTTCACAGCGCCGCCGGCGGTCCCGACACCATCGTCCGGATTCCGTCCGCCATCAACGGTAGGCTCTACCCAAGTGTTCTTCTGCGGCCCAACGGCATCAAAACACGTTCGACTCGCTTTCCGGCCTCGGCCACAATCGAGTCAATCCTATTCCGGAAATAACTGTACGCAACCATCGTCGGAATCGCGACCATCAAGCCCAACAAGGTCGTCAACAACGCCTGTCCTATTCCGCCCGCCAGTTCCTGGCCAGGCGCAACGCCGTTAGCCATCGCCATCGTTGTGAACGCCTCGATCATCCCCAATACCGTTCCGGTCAAACCGAGCATCGGCGAAATAGCGCCGATCACATGCAGCACCTCCGTTCGGCGGTAAAGCCGACCCGTCAGGTCTTCACCAGCTTCTTCTACCGCCGACCGATACTCGGCAAAACCAAATTCAGAACTCTGGTAACGGACCAATCCGGCCAACACCACCTCGGTGGCAAGACTGTAATTCTCTTTCGCTTGGCAAAATTCAACGGCCTGTTTGATTTCTCCTGCCTCGATCAGCTGCGCCAGTTCCTCCATCACTTTTTCTGGCATCAGTCGTTGGCGGGTAATCGAAAAACATTGCTCAATGATGAAATAAGCGCTTACCAATGAAAGCAGTAGCAGCTGACAGACAATCGCCACCCCCAACGCGTTGCCGGCAAACACCATTTCGAGCAAAGAGGAACTGCCTGGCTCGAAAGGGGGCGTTACATCCATTGCCGAGACGCCTGCCGGCCCCGCTCCCTCCTGTCCGAATGCTCCAGATTCCATACCACAAATCGCAGCGGCGACGGCTAAAGAGAAACGCCCCCAATCGGATGTTCTTGGTTTCCTGAGCAAAACGTCGACCTCGAATAGGGTAATGGAACCAGCCGTTACGGTTGTTTCAGCGATTTGATCTTCTTTCCATGATACGTCTCGGGATACTCGTCTAACAACTCGCTTTTGAAAATTTTCGCCTCTTCCAAGCGTCCATTTCTTTCCGCAATCAAAAAGGCGTGATAGAGCGAAGCCGCTGCCAATTGCCGATCCTTCTGCTCATTTTCGGCTACGAGCTGCAAAAAGGCGAGAGTGGCAGCATCAGCATCCGTCGCCATGCGGCTGTCGGCCTCTGCCAGGATATAACGGACCAGCGAGTCTTGACTCGACGTCAAACTTTCTCGCCATTGCCGATCCCTGATTTTCTCGATCGCATTGCCAGGTTTGTCGACGAGCTCCAGTTGGGCTGAGAAAATCATGCCCCAGTTCTTCTGGTCTTTCTCCAGCCGCGCGATCATATCCCTTGCCAAGTCGTACTGACCTGACGTGATCACCAAGGCAACTCGGTAAATCTGTTCTGCCGGCTGAGGGGTGTTTGGGCCGAGAATCCATTTATCCAATTCCCGCTCCGCCCGGATCGGGTCAAAGAAAACAGGTGTGATCCAAGGGTGTAAACGATCTCTGATCTGCTCTCTGGAAAGATCCCGCCAGGCGGGCAATCCGGACTTAAATCGAAACTTCTCCTCCAGACGACACGCTCGCAGAAAAGGCGCAATCGCTCCTGCACGATCATCCCCATGCAGTCGCGAGCCGAAAGCGCCTAGCGAAATCAAATACTCCTGCCTGGCCATTTCCGAGCTCTTCGGATCACCCCTCAAATCGCGGTACAAGGGATCGGCAACCTCGGCCAGTGACGACCAATCGCCCAAGCTGAGGCGGTGGCGAAGCTGAAAAAGCGCTCGTCCCCGGGAGAGCAGAATCGCGTCAAAAGATTTTTGCCGGACAAGGTCGGGCTGGTTACCCGACCCGGGTACGACGAATATCGCCTGCAAAACTTCGTCCCAGTTCACCACGGTACCATCACTCAAGTAAACCGCACGCGTATCAAAAGACTCCACGGGCGACGCGGGCGCCTGCAGGTTCCGCAACACAATCTGCGACTGCACCGCAACCACTGCAGCCGGACTGATCAACGCACTCAGCAAGACCGACCAAAGTAAGGAGCGAAACAGTCCCACCAGCGGGTAGCCAGTCGACCTTCGCCATCGCATCACCACACCCGGTTCCTCCTGTTTCAATGCTCGACTTCGACGGCAAACTTGCGCAACTCCAAAAACTCATCCGACGGCAAGGCGTCGGCCTGCTCAAATCCTTGGCGTGTCAACGAAAAATCCCGTTGCAAATGGTGCAACACCAAGCCAGCTTGGCAAAGCTGTCGAAAACCATCGATGAACTTCATGGTTTCCCGGGCCATCGCTTTTTGACGGAAAAGCAACTTTTGATTTTCATCCACTTCAACGCAAATAGCGAGTAAGCGATCGCTGGCATCGAACGCGTCCGGGTTGCCCCGCAAGTCAAACATGCCACGCTGCCTGGCCACCGATAACAACGTCTTGGCGTATTCATCCAATTCGTTGGGTGGCGGCACAACTCCACTCAGAGCATGGCCACACAACGTAGCAAACGCCGCGATCGTGGGAGCGCCACAACTCAATTCCATCCAGTTCACCGAGGGCCCGGGTCCCTGGGAAGATAGATTTTGAAGTAACATTCTAAACACCTAAAAAAACTGAGAAATCAGCCGTCATTAGATACGGAAATTCGTTTTTTGCAAAATGCTGGGAACGGAAGTATCCGGACAGGTGGCCCCAGCGGCCGAGTAGGCAAGCTCCGAAATGGATGGGGAAACCGATAGCGCGAAGCTTTTGGCCAGTTCCAGGATTCGCCTCAGTTCAACGGTACCGTCTGGCCGCGTTCAGGTATGATCACAGGGCGGATACCTGACTGCTCGAGAAGCTGCTTAAATGGCTCGGCACTTTCCATCTCACAGTGGACCAAGGCTAATTTCTTGAGTTCACCTGTCTCGGCCATCCCTTTAGCCCAAGCGAGCAACTCTGCCTGGTCGGCGTGTCCACTGCTGCTGTCCAGACGTCGCACCTGAGCCCGCACTTCATGCGGTTGACCAAAGATTTTCACGGTTTCCAAAGATTGGTCCAGCAAAATTCGCCCCAACGTGTGAGGCGCCTGATACCCAGCAAACAGGATGATATTTTCCGGTTTTTCGATGTTGTTCTTCAGGTGATGCAAAATCCGACCCGACTCGCACATCCCCGATGCGCTGATCACGACACACGGTTCTTTCAGCTGGTTGATTGCCTTCGATATCTCAACACTACGAACATAATACAGGTCGTCAAAAGTCAGGGGGTCCTCATCATCTTCGGTCAAAATTCTTTCCAGCATTTCATCGTCATAGCACTCATCGTGTTCACGGAAGACTCCCGTAGCATTGACCGCCAGTGGGCTATCGACAAACACTTTCATCCGTGGCAATTCGCCATCCTCGGCCAACAGGTTCAAACGGTAGACAATTTCCTGGGTTCGACCGACGGAAAACGCCGGGATAATCAATTTGCCCCCTCCCTCGTAGGCGCTCAGGGCCGCGTCGAGCAACATCTGTTTAGCATCACCTCCCTGGGGGTGCCGTCGATTACCATAAGTCGCTTCCATAATGACCATATCGGCCCCAGGCACCGTGACCGGGTCCTTCAGGATCGGCATCTGGGGCCTGCCAAGGTCGCCACTAAAAACCAACTTGTAAGGAGGCTGTCCAGGTTGCTCCAGGTCCAACTCGATGATGGCGGCTCCCAGCATGTGGCCGGCGACGTGAAAATGGCATTTCACACCGGGCACCGGTTCAAAGGACTCCCCGTAATCGATCGCTCGAAATGCTTTGATCGCCGCCACCGCATCTTCCTGCTCATAGAGCGGCGTGAAAGGCTTTTTATTCTGTTTTTTCCGCTTCCGATTGACATACTTCACGTCGCTCTGTTGAATCTTGGCACTATCGAGAAGCAGATAGACCGCCAGATCGCGCGCTGCAGCTGTCGAGAAGATCGGCCCCTTAAAACCGCTGCGGACCAACGATGGCAAATTACCACTATGGTCGATATGAGCATGCGAGAGGATGACCGCATCAATGTCTGAGCCGGGGAAAGGCAAATCTCGATTGCGGCGAAAAGCATCCTGGCGCCGCCCCTGGTACAAACCACAATCCAGCAGGATCTTCTTGTCCTGATACTGGACCAAGTGCATCGAGCCAGTCACCGTTTGCGCGGCACCCCAAAACTGCACGTTCATGAGTTGTTCCGTGATTGAAGGTAGAAACGGATTCGATCACAGTCACACACTCGACCAATCGGTCGATCGCAACCCGATCGACCGGGACCGAAGTCGCGCTCCAGGAAATCGTTCCTTAAGACTTGACTCGTTCCACATACTCACCCGTGCGGGTATCGATGCGGATAATGTCACCCATGTTAACGAAAATGGGGGTCGGGAATTCGCCGCCTGTTTCGACCTTGACCGGCTTCGTAACGTTGGTGGAGGTATCCCCTTTGGCACCCGGTTCGCAGTATTCGACTTTTAATTCGACGTGGTTGGGGGGGGTCATAATGATCGGGTTACCATTAAACAGCGTCATCTGACAATTCATGCCATCCTTGAGATATTTCCAGTCGTCTCCCACCTGTTCCGAGCCGAGTTCGTACTGTTCAAACGACTCGCTATTCATGAAGACAAAAGTATCTCCTTGTCGGTACAAGTACTGCACCGAGACTTCCATCACATCGGCCTCGTCCAGTGTGTCGCCCCCCTTGTAGGTTCGTTGCAGCGTAGTACCACGGAGTAAATTTTTTAGCTTGCATTTGTAAAGGGCGTTTCCTTTGCCAGGTTTAACGAAATTCATTTCCGTCATCAGGTAAGGTTCGCCGTCAATTTGAACTTTGAGTCCCTTGCGAAAATCGCTGGTTTTATAGGCCACTTGTTTACGTCCTGAGTATCGGTTTATTTGACGGATGTTGAAAACTTGGCAACAGACAGACTAGTCTTGTCGCAAAATTTCACTATTTTGGATTGTCGCTAATTCTATCTAAAAATCGGTTTGGTGTGAGCGCCGAACCATCCCCGTTTTTCCAGACAACCGTGCGGTTTTCCAGGTTTTTTATGGCCCCCACAACCACCCCAGACAGGCTTGACCCAAAAACCGAGTGGTCCTGGCAGCAACACATCAAGCATGCCATTCGAAGCCCGGCAGAATTGGCCCTCAAGCTGGGTATTTCCCTGACGGACCAACCCGTTCCGCCGGATCTTTCGTTTCCCCTGTTCGCCCCCCTGCCCTTCATCTCCCGTATCGAACCAGGGAACCTCGACGACCCTTTGCTCAAGCAGATCTGGCCCTCGCCCGAAGAGGGACAACCAGCGGAGGGCTACCAGCCCGACCCCCTCCAAGAAAACCAATACACCGTTTCGCCCGGCCTGTTGCAAAAGTATGGATCCCGGGCCCTGCTGGTCCTCAACGGAACCTGCGCGATTCATTGCCGTTATTGCTTTCGTCAGAATTTTCCGTACCAGGATTCTCTTCAGTCAACGCAAAACTGGGACAAGGCCTTAGACCAAATTGAAACGGATACTTCCCTCGATGAAATCCTCTTGTCTGGCGGGGATCCCCTGACGGTTGTGGATGAACGCCTTGCGGATCTGGTTCATCGGCTGGAACAGATCGAACACTTGCGATCCTTGAGGATCCACACCCGACTGCCCATCGTGATACCCCAGCGGATCACCGATCGCCTGATTGAGATTCTTCATCAATCTCGACTGAACCCAGTCGTGGTGGTGCACGCTAACCACCCGAACGAAATCGATCATGCTGTCGCATCTCAGTTGCGAATTCTCGCTCAAAGCCGTGTCACTGTCTTAAACCAGTCCGTTCTCTTGCGTGGTGTCAATGATGAACTCCCACAACTAGTCGAATTGAGTCAGCGACTGGTCGAATGCGGCACGCTGCCATATTACCTTCACCAACTCGATCCGGTTGTTGGCAGCCAATCCTTCCATGTCCCAATCGCGCGAGGCCGCGAGTTGATTCGCCAGATGCGTGGCCAATTAAGCGGCTACATGGTCCCGCGATATGTCCAGGAACAGCCGGGCGAGCCTGCCAAAACGATACTGGCTTGACGATGTGGTGCATGCCCACATCCACGGCTGTCCAGCCAGCGGCTGGCTTGTCCCTCACTCGATGCAATCATCCAGAGAACAGGTTGTCCAGGTACTCAATCGATTGAGCACACTGAACGACCGGCTCCGATTCACTATCGCGCTCAATCGTGATGTAGCCTTGGTAACGATTTTCTTCCAACAATCCGAGTAGCCCCGGCAGATCGACTGACCCGCGCCCTAACTGAACCTCGAGGCCCCGGCCGAGTGAAAGATCGCGAACGCCATCCCGCGCTCGGAAGTTCAAGACATGACTTCCCAACGTTCGCAGCGCCTGGTCACTCGATTGGCCATGCATGGTGTATTCCGCAGGATCAAAATCGACACCTAGCGACATGGGTGGCAAATGGTCAATCAACCCTTTCAGCGCTTGGCCACTTTCCCCCGCCGTCCGCGCGGCCAACCAGGCACCCGATCGCTGGCTATACAGGCCGATTTCGGTCAGTGCCTGCACGAGATTCTGGCCCCGCGAGTCATTCAAATCCTCTGGAACCCAACCGATCCGGTTCGTCACGACCTTGGCTCCCAGTTGGTAAGCCATATCAATTGCCTGTTTGGTTGCGTTGATCCGGCGCTCAAGATCCTCAGGCTCCTCGTAACCGCGACGGGTAGGAAAGTGGATGGCCGAGACCTCCAAATTGAGATCTCCCAACATTTTCTTGAGATGCCGCACACCGGTTCGACTCAGGTCAGCCGGCCGCAGCTCGGTCCTCGCATTGATTTCCACGCCGTCGGCACCAATTCCCGCAGCCGTGACCAACGCTTTCTTTAATGGCTGGCGAAGGCTCTCCAAGCACAGCCCTTTTTTTAACTTTAACATGGCATTCCCACGGTAGCGGACACACTTTTCCAATCATCCTATGTTACATTTCTGGTTTGTTGAATGAGCCGATAGCGTTACGGCTTGGTGGCAATCCTTTGCTGGACGAGATAACACGATGCCTTTGATCCAGGATATCTGCGATTTTCTTGACGATTTTGCGCCCACCAGCCTGGCAGAGGAGTGGGACAATGTTGGTTTGTTGGCGGGAGATTTCCAATCCACAGCCCAACGGTTGATGACCTGCCTGACCATCACTCCCGACAGTGCACAGGAAGCAATTGAACGAGAGTGTGACCTGATTATCACGCACCATCCCCTTCCGTTTCAGCCCATTAAAAAAATTACGACGGGTCAAACCGCCACGAAAATGCTGTGGGACCTGATTCGGGCCGGAGTGGCTATCTACAGCCCTCACACGGCATTCGATTCAGCGGCAGGCGGAATCAACCAACTCCTGGCCAACATGGCGGGGGTCACTGAACCGCAGCCGATCGTGCCGGCCGAGAACCATGTTTCCCAGCTGGGTGCTGGACGAATCGGGCGACTGGCCCAACCAGTCCAAGTGTCCGAATTGATCGAGACCATAAGAAAACCGCTGGCGGCAAGCTCGGTCGGACTGGTCGGTCAGCTCGAACAACCCGTTCAGCAGATCGCGTTTGCTTGTGGGAGCGGAGGAACCTTCCTGCTGCCGGCCAGGGAGCTCGGCTGCGAGGCCCTGGTAACGGGTGAGGCAAGTTTCCATACCTGCTTGGAAGCCGAGGCAACGGGCGTCCAACTGATCCTGGTGGGACATTACGCCAGCGAGCGGTTTGCTCTGGAACATCTGGCAGGAGAACTGGAAAGGAAGTTCCCCGATGCCGAAGTTTGGGCCAGCCAGAGAGAGTCCGAACCGATAAAAAGGGTGTAATCGGAAGATTTTCCCCAGTCCCAACCGGCCTCTTGCCAGTTTGCGTTGACCCCAAATCATCCCGATCTAAAATGTGGAGATCTCCTCCCTCGACAGTTTGGATTTATTTGATGCAGGAAAATTACTTGACGGCTTTGCCGGTCTTTAACGAGGTACTCTCCGTTGAGTCGGTCCTCGACGAAGTCGTCCGCTTTAGCCCTCATGTTCTCGTGGTCGATGATGGTTCGACCGATGGAACCTCTGAAAAACTGCTTGCGCGAGATGACGTCTTTCTGGCCAGTCACGAACTCAACCAAGGTTACGGCGCGGCGTTACGAACCGCGTTTCACTACGCCATTCAACACGAATTCGAGTACCTGATAACGATTGACTGTGACGGACAGCACGAACCCCAACGGATCCAACAGTTTGTTACCGCTTGTCAGAATATGGGTGCCGACATTGTCTCCGGAAGCCGCTACCTGAAATCATTTGAATCGGACACCCCGCCCCCTCAACAGCGCCGACAGATCAATCATGCCATCACGCAAACCTTAAACGAAAAACTGGGGCTTGGGCTGACCGACGCGTTTTGCGGTTTCAAAGCCTACCGTGTTGAGTCACTGCGCAGGCTGGACCTGCGGGAATCTGGGTACGCCATGCCTTTGGAACTGTGGGTCCAAGCGGCCTGCCACGACCTGTCTGTTGTTGAAGTCGCCGTTCCTTTGATCTATCTGGATGAGTCTCGCTCGTTCGGAGGGAAATTGGATGATGCGGAGATACGCATTGCGTATTACCACGAAGTACTAAACCGGAGTTTTGCAGCCTTACCCGATAACTGTCCCAATTTGGCAGGTGATCGAGTTGGATAAGAACGCAACGACGATCGAATATCGCCGCTTGCGGGCTCCGGGCGAGAATCAGCAGACCCTGATCGATCCTCCTCTCGATCAAGCATCCCGTTTATTGCACGACAACCGTGAAGCCTCTGTTCAGCAATCGTTGTCGATACAGGGAAAATCCCTGGCCGACCTACAGGAGCAGGGACGCACGGAACTCCTGCACCGGGCCAAGGATTACACCTCTGCGTATCGAAACGTGGACCTGAAAACGGATCCCGACGCGGCAATCATCATGTCAGGCCACCAGCCAAAGCTTTTTCATCCGGGGGTCTGGTTCAAGAATTTTGTACTTTCCCGCCTGGGTCAGCAGCAATCCGCCATACCGGTCAATCTGGTCGTCGACAACGACATCGCCGGTGTCGCGTCGATTCGAGTCCCCCAAGTCGGTGCAGAACTCGTATCCGTTCACGACGTTCCACTGGACAAGCCAGGCAATAATATTCCGTTCGAATGCCGCTCCATCGTGGACCTCCCTTTTTTTCAGTCGTTTGAGCAGCGCGCCACGCGGGCCATTTCAAGCGTGGTAGACTTCCCTCTCGTACAACGCCTTTGGCCCCTGGTCGGTCAACGGTTGGCCGACGGAGAACGCAATCTCGGCCTGGCCATCGCCCAAGGCCGTCACATGTTGGAGGGACAGGCTGGACTCAATACGCTGGAGTTGCCTTTGAGCCGTCTCGCGGAAACCCGAACCTTTGCCGAATTGGTACTGGAGATTTTCCAGCGAATTGAGGAATTCCACGATGCTTACAATGGTTGCTTGTTCCAATACCGAGCCGTTCATCGGATCCGCAGCACGGCCCATCCCGTTCCCCCACTGCAAAAGACGGAAGACTGGCTGGAAACTCCTCTCTGGATCTGGGAATCCGATCATCCCGTTCGTCGCCCGTTGTATATACGAAAGCAGGGCGACACCTTTCAGCTCACCGATCGGGCCAGATGGCAAACCAACTTGGATGCCCATCATTTCATCGACCAGTTTTGCCAACTTGGCCAACAGGGTGTCGCACTCCGTCCCCGAGCCCTGATCACCACCCTTTTCAGCCGCCTGATCCTGAGCGACCTTTTTCTGCACGGAATCGGGGGTTCGAAATACGATCAACTCACGGACGCGATCGTCAGCAGGTTTTTCCTGTACCAAATGCCAAGCTACATGACCCTCACGGCGACAGTGACACTGCCCTGCCGGGAGAACAAGGTCGTGCCGGCTGACATCCGACGTTTGAATGTTCTGGCTCGAGAACTTAGGTTTCACCCGGAAGAGCATGTCGATCAAACACAACCGACCGTGCAGGAACTGGTTCAACGTAAACAGCACTGGTTAAATCAATCAATACCACGGGGGCAGCGAGGAGAGCGCCACCGACAGATCGAATACTGTAACCAACAACTGAGGCAGTATGCCCGTCCATCCGAAACGGAAATCACTGCAGAGTACCAACAGCTCACCGCTCAGGTCGAGCGAAACCGGATCCTGCGTTCACGAGAATACAGTTTCTGTTTGTTCCCGGAATCCCTTCTGGATGATCTTGCAAAGCTCACCCACTAGACAGGGCAATCGGTTCAATGCACGCGCTGACCGGGCACGGCTCCGTCGTCCAGAGCGAGCAGAAACACCTCGGATCCACCGGTTCCCGAAGCACATACCATTCCCTCACTGAGACCGAATTTCATCTGCCGCGGCTTCAGGTTGGCAACCATCACGACCAGTCGACCAACCAGTTGTTCAGGCTCGTAAGCCGCCTTGATCCCGGCAAATACGGTACGGGTCTCTTCTCCTCCCAAGCTTAACTTGAGCTGCAGCAGCTTACGAGCTTCGGGAACATGCTCCGCTTCGATCACACGAGCCACGCGCAAGTCGACCTTCATGAAATCCTCAATAGTGCATTCCTCGGCCATCGGTTCAGCGGCCAGCGCCTCTGGCCCGTCTTGGAACGTTTGCTGCGCACCTTGGGAAACACTCTCCGAGTCCGCTTCTGCCTGCTCTGCTTGTGTTTCGTCTACCATTTTGTCGATATCCTTTTGATCAATACGTTTCATCATATGCTTGAACTTGGCAATACTTGTACCCAACAAAGGAGTCTTGGATTGATCCCAATGATCAATCGTATCACCAAGCAATTCGTTCGTCTTGACAACCAGATCCGGTAAAACTGGGGCCAGGTAAATCACCAGTTGCCGAAAAAGATTGATGGCAACCGTGCACACATCCTGTAACTCGGCTGACTTGTCCGGATCTTTCTTGAGGTTCCAGGGCGCAGCCTGTTCTACATAAGGGTTCGCTTCATCGGCCAGGGCCATGATCAAACGCATCGCCCGATTGTAATCACAGTTCTCATAAGCTTCGGCGATTGCACCACCCGCTTCGGCAGCACGCTCAAATAAACCGCCATCGTCCGGGTACACCGGGGACAGTCCAACATCCTTGATAAACTTGGCGCTCCGCGAGGCCAGATTGACCACCTTATTGACCAGGTCCGAGTTGACTTTGTTGACAAACTCTTCCAGGTTCAAGTCGATGTCATCGAGCTTGGGCCCGAGCTTGGATGCATAAAAATACCGCAAGGCAGAAGGGTCCAGATGACGGAAATAAGTCTCCGCCTTGATAAAGGTACCCTTGCTCTTGGACATCTTTTCGCCATCGACTGTCAGAAAACCATGAATGTGCACTTTTTCCGGTAACTGAAGGCCCGCCGTCTTGAGCATGCCCGACCAAAACAACGTGTGAAAATACGTAATGTCCTTGCCAAGAAAATGGTGGATCTCACATTCCTCACTGCGCCACCAGTCATCGAGCGACTCGCCGTTCCGGTCGCACCACTGTTGGGTCGATGCGATGTATCCAATCGGCGCGTCGAACCAGACGTACCAGAAATTTCCTGAGCTATCCGGTATTTCAAATCCAAAATAGGGTGCCGGTCGCGAAATATCCCAGTCACGCAAGGTCTTGATGCCGTCGGGATCTTCGGCCGATCCCAGGAAATGGCCTTTCAAATAATTGGCCACCTCGGCTTGAAGATGTTTACCATTCTGAGTCCACTCCCTCAGGAACGGATGCAATTGTTCCAATTCAATGAACAGGTGCTCGGCGGTGCGAACTTCCGGCGTCGATCCAGACAGGGTGCTAACGGGATCCACCAAGTCTGTCGGTGCGTAAGTGGTCCCGCATTGGCTGCAGTTGTCACCTGGTTGGTCCGGGCTACCACACTGTGGGCAAGTCCCTCGGACAAACCGATCGGCTAAAAATGTCTGTTCTGTTACATCATAGAGTTGTTCTACATCTTTGGTTTTCACCAAACCTGCTGACTGAATCGCCGCCCAGATTTCGGCACACAACCGCCGGTTCTCATCGCTGTGGGTACTGCCATAGTTGTCAAAGCTGATCTGGAAATCGGCAAAATCGCGTTCATGCTCTTGCTGAGACTGGGCAATTACCTCTTCTTCGGTTCGCGATTCATGCCGCGCGCGAATCATGATCGCGGTGCCGTGAGTATCGTCCGCACAGACATAAATGCAGCGATTTCCTCGCAATCGCTGAAAACGGACCCAGATATCCGTCTGGATATACTCGACCAGGTGGCCCAAGTGGATGGGACCATTGGCGTACGGCAATGCCGACGTGACCAATATCCTTCGTTTGCTCATAATGAAGCCCATCTGACGGGGTTCCCCGTCAACCCGTTGAGGTAGAATCTCCGAACCCAGATTTTAGCCCAAATTCCCTCATCGCGTAGGGCAGGCGTTTTAGAGGTAAAGCAGATGAATGAAAATAAACCGAGCGATCCCTACTCGATTGCGGATGTCAGCCAGATCTTTTCTCCCGGCCTGTTGATTTTTCGCGACCTCGTCGAACAGAACCTAAACGCCATGATCGACATGGCAGGTGGTCCTGATCGACTATGCCCCCACTGCAAGACCCATAAGACTCGGGAAATTATCCGCCTCGAGCGCGAGCTGGGAATCTTAAGCCATAAATGTGCCACCATCGCCGAAGCAGAAATGCTCGCCAGCGAGGAAATCCCCGACATTCTACTGGCCTACCAACTGGTAGGTCCCAACCTGGCGCGAATGGTCCAGCTTGCTGAGAAATTTCCCGGGTCACAGTTTACCTCTCTGGTGGACCATCCCCGGGCAGCCACAAAGCTTGCCCAGGTAATGAAATCGAAGGGCTTGGAAATAGGCGTTTTGATCGACCTCAACTCCGGTATGGATCGCACCGGGATTCATCCAGGATCCGATGCGCTGGAGTTAATCGAATTGGTCATGTCGCTGGAGGGAATCCGGCTCGAAGGGCTTCACTGGTACGATGGGCAAAACCGTCAGCCCGACCCCTACGAGCGACGAATGGCTGTCAATGCAGGCTGGGAACAGTTCGTTCGTTTCCGCGACCAGGTCCTGCTGAGCGGCATCCCGGTAAGACGTATTGTGACGGCCGGGTCCGGATCTTTCGCGATCCTGGCAGAAAAAGGAGAACCCGGCATGCAACTGAGCGCGGGTACCACCGTCTTGTACGATTCCGAGTTGGCCGAAATTTTTCCCGAACTCCCCTTCCAACCCGCAATGGCCATTCTGACTCGGGTAGTCTCCAACAATCGGCCACAACAGGCAACACTGGACGTGGGACATAAATCGTGCGCGGCCGATCAACCCGCCGGTGATCGCTTGAGATTCCCCCGTTTGCCCAACGCCAAGGAAATCAGCCAAACTGAGGAACATCTCGTCCTGTTGGATCCCCTGGTAACGGAACTCGAATTGGGCGATCACCTGATTGCCATTCCACGGCATGCCTGCCCTACCATGGCCGTTCACAAGTTCGCCTATGTGATTTCCGGTGGGAAATTGGTCGATCGCTGGGAGATTGCAGCCCGGGACAGACAACTGACGTGCTAGGAAAGTCCAGCAGACCCGCTCTGTCTAGTCACTGAACTTGGACGCAATCAACGTGATGTTCTGACCACCAAACCCAAAGCTATTGTTCAATGCATATTGAACCTTCACATCGCGAGCTTCATTCGGGATGTAATCCAAGTCGCAGAGAGGATCCGGATTTTGATAATTAATCGTCGGCGGTACGACGCCATCGCGAATGGCCAAAAGACAAACGATCAATTCCGTAGCGCCGGCCGCTGCAATCAGATGCCCCATCATGCTCTTGGTGCTGGAAATCGGAGTTTCCATGGCGCGGTCACCGAAAACCTCACGACAGGCCTTCGTCTCCACCTTGTCATTGACCGTGGTACTGGTGCCGTGAGCGTTGACGTAATCAACCTGTTCGGGATTGAGGCCGGCATCCTGCAATGCCATTCTCATGCAACCGATCGCACCACGACCTTCCGGATGGATATCGGTAATCCGATACGCATCGGCTGTCGAACCGTAACCAATGATTTCTCCCAAGATGGAGGCTCCGCGTTTCTTGGCGAACTCCAATTCCTCCAGCACCACCATGGCGCCACCTTCTCCCAAGACGAAACCATCTCGCAATCGGTCGAAGGGTCGCGAGGCCCCGGTCGGATCATCATTGTTGGTTGACAAAGCTGTCAGGAGGTTAAACCCGGTTACGCCGAAGGGGTGAATCATGCTGTGCGTTCCACCGGACAACATCACATCCGCCTCACCGCGACGGATTATTTCGGTCGCTTCTCCGACCGCCTGGCTACTGGCCGCGCAAGCGGTCAGGCAATTCGCGTTCGGTCCCTGAGCATTGAACAGACTGGCAATATGGCCAACCGGCATACTCGGTTCCTGTTCCAATTCCAAAACAGGGTTCAGTTTATTCAAACCGGCCTGAGTAAACTTCACGACATCCAGGTTTCCCTCGTCATCAATCGATTCAGCCATCATTTCGGCGAACGACATGAAATCCTGCTTACCTTCACCGCTACCCATATAGACCCCGAAACGGAGGGGATCTGAGATCGCGTCTAGTACGCCCGATTGCTCCATTGCCTGCTTGGCGGCGCCCGCGGCAAATTTGGTATGGCGACCACGAAACTTCCAGATTTCCGGGTCTTCGCCCGTGTCACAGATGTCCCAATTCTTGATCTCGGCCGAAATCCTGGTGGGAAACTGGCTGGCGTCAAAAATGGTTGTATAACCGACCCCGGATTGACCCTCCCGCACGCCGGAC
>JAYZCF010000053.1:0-11402 GCA_036338455.1 Planctomycetota bacterium
AGTCACATGTGACTCGCCGTTTATCCCTTGCTAAATTTACCTGTTAACGCGACAGGAATTCGACGACCGTGTTGGCATCTACTGGCAAGCTGATATCGCTGCCACTAGGGACTCCCTGTACCGTTGCCGTCAATGACTCAGGGTCAAAAGTGACCCATTCAATGCCTTCGCCGTCGACACCCTGTTCACGGATACCGTGGTACAGCTTTAATACGTTCTCACGATTCCTGACCGTAATCACGTCTCCGGGGCGCAACATGTAGGAAGGTTTGTCAACCTTGACACCGTTAACGCGAAAATGACCATGAGCGATCCCCTGCCTTGCCTGGGGACGTGTCTTGGCCAATCCGACTCGGCGAACCACGTTGTCGAGCCGCTGTTCACAAATCAACAACAGGTTCTCACCCGTATTCCCCTTGGCCCGGGTTGCCTTGTTAAAGTAGCGACGAAGTTGTCGTTCACCAAACCCGTAATAGTGTTTGATCTTCTGCTTCTCCATCAACGCCATCCCGTAGTTGGACGGGCGTCTGCCGCGGATATGCATCCCGGGAGGCTGATTTCCACGTTTCTCGAGAGCGCGGGACGCTCCGCTGTTCTCATAAATCAGCGATTGGAGCCGGCGATTCACTCGACCTTTCGGGCCAGTATATCGAGCCATAAGAATTGTTCCTGTCGTGTAGACCGCGCACTGCCCACCCGGCAAACGGATGCCGGCATTGCCGCTCTCGCCCGACTGGGCTTCGGCAAAAAGTTCGCCCGGAAACCAAAATCAGTGAACCGGGCCGTGGCAGAGTCGTCAGTTTGAATTGTTCCGCGATTTTCCCCAATTTCCCCACGTTCCACAAGGGGGAAAATATCACCGGTTTCGGATCGCCCGAGGACCGTGATGATCAGGATACAGCATTGGCAGGGGTAAGCCCTGAGAAAACCCGGGTCGCATCCCGCGCCAAGCCCTCAGGATCTTTAAAGATGGTGCAAATCGAGTCACTGGACAACTCGAGCAACTTGCGGGATCGCTCGTCAATCATGGGGCGTTCCTGCAGGTCTCGAATAAAGATCCCTTTGACCTGGCCAGGATGGCGACGCCAAACCTTCAGGTAGATTTCCGGATCTTTCTCAGCAGAGTCCCCGACCAGAATAAACTTCCGATCAGGCAGGTCTTTCAACATCCTGTGAATTGCCGTTGCTTTACCCCGGCGCCGGATCATCATCACCCGTTTCAGCAGCTGGTCCCGCAGCCTGAAATTCCTCAGATGCATGGTCCCGCTCGGAAAACCGTGATCGCGTTGGTGTTGATGCAGTGGATCGAACAACTGCCAAGGGCTCGAAGATACATAGTGGAATTCGGCACCGCTGTCATGCCATTCACGGTAAACATCCGCCATTCCCGAGACCGGTCTAAAGTCTCTCAAAAATGTATTGACCAACAATTCGCGACGATCGACGACCCGTGTCTCTTTAATTGTATCGTCGATATCTGAAATCACAGAGATTCCCCGTTGCGGGATCAAATGAGCCAGACCTTCACCCAGCTCTTCGGTACCGTCATTGATCGAGAGCGAGTAAGGCACACGCTGCCGGCCCATATCATCCGTCTTCACCACATCGTTGACAACCGATTGGGCAAAACGGGGAGACCCAAAAAAATGCCCGTTTTTGCGAGTTCGTTTCCTTAAGGTCACCGTCGTATCACCGACGGTAACTTGCATCTCCAATCCTTTTTCAGCTTCTACCAGAAAAGGAGAAACTCGATTTCGAAAGATCTCACCCCGGAGCGATTCGTCATCCACCTTCATCGTTTTACCGAGCATCTTGACCATCATCCTTTGACGCAAAGTCAAGGGTGAGGTTTGAAATGCGACTCCGGCAATATGGATTCGCCAACCCTGACTGTCAGTCTGGAATCCATAAGTCGGGTAGGTAACGATTTGTGCAGACAAGTGGGTCGACCTGCCAATTTGGATCATGGTTCAACAGTAAAATTCAAAAACGAATAATCACGCAAACGGCCTGACGCACGTTCGACCAAGAACGACCGAATTAGAATCCGAAACAGAACCATCGTATAGACCATTTTGTTTAAGTTCCCAACAAGTTCCAAGAGTTGGAAAAGGCCAGCCTTTCGTTTTTCGACCGGTAAAGGCGTATGTTTGAAGAATTCCTATACCTCAGCTAGAAATACGCTGCTTTTTCCAAAACGAAAACGGGCCGCCTGACACTACTTTACCCGACTGGACTCCAGACGACGACAAAAAAAGGCGGCCAGATGGCCGCCTTGAATCACTGAGGGAATTTAGCAGAAACTAGTCCCACCACCATTGGCCGTCCGAAAGTTCTTCTACCTTAATTGTCTTCTTGGTTTCCAGAACTTCGCCTTTTTCATCAAGTTTCATGTACCCGGCCGAAATGGCAACGCGAGGCTGGAACTGCACGCCACCGCCGATCGGAGTCATGAAGAAGTTCCCTTTCCAAACGGCATTCACTGCGGGCTCAACATGCTTGGGAGCGTTGTACTTTTCTACGGGGAAAAGTTCCTCGTTACCAAACAGGTCCATCTTCCATTCCGCGTCACCATACATATCCATTTCCTGGATAAAGGCTGCAGCGACGGACATGTCGATCACGTTTCGGAGCTCCGCGTAAAGCGGATTCTTCTCAGAAAGTGAATTGTACATTTTCGTGAATGATCGGCAGAAACCCTGACTCGCACGGTTCATTCCACCGGTTCCCGAGCGTTGCCCCTGGGCACTCACTCGCTCGTCTTCACCCACAAGTTTGACAGCGCCACCGTCCATCTTCATCGCTGTTTCGTCAGCCGAAACTTTGACGTAGCTGTACTCAGGCTCGAAGTACCAGCGTTGCAACGAGTTCTTGCCAACCGTGTTGGGCTTGGCCTTTTCGATGAAGCTGGTGATCCGTACCGGGGGCTGCTCCAAACCGATCCCAATAAGTTTCATGTGGTAGTCGGCATCGACCAAAACGCGAGCGAAATGCGTCTTGGGCGAAACACCTTTGACCGTAACGTCTTGGAGACCCAGTGCATTCTTGTAAAGCTCGACAACCTGTCTCTCGTCACCAGGCCGGAAAGTTTGCTGAACTTTGGCCATCGCGACTTTCATTTGCTGCAAACCTTGCTGCGTTGGATCGATCGAACAGGAAATCATTCCCGTCGGCCGTGTATCCGGCCCAAAAGCTCGCAGAGCAACGACCATGTCTTCGAGTTGCAGCGTGGCTTGTCCACTTTTCATACCGACAACCCGATTGTTGCCATCGATAAAGAAGCCCTCAGCGGGGCCAGCCAACACGATGTCCTTCGTTTCGGGAAAGTAGAAGACATGCGTTACCCGATTCAATCCGGCCATAAACCGCATATCATTCGGAATAGGCTTTCCAGCCGCCTGCAGCTTCTTGATCTCCGCTTCCAGACGATTAAGTGAAATCTTTCGCAAAGGACTCTGTTTCTGCAGATCTTTGTTCAGAGAGGACTTAGCTGCATTGAGACGTTGACGCGTCAATTGCCCCGATTGATCCAAAAGGGTACGGGAATGCAGAATCCCATTGACATCGATCTCAATACCACCTGAACCCGGATCAGGCGGGTCCTGACAAAATCCGATCGAACTTGCAAGGGTAAGACAGGCAACCACCATAGACATGATTGCATACCGGTAAGGGCGACTAGCCATTTCGTATTTTCTCCCGTCAGAGCTGTTTGATCGCGCGTTTATTTGATGAACGCATCCAGTTGTTTAAAAGCCTGCCAACAAACAGGCCCTGTACAGATCTATTTCGACGTAAATTTAATTCCGTTCTTAATGTTAATTGCCGCTTAGGATTGCAGCAAGAAAATTGGTTTTTTTCCTTCTTTTCTTTCGGTCAACACGGTCTGACATCCGGAATTTGCGGGTTGTTCCACCCCTGCTTTGGGAGCTGGATTTTTGCGTTTCCTGGACCGAGCGAGGCATTTCATGCAGGTTTTGTCGGTGGAACCGTCAAATCCCCATTTCCCGGATCAGCAACTTCATGTCGTCCCAAACCAGTTTCTTGGCGTCCGGATTTCTCAAAAGATAGGCGGGGTGATAGGTCACCATCACCCGGCTGCCACGGTATTGGTGAAAGCTCTGCCGCAAGCGGCCGATCGAAAGGTGAGTTTCCAGCAGCGTCTTGGCTGCCACGCTACCGAGGCAACAGATAAACTCCGGCTGGAGAATTTCCAGCTGCCCAACGGCATAAGGCCAGCAATGATCCAGTTCCGCACTATCCGGATTGCGATTGCCCGGTGGCCGGCACTTGACACAATTCATGATGTATACGTCATCGCGCTGCATCCCACAAGCCTCGATGATCTTGTCCAGTAGCTGACCCGCAGCTCCCACAAACGGCACACCCTGACGATCTTCCTCGACACCTGGGCCCTCCCCCAGGAAACAGAGCCGGGCAGTCGGATTACCCGCCCCGAATACGGTTCGAGTGCGGCAGCTGGCCAGCTCTTCACAACGGACACAGCCACTTACCTGATTCGACAAGATCTCCAGCTCCCTCGAACGTCGATCGCGCGGGACAAGGTCCGGGTAAGGAACATCCGGCAGAGAGCGGGCAACTTTGCTTTGGACGGTACCGGCTGCAATCGTTGCGTTGTCAGCCAAACGGCTTGACGAATCCTCCCGAGTCGTCCCTGGTGTCGCCACCGTCGGTGTGTCGGCAGCATCAGCTGTCCGCGACGGTTCCACCAGCACAGCAGACTCGGCTACGGCTTGGGCTGGCTCACCGGCTGGCTGCTCTTCATCCAGCACCCAGCGGCCGGTCGGGCGGGGGAGATCTGTCATGCCGAATCGTCCCAAACTGGTAAGTTGCTGTTTTACCAGATTGGCCGTCGGCCACGACTTCACGTTTTTGTTGTCATCTTTTTGACTGTTCAATGGATTAGCCCGTCACCGCCGTTTGAGTTTCGGCTATCATTTGAAAAAAATTTGACGCCCCTGACCAGCCAGCTAAGACCGGTTGAACCGTCAACACGTCGTTTCCCCCGAACGCGCCAGATTCATTCGACCATGTCCATCCCGCAAATTTCAATCGTCGGCCGGCCAAATGTCGGAAAATCCAGCATCTTTAATTGGCTGGCTGGCCGCCGCTTGGCCATCGTCGACGACATGGCCGGCGTCACGCGAGATCGCATGACCTTCTTATTGCAAGAAAAAGGGCGATATTTTGAAATCGTCGATACGGGCGGTATCGGAATCAATGATGTCGATGAACTGGATGAAGAGATCGAGCAACAGATTGAGCTGGGCATCCAGGGGGCTGACGTCTTGATGTTTGTCGTCGATGCTCGCGACGGGGTCACGGCCCTCGATCAAACCGTCGCCCGCCGGCTGAGAAATATTAAGAAACCCGTTTTTCTGGTGGCCAACAAATGTGACGGGCAAAACTGGGAAATCGAGTCGAGTGAATTTTTTTCGTTGGGCATGGGGGAACCGGTCGTCTGCAGTGCCAAAAACAATCGGCACAAACAGGCCGTGCTCGAGAAGATCCGAGAAAATCTGCCCGATTTCGAAACGGCTGGGGAAGACGAACTGCAAGCCCCCGAGATGAAACTGGCAATTGTCGGACGACGAAATGTTGGCAAGAGCACACTCATCAACACGATCACGGAATCGGAGCGGATGATTGTCAGCCCCGTAGCCGACACAACCCGCGACAGTGTTGACGTCAGAATCGAAATTGATGGAAAGTCCTTTGTAGCGATCGACACCCCGGGACTTCGAAAAGGGAAAAGTGTCCGGACGGATATCGATTTTTACGGAACCCATCGGGCTCATCGATCCATTCGGCACGCGGACGTCGTCTTAATGATGTTCGATTGCAGTCAAAGGATCAGCAAGGTAGATCGCAAACTCTGTTCCTACATCGAGTCTTATTACAAACCTTGCATTTTGGTGGTCAATAAATGGGATTTGATGGCCGAACATATGCCCACCGAACGATGGGCAAATTACCTCCGTGATAATTTCGGCTCACTTTGGAACGTTCCAATTGCCTTTATCACGGCCCAGGACGGTCGCAACGTCAAGAAAATGCTGAATCATGCCCAGATGCTCCACAAGCAATCACTGGACCGGGTCAGCACACCTCGCTTGAACAAGATCATCCGCTCGGCCCTGGACCATCATCCGCCACCGATCGTCAACCGACGACGCCCGAAAATCTACTACGCGACCCAGATCGGAATCCAGCCTCCGACAATCGTCCTGAAATGTAATGACCCGGATGCATTTCCCAAATCGTATCGAAAATACCTGCTCGGTGTCCTGCGAGACACAGTCAATTTCGGCGAAATACCGATTCGCATGGTTCTGGAGAAGCGGGGCGCTTCGGACTCTAAGAACGAGCTGGATCAACAGCGCGTTCGGGTCAGCGACAAAATTCCGGACCCCTCTGAGGATTGATTTCCCGAAACATCCGTACAGGAAATCGGCGAACATCAGGATGCAGCATCGATCGATTCGGTTCTGGCCCGATATGCCTTTAAACCGGCGGCCAGACATGCCATCGCCGAACGCAAATCCTCCTGATTGAGAACGTAGGCAATGCGCACCTGGTCTGCACCCAACCCTGGTGTTGCATAAAAACCAGCACCTGGTGCCAACATGACCGTTTTCCCTTCATGCTCAAACTCGTCCAACAACCAGTGGCAAAAATCTTCAGCACTCTCGACCGGCAACTGGACCATCGCGTAAAAAGCGCCGTTGATGTTGGGGCAAACGACACCAGGAATCTCGGCCAGCGATTCCTTGAGCACATCTCGCCGACCTCGGTATTCATCGACGACTTCTTGGTAATAAGAGGCGGGCAACTGGTAAGCCGCCTCGGCCCCCATCTGGCCAAAGGTAGGTGGAGAAAGCCTCGCCTGGGCCATCTTCATGATCACATCCATCAATTCGGTGTTGCGGCTGATCACGCAACCGATCCTGGCCCCACACGCAGAAAATCGCTTCGAGATCGAATCAATCACGATCACGTTCTCATCCACGCCGTCGAAACCGAGAATGGAAAGCTGTTGTGAGGAATCGTAGGCAAACTCTCGATAAACTTCATCAGCAATCAAGAACAAATCGTGCTCCTTGGCCAAGTCACGCAAGGCCTCGAGTTCTTCTCGGGTGTAAATAATGCCGGTCGGGTTCCCAGGATTACAGATCAGGATTGCCCGCGTCCGTTCGTTGATCTTTTCGCGAAATGCATCGATCGAAGGCAAGGCAAAATCATTTTCGATATGGGTGGTTACAGGAACGACCTTGGCATCCTTGGCCAACGAAAATGAGTTGTAATTGGCGTAGAACGGCTCGGGTACGATGATCTCGTCTGACGGATTGGTAATGGCCGCAAAAACGAAACTGAGAGCTTCCGATGCCCCGGTCGTCACGATGATCTGATCCGGCTGGATCCCCTGTCCCAATCGCTGGTAATAATCGGCGATGTGCTGTCGCAATGATTCATTTCCCGCCGAATGGCTGTAAGCCAAAACCGCGATCTCACTCTGATCAACCGCCTCAAAGAATTGGGGCGGGGTAGGAATGTCTGGCTGTCCAATATTCAGGTAATAAACACCCACGCCCCGCTTCTCGGCGGCATCGGCCAGGGGGACGAGTTTACGGATCGGTGAAGCGGGCAAGGCCTCAGCACGGGTGGATAGTTTGGGCATGGAAGCGTCCAGAGGAAATGGTGGATGGCCTGGCGAGAACCAAAATCGCCAGAAACCGGCTTCGGCGATTATATCCGGATTGCCTAGGGCGAACATCGGGTGATCCGATCGAGCAGAGTCAAACCTCCAGTGCGCTAAAAAGCGAAGGCACGATACCACAATAAAGGCCTTTTCCACGCGTCCCAGCGGATCGGGAACCTGTCCCAGGAAAGGGCAATAAGGGGATAGGAAATTAATCCAAATCTCTTAGTTTATAGGGCTGGTAGAAAGGGAACCGAAACGGGTGTCCCAGGTTTATTCCCCCGGTCGGTAAACGGCCGACAGAGACGCAGGAAGAGAAAATCATATGAACAGCAAATCGACACGAGTCGGTATTGTCATGGGCAGCGACAGTGACTGGCCCAAGATCAACGCGGTTGCCAAGGCTTTGGATGAGTTTGACGTCGGTTATGAAGTCCGCGTCATGAGTGCTCACCGCACACCCCATATCGTTTCCGAATACGCGACCAGCGCACGGGAGCGAGGACTGCAGGTGATCATCGCAGCCGCAGGGGGAGCAGCCCACCTGGCCGGGGTTGTGGCGGCCCACACGACACTTCCCGTCATCGGGCTACCTGTTCCCACGGCTGACCTAGGCGGGATGGACTCCCTCCTCTCCACCGTGCAGATGCCAGGCGATGTGCCAGTCGCCTCGATGGCGGTCGGAATGGGCGGCCCAAGAAACGCTGGGCTATTCGCCGTCCAGATCATGGCCACCGCCGACACCGACTTGCAAGCCGCCTTGGCGGAATTCAAAGAAAAATTGGTCGGCAAGATTTCGGCCAAAGACGAAAAACTGCAAGCATCGCTCTGATGGTCGATCGGGAGTCACCAGGAAACATGTCCTCCAAAGACAGCCAACTTGAAACCCTTCAATGGCTAGGTTGCGCTGTCGAGGGCTACCTGGTACTGATTGATCAAACGGTGTTGCCTGCTGAAATCAAGCAGGTCGAATGCCGAGATGTGGAAACCGTCTGGGAAGCGATCAAAATGTTGCGAGTACGGGGTGCCCCGGCGATCGGAATTGCCGCCGCCTACGGGTACGTAATCGGACTGCAGTCGGCCGACCCTCAGAATGAGCAAGCTTACTTTGATCGTGCCAGCCAAACACGGGATTACTTGGCTGCCAGCCGACCAACGGCGGTCAACCTGTTCTGGGCGTTGGACCGAATGCACCAGCTCTGCCTCTCTCTCCGCGGCGAATTGACCCTGAACGATGTCACGGCAAGGATGCTCGACGAAGCCCGCGCCATCCATCGGGAAGACCGAGAGATGTGCCGAGCGATTGGAAGGTTTGGTGCCGAGCTGCTCGGTGAGGAGGTCCACGGCGTCCTGACTCACTGCAATGCGGGAGGACTGGCCACCGCCGAATACGGCACCGCTCTGAGTGTTTTTTTCACGGCGCAGGATCAAGGTCGATCTCTTCACGTCTTCGTGGACGAGACCCGACCCTTATTACAGGGCGCCCGTTTGACCGCCTGGGAATTATTGCAGCGTGGAATTGATGCCACATTGATCTGCGACTCCATGGCCGCCCAAGTGATGAAAGAGGGTAAGATCCAGGCCGTTGTCACCGGGGCGGACCGGATTGCGGCCAACGGGGATTCGGCCAACAAGATTGGTACATACTCGGTCGCCGTCTTGGCTCGAGCCCACGGTATCCCTTTCTACATCGCGGCGCCCAGCAGTACCTTTGACCTGTCGCTGCAAACGGGAGATGAAATCCCGATTGAAGAGCGGCAGGCCGAAGAAATCACACACGGCTTTGGCCGACGGACGGCCCCTCACGGTATTGAGGTTTACAATCCAGCCTTTGACGTGACACCCGCCGACTACATTGAAGCAATCATCACTGAAAAAGGTATCATTCAACCCGTTGACCGCAATAATATTCAACAAGTCCTGCAGGTCGTCTGATGACCGAATTCCGCAAATGACCCAAACTCGTCAAGGCAGAGGCAGGCTGTCAATCGGCGGGCTGAACCGAGGAGTCAGTGTGTCTCGATTCTCACAGCTTATCCAGCGGGCAAGTAGGCTCCCCCGTCAACGAAGCGGGCCATGCACGCTCCTGGCAGTCGCCTATCTGGCAAGCGCCTTACTGTTAGGCGCCGGCTGCGCAGGCAGTAACCAAGAATCTACCGAAGCCGGTACAGACTTTCGTCCAATTCCAGCCAAACTGGTTCAACAACCGATCACCGAACCTCCCATTGAGCGAGCGGCCGATATGGCATCCTCGGATTTCGTCAAGGAGAACGACCTGGTAATCGGTGTCGCCCTGAATGGTGATTACCGCGCCTACCCGCTCAACCAGATGACGGGGCCCAAACAGGAAGTCATCAACGACTACTTGGGTGATCGCCCCATTCTGGTCACCTGGTGACAGTTTTCCTTCAACGGCATCGTGTATGACCGGCAGCAGGAAGACGAGGTACTGACGCTCTTTGGATCGGGAGACATCTGGCAACGCGCTCTGGTCCTGAAGGACCGATCCTCCGGTTCGTTATGGAGTCAGATGCTGGGCAAAGCGATGCAGGGTCAGCGCCAGGGGCAGACCTTGCAGGTTATTCCAACCGTATTAACCGATTGGAAGACTTGGAAACAGAGTCATCCATTAACCACGGTGATGACGTTGCCGCCCATGACCCGTTTCTACGACAATAAGTATTACCAAGGACGCCTGGGCAGGTTCCTGATCGCGATGAGGGAAGTGGAAGAACAGCCCCGGGCCTGGCGGTTCGATCAATTGACGCATCAACCCGTTTTGAACGACCAATTCGCCGGCGAGCCGATCGTCGTCGTCTTTCGGGAAGCAAACGGGGAGGCCACGATTTTTGACCGGGAATTGGAGGGAGAAACCTTGACGTTTGAAACTCACCCGAAGGGTTTCAGCGATCGTCAGAGCGGATCCGTATGGAACCCTTTAACCGGGGTTGCCATTTCCGGGCCGCACCAGGGAAAGCAACTCACTGCACGGACCACCATTCGTTCTTTTTTTGAGCCCTGGGACCGGTTCTACCCCGATTCCGAATACTGGATTGTTGACCTGCCCTTGTTTTTTTCTTCGCAAATCGTGGAGAATGTAGGCATCCGGTGTGAACAGGTCTCACGGCGCCATATCATGGAGCAGTATCGCCGCTCCATGAATCTCAAGGACGTACCGCCGGGCCAACGAGCGGAGGACCTGCTGGACAAACGGCCATAGCAAACTACGTTCATGGTCGCAGGGGCGAGGCGAACATTTTGCCCGGTAAAACGTACATCTCTATAACGAAATGAAGTGATTAATCTGGAGATTAACCATCCGAGGGCCATCCATCTCATGAGCATGTTTCATCACATTACGCTGAACCGTTTGTCGGGCCTGTTCACATTGGCAGTGATTCTTTCCTGCTTGGCTCATCAAGCGATGGCACAAAACGATGTCGCGCCGGGAGTTTCCGGTTCTTTTTCGCTTGACCGCCCCTTCCTTGCCGAGGATGGCTCCACGGTTGTGGAGGGCCAACTGAAAGGACTCGAAGGGGCCACGGCGATCATCAAGGTCAAGGGAAAAGAGATGAGGTTTAACCTCAACCAGTTCTCTGACAAGGAACAAAAGTGGATCCGTCAACAGATCGCGATCGAGAAAAAAAGGAAGAGCAAATGGACGGAAATCAACAACTTGGCC
>JAYZCF010000054.1:0-6139 GCA_036338455.1 Planctomycetota bacterium
ACACGCTCTTTGACGAATGTTTCGGTCATCGCGGAAACATGATTGATCGAACCGTTCAACCAGATAGCCGTATCGATGCAATGGGCCAGCAGGTCCCCCGTAACACCACTACCGGCAGCTTCCACGTCCAACCGCCAGAGGGCATTCCCACCTTGAGGCAGGTCTTCGGCGATCGTCCAATCCTGCAGGAAGTTGGCCCGATAGTGAAAGATCCGCCCGAGTTTTCCCGAAGCCACGATGTTGCGGGCGTGGGTCACTGCCGGGATGCGACGGTAATTGTACCAGACCATATTGGCCACACCGGCCTTTTCCACAGCCTCGCACATCTCCTCACCCTCCGCCGTATTCATGGCGATCGGCTTTTCGCAAAGGATCATCTTTCCAGCCTCGGCCGCGGCAATGGAAATTTCTCGATGCAGGTTGTTGGGTACACAAATATCAACCGCATCAATGTCATCTCTGGCAATCAATTTGCGCCAATCCGTCTCGATCGATTCATAACCCCACTGATCGGCAAATTCCTGAGCCGGCCCTGCGTTACGAGCACAGGCAGCTTTCAGGACCGGGCGATACTCGAGGTCAAAAAAATCATTGACTCGCTTGTACGCGTTCGTGTGCGCACGACCCATAAACCCATAACCAATCATTCCAATATTTAGGTCTTTCATTTTCTCAATCCCAACTAAACAAATCTGCCAACAACCGCACCCCGCACACGGATCAATTCGCTGTGCGGGTTTCTCCGTCAGGCATTACGACCAACCAGACGCGTCGCGCACATCGATCATTGTCTTTAAAATTGTGTTCCAAGTCTGAGGGCTCTCGAGGGTTGCGTTGGGGAACATGCAACCGTCCCAACAGATATGCTCGATTCCACGCTGCCCGGCACCGTCCAACCAGTAAGAAGAACATTTGACGATATCAAGCTTTCCCCCTGGGTCATCGGCCGGGCAATGCCGGCCGGTCTTATCATGGTCACCTGTCCCGTGCACTGATCCATCGTTTTGAGCCACATGAAAATCGATCGTCCATGGCCGAAGTGCATCCGTCATCTGCTGATAAGCTTCCCAGAATTCCTGCTCGGAATGATCTTCTTGCAGCAAAGCGTTTTCCGGTGAGTTGTATCCGAGCAGGTAGAGATAGGTATGTGCCAGATCCGCCTGAAAACCAACCGTTTCGGGCATCCCCACCGCTTCAAGCAATCGCAACATATCTTTCCACGAGTGCATCCCCCCCCAACAAATTTCTCCTTCAGCGGCCAATCGCTCGCCGTGATCTGCCGCCACCTTGGCGGCCCGGCGAAAGGTCTCAGCAATCGCTTCGGTGCCCGTGGAGGGATCCTGTGCCCAAGCTTCTACGCCTTCAGCCGAATCGATCCGGATCACACCGTATTGCCGAACCCCATGTTCGTTAAACACCTTGGCAATGCGACAGGCCTTTTCTACCGCCAAGACAAAATTGTCCCGATCCTCATCACTGCCCATCGAGGATCCGCCCACCGTCCCCGGCCAGACAGGTGCCACCAGAGATCCGACCTTGAGGTCATAACTCGCAATCTTGTCAGCGATCGCCTTCAATTCATCGTCACTGGCGTCCGGGTCCGTGTGAGGGTGGAACAGAAAATAATCGATCCCTTCAAATTTCTGCCCGTCGACCTCAGCAGCCGACGTCAATTCCAACATCGTATCGAGGCTGAGATCGGGTTCATCCCCACCCTGGCTGGCTTTTCCAACAAGCCCTGGCCACATGGCATTGTGCAATTTCGGGTAAGTATTACTCATCGATTCTTCTACCTCGATCTATTGATGGTTTTTGTGATCACCGACCGCCGGCATCTGGGGATGCGCATTCGGCCCAAAATAGCGGATTCCGACCAATGGCTCGGAACCCGTGTTCTTGATTTCGACACCTCGTCGGGCTGCTTCGCTGGTAATAAAGACTTCGTCTTCGGTCAATTCACCAAACCGAATGAGGACCGGGGTCTGCAGGTTTAGCGGGCCCATTTTTCCCGTTCCCTGAACCGTAATCCAGCCACTGGCACCTGGATCTTGCAGGGTGCATGAAGCACCCGGCTGCAACGTCAATTCCTTGGCGCTGAACAGTTGTTCCCCACCCACGTGACCATAAACCACCCAACGATCCAACCAACCAGCGCCCTCTTCGGCGACAATCGGCTCCAGGTAATTATGATCCTTGAATTCCGGGTCCACATTTTTTTCCCAATCAAGTTGACCAATAATGAAGTCCAGATCCTGCTGCTTGTCAGTCGGAACATCCTTGACCAACAGATCCCAAGGGACATAACGGCCTTCCACGATATTTTGGAACATGCCGAAAACGTCGCTTCCCCATTGCGGTTCATAAGTGCAGAGCGAACCCGGTGCATGCAGCACTCCCGGTGGAATCAGCCAACCGGTTCCCCGCTTCAAGCGATAAGCTTTGGAAAGGTCCAAGATACCGTTATCGCCGGAATTCCAATTTTCCAGACAGCGTCTCAGGTCCTCGCGCGTGGTGCCAGGCTCCAGCCCCATAAAAGTATGGGGGAAATGGTTATCACAGTTGTTGTACTGAGGTGGAAAGTAATAAGCTTCCGGCTTCCCTTCGCGCCCCACGAGGGCAGCATCCTCCTGGCTTTGATGCATATGATGGGGAATCGGACCCATGTTATCAAAAAACTTGGAGTAAACTGGCCAGCGCCCGTACTTCTCCCAGATGTCGGCGCCTACCAAGTCGGCGCCCGCCTCCGAGACGGCATCACGCAACAGGAACTGCTGATCTTCAAATTGGCAAAAGCTGAGACCCTCGTGCCATAATCGGCTGTCGTTGGCTGCTTCGGTGGTGCTGGAGAACCAGCGCTCATCAATCCCCCCGCGTTCTGCGCCCAAAGCGTAATAATCATCGGGGTGCAGGCGGATCCGTTTGCCCGGATGCAGGAAACTTCGGGGAACCCAAGTCGGCGTCAACCGCAGCAAGCCCTCACCGGCATCGAGTGCCTGCTGCAAGATCTTACCAACATTGTCCGTATCAACGATTTTCATTTGTGGGAACCACTCATATCAGTTTGCCAAGCAGCCAAATGCAAACAAAGATTCTAGTTGGTGAGACCAGTTCGACGCAAGTTGCACGCATACGGTTTTTTGAAACCCGACCAGCCTTCAACCGCAACGAAGCGGGCCAGCTGCCGACCGGCAAAGGGATGTGGAAAAACGTGCCGACGACCCGCTAAGGGCTGAGCAAGACGAAGCGACTAAATACGGAGAGAGTCACGTGAGGTCGTGCGTGAATTCGATTTCATGCCCCGAATGGTGGTCTGCAGAAAACGTCTCCTGCCCGTGAGCTTTGCGAAACACCTCGCGTCCCATGACCCAAGTTTGCACCACAGAACCTTGCAATGTTTCACCATGCCACGGACTCCAACCGCACTTGGTTTGCTGATTGCCGTGCAAAATCGGGTGCGGTGCGTCCATATCAATCAAAGCGAGATCCGCATCATAACCTGCGCGGATAGCCCCCTTGTTACGAAGATGCCAAATCCGAGATGGTTCAACACACATCCAGTGAACCACTTGCCGCATATCGATACGCCCGCGGTTCACCTCGTTCAGCATCAGGGCCAGAGAATTTTCCACGGCGGGCAAACCGGAGGGACAGGTCGGGTACGGCTGCCGTTTTTCCTCGCGTGTGTGCGGCGCATGATCGGTCGCCACTACCTGCAATTTGCCATCAATCAGGGCTTGCCAAAGCGCCTCGTTGTCCTCCCGGTTCTTGATCGAAGGATTCATCTTCACCAAAGAGCCAAGGCGTTCGTAGTCATCGACATTAAAAAAGAGATGGTGCGGACAGACTTCGCCCGTGATCAGATCGCCGGCTTGGTGAATCTCTTCGATCTCGGCCGCTGTCGAAACATGCAGAACATGAAACGGGTGCTGGTGGCGCAGAGCCAGGTCAATCGATCGACGGGTTGCGATGAGAGCAGCCTCATGATCTCGAACCCGCGAATGAAAGGCGACGTCTGTCTCTGCCGAATATTTTTCAGCGTTGGCTCGAACCGTCGCCTCATCCTCGCAGTGCGCGCAAATCGGCAATCGCGTCTCGGCAAATATCTCTTCCAGAACCTGCTGGTCATCCACCAGCAGATTGCCTGTGCTGGAGCCAATGAAAATTTTGATTCCTGGCGTCCGGGTAACGGATTTAAGCTCGGCAAGATTATCCAGCGTCGCGCCAATATAAAACCCGTAATTAACAAGGCACTTTCCCTGAGCCATCGCCAATTTCTCTTCCAGTGCCCGACCATCTACTGTGTTGGGTATCGTGTTGGGCATCTCCAGGAAACTGGTCACGCCACCTTTGGCACATGCCCGGCTGGCATGGTGCAGATCTTCTTTTTGGGTCAGGCCAGGCTCCCTGAAATGAACCTGATCGTCCACGACGCCCGGTATCAACCACCGCCCGGTGGCGTCCAATGCGACATCTGCTCCGGTATGGATTGCTGGATCCACCGCGGCAATGGTCTTGCCATCGATCAACACGGATGTCACAGCGGTCTCTTCAGGCAATACAACGTGGGCATTTCGAATCAGGGTTTTCATCAGGATTCCACAGAACGGTTAGGATCGGACTCACGGCCAACAAGGCGACTTCACAATAACCGATTTGGCTCGACGTCTCTACCGCTCGCTGCACTCACGATAATGATGTAGACCACCCCGCAGCGCCCCTTCAACCCGGGTGTTTCAATATCGAGAGGGAGTCGCAGAGTTGATCCAGTTGCTTTTCTGTATGCCCCGAACAGAGACTGATGCGCAGTCGCGCTAAGCGGCTGGGAACGGCCGGCGGCCGGATGGCCGGAACAAACATACCGAGCTCTCTCAGCCGAGCGCTGGTAGCGACGGCGAGCTCGTTATCCCCGAGGACAATCGGTACGATCTGTGTGGTTGATTGCCCCACATCAAGGCCCATTGCTTCCAAGCGTTCCCGCAATTGTGCGGCTCGCTGCAGAAGCTGTTGCCGACGTTCGGGCTCGCAGCGGATCACCTCGAGTGCCGCCAAAGTTGCCGCCGAGATGGCCTCTGGCTGGGCAGTAGAAAACATGTAGGAACGGGCCCGGTTATAAACCCACTGGATCATTTGACGCGACCCAGCGATGTAACCTCCCATACTGCCAAAAGACTTGCTTAGGGTACCGACTCGCAAGTCCACTTCAGACTCGATACCGGCCTGCTGACAGGCCCCGCGACCATCGGCCCCCAACACACCGGTTGCATGAGCTTCATCGACGACGAACATGGCTCGATGCTGGTCGGCCAGCTTGGCCAACGACTCCAAACAAGCCAGATCACCATCCATACTGAAGAGGGCATCCGTAATGACTAACCGGCGGCCGGAAGCCGGACTCGACTCCAGCTGTTCCGCCAGATGCTCGACGTCGTTATGTCGATAGACGACGATCGTCGCCCCCGAAAGTCGGCACCCATCAATGATACTTGCATGATTCAATTGATCACTGAAAACCGTATCCCCTGCGCCCACCAAACTGGTAACCACCCCGACATTGGCGGCAAACCCCGTGGGAAAAAGCAGGGCCGCCTCGGTTTGGTAGAATTCGGCCAATTCCTCTTCCAGGCGACGGTGCAACGTTCCCCGACCGCTGATCAGGCCGCTGGCCGCCGAGCCCCATCCGAGTTGACCGCTAAAATGCTTGACCGCATCAACCAAACGCTCATCGGCCGCCAGAGACAGGTAGTCGTTGGAACCGAAATTGATCAGTGATTGGCCGTCGATTTGAATCATCCCAGATACGGGCGGACTCTCGCGCGTCTGCAGTTTCCGCAACAGGCCTAGTTCCTGCAGTTCATCGAGTTGATCGCCAATCCAGGCCGTTCGTCTTGCCATCGTTCTGTTTGTCAGTTCTTTAAGTCAGTTCTTTAAAAATCGGTCGTCAGCCAGACAACTCCGGGTGCCAGACAACGTCGAGCAACAGACAACTTGATCAAATCCCACGTTTGTGTCAAAACGATCTACCTCTCCACCGACTTGAAGTATAACTCTCATAACCGGAAGAACCATGGTAAGACCGATGAGATCAACGAAATACGGGCAAGGTTGAATATGAGCATGAAGATCGACTCACACCACCACT